>NZ_JBXEQE010000003.1:0-387803 GCF_056858335.1 Agaribacillus sp. DX54
CAGTCACCACATAATCAACCGGTGTACCGGAACATCCACTTGCCGTAGGAGTGATCGTGTAAGTCACCGTACCGGGTGAATTCCCCGTGTTGATGGGTATATCCGTAATTGTACCTGTACCAGAGCCTGTTACCGAGGCGCCCGAAATCGTACCAATCGTGCTGGAAGTCCAGCTATAGGTCGTACCTCCGACTGATGAATGGGGTATGAAATTTAATGCTTCGCCGCTGCATATGGTTGTGAATAAATCTACCGAGGGATTAGTAATTGCCGGTATCGGATTTACCGTAAGGGTCATATTATCGCTCAAGGTACACCCTGTAGCATCGCTAACGATAGCCGTATAAATAGTGGTGGTAGTTGGAATGGCATCGGGATTGGGGTCTGTAAAATCATCTAAATCTGTCGTGGGGCTCCACACATATGTGTAGGGTCCTGTCCCTCCTGAAGCGGTAGGACTTCCTCCAATATTAACAGATGCCCCATCACACATGGCTTGAGGGCCGCCGGCATCTATAGTTAAAGAAGTAATGAAAGTAGAAAGGGAAAGGTGATTCTGATTGTCGGAAGGTTGATTTCCGCTCTGTGTGGAAGTTCCGCCTGTTCTTCTTAACTCCCCTACAAGCCCAAAACTGACAGCCCTGATCCGTAAATTAGAAATGGTAAATTCATCACTGGTGCCGCCCGGGGAATGGTCGAAAGTTACTGTTATCGAACCCGGATCTACATCCATAGATATAGCGCTCAGACGGTTGCCTCCGGTTATTGCTATTGTACCAATGTTGTCTTCAAACTCATAATCAGCAGATGGCAATGAAAGGATATAGGTAAAACCAGTTCCATTGTCGACAATATCATTGGGATTGGTTTCTGTAATCACGATGTTGCCCACATTCACATAATCGCCCCCTACACAAAGACTTACCGCAGAGGGTGGTGTCACAACGACCTGACCATGTAAAAAAGAGGGTATAAAACCAAATACAGCCCACAATACAGCTATCAATCCCCGTTTTCCAACACAAGAAAGTACGCTGAACGTATAAAATATATATTCTGTTTTCAAGTTCTTTGACATATTTTAGCTATTCACCACTCCCGAATCAGGCAGTTATGTCTAAAAAAACTGTCTCCATTTTGCTTTTAGATACGAGCAATAAGATAATGGGAATATGAAAAGAAAGCTTTATGAAGATGGTAAAAAACATAAGAAGTGTAACATTTTCAGCCATATTACAGCCAATATTTATCTTAAAAGTATACCTTGCCTATTGGTTTTAATCAGGTTTAAAACGCGATTGTCGGTGGCCTCAAAAAAAGTAGCCGTAGCAATAAGTGCAAATCCATCTGCGGTCTGAACAACGGCATTACCTTCGTCTGCACCTTCTCCTCCAAAAACCCTGGGATTAGCTTCCCAATCTGGCAATACATTGCCCGATAAGTCTGCTTTTACCAGGTAAATATCGGGATTAACAGAAGCATTTGTATAGGAAGTTGTCGACCCAACAATAATAAACCCGTCATCATCCGATTGGACGAATGATACCCCACGCTCGTTTTCCACACCGCCAATAGTTTTGATTGAAAACGCTTCAAGATCCTGATTAATTTGTATCAAAATAATATCTTCTCCACCCTGTCCATTACCCAGCCGGGAACTGGAAGTTCCCAGAATCGCATACCCCACATCAGTTTTGCATATTTTACTTCCAAGATCGTCGTTTAGCCCACCAAAGAACCTGTTACCTATATTATCCCCATCAGCATTGATCTTGTAGGCAAATATATTTTTGCCGTTTTGTTGATCGTTTTCCCTGGCATTTTCAGTAGTGCCAATGACAATGTAATTATCATTATCAACCTGAGCCACAGAGTTCCCTTCTTCTGCGGAATTTTCAAACCCTCTTGTCCTTTGCCATTCCATGATGCCATTAAGATTGGTTTTGACCAGGTAAAAATCTGTCGGACCGGTTTCTATCCTGTCCGGATTTGTTGTCGAACCCACAAGAATAAATCCCCCGTCCAGCGTCTTTTGCACTTCATTACCATGTTCATTACTATTCAATGAGTTATTTCCAAATGTGTGTTCAAATACTATCCCACCATCGGAATCCACCTTTAAAAAGTACATATCTGTGGAGTTATCACTGTTTTGGTAGTCGCCCAATATTACATAACTACCATCGTCGGTAACCTGAATTGATTTTCCTTTGTCGTTATCAGGGCCACCATAGGTGTTGGACCAGATTTCATTTCCAAATTTGTCCACTTTTACCAGATAAATATCGGAACCTCCATGCCCAAATGAAGTGGTTGAACCCAACAGGATAAAACCTTCGTCCGGCGTCTGCTTCATATCAACACCTTCCTGATCCCGAATTCCACCATAAAACTTTACAAAAGATTTGGATTGTTCCATTTTGATGATGGCATCATCATTACAAGAAAAACAGAACAAACACAGGCTGAACAGCGTAACCAACAAGCAAATTTTACTATCTCTAAACATCATGCTTAACCCTTTCATGTTCTACAGCTTTTTCCTTAATTTTTTAGGTCTGTAAAAAGGCTTTACATAACCGATAGATATAAGGGCTCCGTTAATGGTAAAATCGTTATCAATGTACCCATATCTGTATACAAGCTCATTGCTCGCATCAAGGGCAGCCTCTTCATTTCTTAAGTTATTGATTCCCAGATAGTATCTGAAATCCAGCATCAGATAATCAGTACCTATTTTGTACTTAAAACCCGCACCTGCCAATAGTGAATAGTGGTATTTTTCCCTGATTCCTGCCCTTAACAATTTGACAGATGGGCCTGTAACCGCCCTTTGCGGGGTTTCTACATCTGAAGGATCAATATTAAACCTCGTGACATTAAGGTTGGCACCTAACAGGTAGTACATTGAAACACCTCCATAAATAAAAGGCTGCATTTTGTATTGGGTGATGCTATATTTCATCATCAAGGGAACACCTACCCAAATCTGACTTTCGGAGGCGTTGATTATTGAAAAGTTATATCCGAGCGGCCGTTCCACATCAGTAAAAAATGTGGTTTTCAAGGAATCAATCTGATTAAACCTGCGATTGACAATATTGAATTCAGCACTGACCTCAAAGTTTTCCCAAATCCTGAAATTAATCCCCAAACCAACCTGATATCCCATTTTACTCGAGTTCCGTTGGTAACCAAGCGGAATATTTCCTACACCATTGATATTCAATGCATTAACGAATGTATTATTCATACCTCCTTTTATAGCGATGGAAAAATAGGATTTGGTTCTGAAGCCGTTGTATAAATAAATGAACTCCGGCGGATCAAGCTGTGACACTTCAAATTGCGGGTTGGATTTGAGTAATTTTAATAAATATTCCTCGGCTTTATCTATGTCATCAAGAAATATATAGGTCAATACCAACAGTTTATAACTTTTTTCTCTCTGCGTTTTGTTGAATCCACCTGTCAGGCATTTGGAGAGAATCCCGGGAATCTCCCTAAGCTGGCCGTTATCGTAATTACTCTCGGCTTTTCTAAGTACTCTTTCACATTCCTGCCCCTGAATTCCTACGTTTGCCGACCCCAACAGCACCAGGCCCAGTACTACGGTCCTAAGTATACCATGATGTATTTGAAAATAACTTGTCATGTCAAAAATCCCTCAATTCCGTTTCGCCCATTGGTAAGCCGGGGCAGGTAAAAATATATTCAATATCCTCATCCGGGTCCACGTAATCGTGCCACTCCTTCACGCTCAGGTTTCTTTTCAGATCTCCGCAAAACTGATCTGCTAACATCTCCGGATCGGTAGGGAAAATTCTGATCAAACTATTCACCGAACCTGTAACCAGATGTTCACCTTGCGGTGAAAAGGTCAGGCTCCATATCCAATCATCATGATCGCTTAAGACCACCGGCTGCGTATTCAATTGATCCATGAACCAAATCCTGGCCTCCCCATCAAAGCTTACCGCAGCAAGCATACGGTCATTAGGGCCAAAAGCCAGATCATTTACCCTGGCTTTAAATCCAGGTAAATTGGCTTTGATCCTGCTCTCCTCCAGATCCCAGATCTTCACAAGGCCATTTTTTTCACCCACTGCCAAAAGATTTCCCCCCTGATTAAATGCAATGGATTGAATAGGGATATTACCTTCTGTAATCGTATAAATGCTTTCTTTGTATCCTTGTGTTTTATCCAATAACACCAGCTTTCCATCTTCCTGCGCAAAGGCGATTGTTTTACTGTCAGAGCTCACTGCCAGATTGTTGATCCTGCAATTGACTTTTTTAATCTCAGTTTTTTCTTTTAAATCACAAAAATATACCGTGCTATCGGCACCTACCGAAACAAATCCACTATTATCGGGCATGTAAGCAACATCCCAGATTAGTTTATTATGAATATTTATTTTTAATGGCTTTTTCCGAAGGTTTCTCAAATCGAACACTTCAATGAAAGATGCGTTATGCCCACTTACTAACCATTTTTCATCCGGGCTAATGGCCAAGACCCTGTTAGAAAGATCATTTCTACCATTATTTGCTACTTCAGAAACTGTTTTTCTCTCATTTTCAAGGTTCCACAATAAGATTTTTCCATCTCCACCGGTGGTAAATAACCTTTTGCCATCTTTAGTAAATACCATGGATCTGATAGAGCCCGTATGGCCGATCAGACGATTGATTGAGTCACCTTTTAAAGTTTTATAAGCGTAATAGAGACCATCATAAATATCATGGTCATGGTGATTTCCCTGGTATGTCTCGTTAAAATGGTAAGCCTGCAGCGCCAACAACCCTTTTAACTGTGTTTCATCCTCTTGCAGTGATTTTACAGCCATGGTTCTGGCAATAGATAAAAGTCTAAGCCGGTAGGCCTCTTTTTGTTTATTATTGGCAATGTTTCTTTGGCGATTCGCCGCATCCCTTTGCAATTTGGCTTCGACCTCTTTACCCTCTGCGTAGATTCTGGCTTTCACCGCTTCAAGCCTTCTTTCTTCTGCCAGCAACGCCTGGTCTTGGGCCAGTTGGGCGTTATAAAGTGCATTCTTTTCGGCCTTTTTGGCTACATTTCTCTGGTCTTCGGCCATTTTACGCGCCAAAATAGCATCCTTTTTCAACTGCTCCTCCTGTTGACGCAGGTTCAGGGCTACATTTCTTTGCGTTTCCGCTTCTACCTTTTCTTTTTCAGCCAGCTTTCTTTGTTTTTCCGCCTCCAACTGCTGACTAAAGCCGTACACCATCAACAGGATAGAAAAAATGGCAATTATACCAAAGATCAGGGATAGAATTCTGGTGGTTCTAAGTCTTCTTTTTTGCTGGGCTTCCTTGTTTTTTACTTCAATTTCATAAGCTTCATGACTGGATCTGAGAAATACCATGGCCCGTTCAAAAGCCGGGTCGAACCTTTGAGCCCACACCAGGGTTGGGTTATATTTTTGCTGCCAGTTAAGTGCCAGTTGCAAATCCGGTGGCCGCCACAGTGTGGTTAACCCTTGCTGATATTTACCGGCGGCATCTGACAGGCGCAGGTACATTTCAATGGCTTCATCTTCTTCCGCTACCCACTGATGCAGCCTTCCCCAGATACGAATCAGACTTTCATGTGAAACATCGATGATAGCATCTGATGTTAAAGGAATATCCTGCGGAGGCATCAAAAGAGAATTCCCGGATTTCCTGAACTTCTCTATTACCTCAATGAGATCAGCCTCCAACACGCCTGCAATAGCAGCGATCAGGTCCAATCTGCTGGGTTTTCTGACACCCCGGTCGTCTTTTCCCTTTTCAGTGATGGTTTTAAAAAGTGCCTTGCATATCTCCTTTTCCGAATCAGATAGTTTGTCATAAATCTCATTGGCATGTTGCGACAGGGCCAGCCTGATCGTGCCGATCGCCTCATAATGCTTGATATCTACGGGTTCATCCAGGGATCTGTTTTCGGTCCAATAACCCCATGTACGCATCAAGGCATGCTGAATGATTGGTAATTGATCGGGATCATCTTCCACATCATTTAGCAACTCTTGCACCAATCTGGGAGAAATTCTGCCCCTTCCTACGGCCACCGGTGCTTCAATGGCCTGCCTTCGCTGATCCCGCGACATTTGAGGAATCAAATAATGGCTTTTGTTAATCTTTTTCGTCAAGCCAGGGTATTGTGCGAAATTGCCTGAATAATCGGAACGTATGGTAATAGCCACGAATACAGGCAATTCATTTTGCGCTATGGCCTCTATGAGCAGGTTGATATAGGCAGTGGTCTCATTGATATCATCGTAAATGTTGTCCCCAATCTGGAATCTGAATAATTCTTCGAACTGATCTACCAGTAAAAAAATGTTTTTACCTGTCAAATGGGATGATTGTCCGATCAGATCAACCAAACCCAGCGAACTGCTTCTCAATACAGTGGAAGCGAAAATCTTCTGAAATGTTCTGTCTTTCTCTTCTGTCTGCTTAAACTGCCTGTCGGTTGACAGAATGGATTTTGCCAGATTTTCAACCGGGCTGGTTCCCGGCATGGTGGTTATTACTTCCCAATCCTTATAATTTGCAGGATACAGTCCACTGTAAAGTTTAGGTATCACACCGCAATTCATAAGGGAGGATTTGCCACTTCCCGATGAACCCATGACTGCAACAAAACGGTTTTCTATCAATTTGTAAACCACCTCATCACTTTGCCCTTCTCTGCCAAAAAAAAGATGGCTCTCGTCAACCTCAAATGGCCGCAGTCCCGGGAATGGATTGGAAACGGTTTTAACCGGCCTCTTAAGATCGTTAGCAAGTCCTGAACCGTTATTATTCATTTTCTTTTATAAACTTGTTCAAAAAAGGTTCCATAACCTGGTCCGTTATTTGTCCTTCGTGATTGATTATAATGGTGCCGTTTTCTGTCGGGAGGCTGTCTTCATGTCCGGATCCGTTGGCAAGGTAAACCGCTTTGGCCTTTATCGGCCGGAGCCTTCCAAATCCATGAATTTTATCAATATCTTTTAGTTTAGTTGTTAACCAGTTTTTATTCGCTTTTTTTGCGATGACCATGCAGGCATCACAGGAAATGAGATTGGTTTTGTGTAAATTTTCAAGCTCAAAAAAATCACCATAGAATGTCGGTACCAACACATCAAAGCCATGATTCACCAAAAACCGCTTTACAGTTTCAGAGGTGTCATAATCTTTACGGTCAAAAATCAAATAGATACTGGTTTTCACTTTTGACACAGATTTCCGGGGTTCTGCAAAAGGCTTTTCAGGCTGGTTTCTTTTATTGACGGATGTTCTGATAAAAGCCTTGAGTTCTTCGATAGGCGATTGTAATAATTCAGATTCCTGCTTGGACTCAATATCCCTTTTTATGTTATCTGTGAATTTTTTTTGTCGTTCACTCAATGTCTCAATTTCGGGATTAATCCAGATGATCCTGGAAAATTTTTCCTTATTCCGGGCACTGTTGATCCTGGCACTATGCTCTTCAGCCAGCTTGTTTTGCAAATCAACGATGGATCTGTTATCATTCGTAATTTCACCGTAAGCTTCACCTATCAAGTGGATGGATGTTCTGGCTTTAGACAGGTAATTGTTAATAATCGTCTGAACTTTTGAGGTGTTGGTTGGTAAAAGGTGGTCAGGGATAACCTGATAGCCATGCCTTTTCAGATCTCTTTTGATTTCATCCCGTATATCAATTAAATCGGGCGTTGTTTCTGCTAAATAGATGGTTTTTACAGGGGTTGCCTCTATTGTCGAATGGCTCTCAAACTGCGCTAATTTCGTCTCAATATCTTTTGCCAGATCAAAAACTTTGAGCCACAACGTCCTGACTGACTTTGAGTGCCCGTAAGTTTCTTTTTTCTCCTGAATCATTTTTTCACGCAGCTTTACACTGGAGAAGTCATAACCCTGATGATTTTTTATTAATTCGGGAAACAGCGCTCTGGGTAAGCCTGAGGCTATTATGGGGAGCAATCTATCAGGCAATGGCAGTATATTTTTAAAATTAACCTGATTTTCCGCATAAACACGTAAAATTTGATCTGAAATATTACTTTCCAAAAAAGGATCATCTATAAGAATAATGACCAGTTTGGCAATATTCAGTTCCTGTTGAACATTTTCTGCTGAAAGCTCTATGAGGGGAATGGTAACCGGGGCCCCGGTTACTTCTTCCAGCGTAAACAAAAGGCATTGGACAAAATTCTCCCTCCAAACACTGTTATTCACATTGTTTTCTCCGTCACCCTGATTATAAACAAATGTTATATCATGCGCAAATTGCATTCCTTTTATTTATTCTGTACAGAAAACCGGCTAAATTTCCGGCGCTTTTGCTAATAGACAAGTTAGATAAAGATGATCGATAAATTTGTCAGAATATTAACAGATCATTACAAATGTCAATTTTTAAATTGTTTGTCAGATTATGTCAGTCAGAGCAGCACTGCCGGCTTTCATCTTTTTTCGCAAACTATTTTTAATTTCGGGCAATACATGCCTGAAAGTCCGATGTTTAGTGGGGATTAAATCATACAAGGTTTCTCTGTTAATCGTGTAAAGTATGCAGTCCGAGACCGCTATGATTTTAGACATACTGACATTATTTTCATATTTCAACAGGTCACCGATAAGCGCTGATTCGCTAAATCGGGTTGTCACCTCCCCGTCAGCATGGCTTTCTGCTTTGCCCCTAACCAAAATGTACAAAGTGCTGTCCTTAACGTTGCCATAGTCATATATTAATCCGCCTTTCAATATTTTAACCTCCATCATTTGCATGGCTATGTTGTATAGTATCATGGCTGGTAAATGTGAAAAGATTTTAACTTTTCTTAAAAACTGCACCCTGTGGAATTTTGTAGACCTGATAAAAATTGTCCCGGTATTATGGGGAATAATGACTTCATCCAGTTCTTTTTTAATTTTTTCAGGTATCCTTTGGGTATGTTGTTCATAAGCAGCCGGATCAATCTGATAAATGGCCCATGCGGCCATCTCTCTTATCAGGCTGTCCCGGTTAAACAGATTGGCAATCAGATCATCACTTACCTTTGCCTCGTCCATGAGTCCCAGGTTATAAATAGCACAGGTTTTTGTCCATAGATTGATAAAGTTGTAGTCCCTGTTTATAATTTGAATCAACAGACGCTGGGGTGAATAGCTTTCCCGCGGAAAATGCTCCTGTAGCCGCCTTATCGCCTCTTCGGTGGAAATATCATCTAAAACCGGAACCAATACATTTTTTATATCCTCTGACACGAAAACATCTAGCAATTCGATAGCAAATGTTACACCATCCACCGTACCACTGTTGATATTTTCCCTTACCAGTTGAATGGACTGTTTTTCATAGATTAAAGACAACAGCAGATATAAGTGGTCATAATTAAATTCATTTTCTTCTTTAAGGGAATCCTTGAGAAGATTCCAGTTGGTACCACCGGGAAGCTCCCTTATCGCCGCCATATTCCATGCGATAAAACTTATATATTTATTGATGTAACTCTTCAGCTTAATTACCTCCGGGCCTTGTGCCAGAAAATTACCGGTACTCAGGGACCGCAATACTTGTGATCCTACGTCCTTGTTGGGGTAATCGATTTTTTTCCAAAGGTATTTTATGGCTTTTTCGCCCCCTATTCTGCCATATATTTTGACAATTTGAACCAGGGTGCTGATTTCCTGATCTGTCTTGTAAAAGGCATTTTCAAGAACATCCAAAACCGGTGTACCGATATTCACCAGGGCTGCGAATGCGGCACCACTATAAGGGGACAAAGAAAGATTATCGATCAAATTAGGCCAAAAAACACGGTTCCCCAACCGGCTGGCACTGATCAAAGCCGTGCCCCTCACATTGGGATCGACGTCACTTAACAATTCTGCCATAAAATGGCGGTAGTCTTCCGAGTTGTACTTCGTCAGGAACCTGGCAGCGAACTCTCTGTCTACAGGATTTTCTGATTTTATCAAAATAAAGAACTGAAACTGGGTGAGTTTTAATTTATCAGACTTCTGCATCTGCCGTGACACTTTAGAGGCCAGTTGCTTAATTTCCTCAGAGCTTTCATTGCGAATCAGATCCGAAATCTTATCAACGGCCTGAATGGATTTGTTTTTCTCAATTTTTCTCAACACATACTCCCTTACCATATCAGATCGATGTCCCAGTGAGCTTACCAGCCTGGACTCAAAGGATACCGGCTCAATGATCTCCAAAACCTTGAGGGAAAAAATTGCGTTGAAGGGATCCCCATGATCTGTCTGCAGCTCGAGCAATTTTGCGATATTCTCATTGCCTTCTATCATCGAATCAATCGACTCTTTTTGATTTTCTAGTTTTTGCTTCAGGCTGGAACGGTATTGATTATACAGTTTATATACCACATATATCATTCCTATCAAAATGAACACCAGTAAAAACGAGTAATGGATCAACTGAATGTAGGTAAAATACCCTACCCCCAAAATCACCAGAATAGCTCCGGCCACTATGTTACCAAATTGGTTGATCACACCCTCGACCTTTGCCTGAATATCAAATCGCACCTTCAGATCGAGTGAAAGAAAAAACAGTTTAAAAGCAGGACTCTCCAATGCATCACGAACAGATGTTGCAAACAGCTTGCTTAAGGATATGCAGAGAAAAAAATAAATAAACTTGCTTTCGGCGTCCAGGGTATAACCAAAAATGCTGCCGGTAATAATAGCAGCAAATGTAAACACCATTAAAATTGTCGGTAAGACCAACAAAGATACCTTCAAGCCGTAATTCATGATAATTCTGTCGTTGACAAAAGTCTGGATAAGAAAACTTAAAATCATGATGCCACCGTTGAACACACTTAAAAATGTGAGTCTGAGTTGTTCATCCGGAAATTGCATAGGTGTTACCTGGAGGAAGGAATAATCCACAAACTTGTAGACGATGACAGAAACGGTTACAAAAACAGCCAGAAGTATCACATAGCGGTCTTTCAGAATCTTTCTGAATTTGGTTTCTGCGACCTCCTCCTTGCTCTTCTTCTTGACAATATTCAGGTCATACAGCTTACTGATTTCCAGCAAAAAAATGATGGCGCCAAGTACGCTGACCGCGCTTACAAAGATCAAATTGGAGGAATCGTTGATCACGTTGAGTTTTGAAAGTAACGAAACAACGATAAAGGCCATGATTGTGCCGGTAAGCTGACCGGTGTCTATGCCTCCAATGATTCGTTTGGATTGCCTCAAGTCAAACAGCCTGCCGAAAATACCCCAAAAACTTAGCAATACAAGCGCTGTCAAAGGTCCCATCATCACAAAAAGCAAATAAATCATGTAGAGGGTGGAGTATATTTTGAAATAGAGAATTATTCCAACCAGATAAAGGAAGATGCTGACATATATGAACAGTATGAGGGTGGAGAATTTAATTCTGTTCTGAAAATAAGCAAATAGAAAAGTGGTAATTACCCCAAGAAAACCCTGTGTCAAAAAAGCTTCGTCCAGTCTTTCTTTAAATTCCGGCACACCGGTAAATAAAGTTTCTGCTGAAAGCTGGTAAGTAGCTATGAAAATACCCATGAAGAAGCCATGGCTCAAAAGCAGCGTAACCATTTTTTCCTCACCGGGCTGGGTTCCGATAATTTTCAGTAGTTTTTTAAACATCCTGTACCAAAAGTGTGAAATCCTTTTCTCCAAAAAATCTTTTAAAAGTATCCAAATTTCAAAGAATAGCAGGTACATGGTAAGGAAACCTGAATTTTTGAATTTTTGCGCAATCTTGTATTAAGATCTGATCTATTAATTACTTATCCGGATCACCTGTTCACGCAAAAAGCCCGGCTTTGCGATGGCAAGAACCTTGTACAGGGCCGTGCCGGGCACACACTTAAAAAAAAACCGGCTACTGCCGGCTTGTATATACTTTTTTCGGAGTTGCTTTTGATTAATTGGTTTGAACGGAATCTGCCTCCACAGCGTTGCTATTCCTGTAGGACTCATTGAGGCCCGCAATTACTACCTGTGTAATATCAAGGCTGTCATTTGCATATAGCACACCGCTATTGCGGGTATAGGACAACACTATCTCCATTTGGTGCTGCGTTCCATATGCTTTTAGGTAAGATGAAACCTTATCGTACAATTCGTTATTAATCTCAGACTCCTTTTTTAACAGGTTTTGGGCGAGATTTTCACGGTACTGTAACAAATTCTGCTGCTTTTTGTAAAGATCCTCTTCAATCGCCCTGGCCTGATTAATGGTCATATTGCCCCGGGTTCTTTGAAAGTCGCTCACCTGTTTCTCAATACCCCGGGCACGGGTTTCCAGATCTGATTCAGACTTGATCCTCTCCTCTTCCAGCTCCTTGGATTTTTCAATAAAAAAATCAAAGTTTGAAATCAGGCTATCGGAATTTACATAAGCAATTTTAAGTTTGCTCTTGTCCGGCATGGAAATACCTGATTCCTCTCCGGTTTCTTCTATTTTATTGTCTGATGAAAAATACAGAAAATATAATATAGCCACCGCAATGAGTAAAACAATATTTAATATCAGGGAAAGATTTTTCACAATCATCGAATTTAAATGTATCAATAGTCGGCAAATATAAGCAAAGAATGATTATTTGCACGACCAAATTTCAATTAAGTCCAAGTACCTCTGCCCCCTGTTCAAAAACGATATCTACCGGAATACCCTTCCTGGCCAATTTGTCCAGATCAGCCTGTAATCCCGGTTTGATATGACCTGACTCCTTTACCAGGGCATCTACCCCCTCATAGTCCCCATCCCCCTGCAGGGTCAGTATATTGTCAGATAAGGAATTCATGGCCTGCTGCATCTTTTCAAAGTTAACTTTGTAGGTTCCGGTATGGCTGTCTTTGGCAAAAGCTCCCATTTCCTGAAAATAGTTAAACCTGATCATATTCGCTTTTCCATGAGCGCTGGAAGCCCCAAATCTTACCGATCTGAAAATACTGGCCATGAATGTCGTGTAAAAACTCATCAGTTCCTCCCGGATTTCCCCTTTTCGATGCAATTCAGTAATCATGTACAATCCCAGCACATCGGCCTTGCCTTCCTCTAGGGCAGCGGCGTGCTCCTTTAAAGCCTCACGTACAGTACCTTTTCCTGTAATCGTGTTTTTTATGCCTAACCCATGCGCTACTTCATGAAACATGGTATTAGAGAAAAAGGCATTGAAGGTTATATACTTACGTTGATCTTTATCAATCAATTCCTCCGCAATTGGCAACAGTATTTTATCGAATTTTGCCCTCATGGCATTTTTTAACTGCGACCTTCTGGTACCTTTTTCCAATTGGACTTTTTCATCATTGGGCAGGTTAACGGCGATGGTTTTGCTTCCTGCATTGCAGTCCCCACCGTAATAAATCACATCGAAGGCAGCCAGTTGCGACTCACTGCCAGGTACCTCGAGTTTGTATCGATCGGCTACCGGAAGCCCTGCCTGAAGTTCGGGTAAAAACTCCGTATACTTTGATAAACGTTCACTCCATTCCATATCCTTGATCAACACATAGGTCTCATAAGCAGCTTTATAGCCAAAAAGCCGATCTTCATAGGTTTCAATGGGGCCGGTAATTACATCGATCTTATTGGATTTCATGTCCATCCACGCCAGGTCACTTTCAAAGTATTCATCTGTCAATAAAGCTTCAGCTCTTAAATTCAGATATTTTCGAAAACCTTCATGTTCTGCCAGAGCTGCCGCTTCACGCAATAACCTGGCCGCCTTTTTCACTTCCTCAGAAAATGCCTGATGATATGGAACAACCACCAGATTATCCTGATTGTCTCTGCGAATCAGGGTATACAAAGACTTTTTTCCGGGAAGGTCACTTTGCTCAAACTCTTCTTTGGTCATATCGACCGGGTAAAAACCGGCTCCGGCAGGTTTTGGGCCTATTCCTTCCACAAAGGGCCGGTTATTATCTAACCGGTCCCAGGGACCGTAATTGATTTTTGCAAACTTTTTGGTACGTGGGTCGTTGATCCTGATAATCAGATCAGTCTTGTCACCGTAAGCCTGCTTCCAGAATATTTCATCCATTATTTCTCCTACTTTGATAAGCAGACCGATCATTTTTTTTTGGTCTTCCGAAAGGTGACTCAGCTCGGCGGTGAGTTTTACAGTGACATATTTATCCAGATTCTTTTGCATAAGGGTCTCCTCAGGTGTGAGTCTCTCCTCTTCCTTTTGACTGCGGTCCTGATTAACATGGCATGAAAAAAGAGCAACTAAGAAAATGAACAAGGAAACACCGGTTATTTTTTTCATGGTTACATTGTTTTTGGCGTCAATTTAACAAATTTTTCAGATACCACTTTCATGAATCGGAAAGTTGGCTGTTATCGCTGACCATTTCCACCATACATGCTAAAATGAAACCGTATATACATTTATTCGGAGTGATCCATAAGGGAAAGTCGACACAAAGGTGCTGATTCAGAAATTGTAATTCAAGCGAATCACTATAAAGAAGCCGGGGGGAATTGGTGCCAAAATTTAGTCACAACGTAAACCATTATTGTTTTAGCCTCACTTTTTTCTAGAGACAACCTCTTTTTCTGTAAAAATTTTAAACTCCAGGCAAAATAAAGACCCTTGCCCCAGTTCACTTTCACACCACACAGCGCCATTCATGGCTTCTGTGTATTTTTTAACGATAGACAACCCTAGTCCGGAAGATTGTTCATTGCCTGTTGGCCGGGCACTTAGTTTTTGGAATTTATTGAAAAGCATTTTTTGATCTTCCCTGCTGATTCCAGGTCCCTCATCTTTGATTCCCAGACACACTTTATCATCAATTATTTTTATAATAACTGTTACCTTTTTACCTGGCTCCGTGAATTTTATGGCATTAGAAAGCAGGTTTTCGATAATCTGGATAAGATAACTCCGGTCCAGCTTTACCGGGCAGGGTTGTTCCACAATTTTGGTAACAAGATCGATGTTTTTAAATTCGGCATCATTTTTAAAGTTTTCTATCACTTCAAGGGCGGCATCCCATAAATCAAATACCTGATAATTAAAGTTAAACTCTCCGGATTCTATGGCATTGATATCAAGAATTTTTGAAATCATCTCTCTCATTCTTTTAGCTGACCTGGCGATGTACGAGAAATTTTGTAACTGCTTTTTATTCAAATTCTCACTGGATAATTCAATAATCTGAACAAGCGCAATGATCTGATTCAAGGGGCTTTTCAGATCGTGAGCAGCGATACCGATGAGATAATCTTTTTCTTTATTCATTTCATTGAGTTGGCCCTTTTTCAGCGCCAGCTCTTCACTTTGCTTTTTAATATCAATTTTGGCCTTCTTCAGAGAAGCCGATCTTAAATAACCCAGATAAGAATAAACAATGCAAAACAGACTTATGACCAGCGTACTGATAATATCTATGGATGAGGAAGCAACGATTTCAACAGCAAAACCGTTGAAAATGCCAATTATGAGTACACCGATGATGATAAAGATGACACTAAACAAAACCCGCTTAAAGCCCTCTAAGGCCGCATGACTTGAAATGATCATAGCCCCGAAAACCAGACTGGGAATAAAAGCAAATTGTATGAGATTGATAAAGCCACCGAGTAGCATGGCATCAAATGTCAGATTAAAGTATTCTACATTCCGCTGATTACCTGAAACCTTAAATAGCAGGAAACCCAAATGAGGATAAATCGATGCGACCGATATAAATCCAATTAACAGTGGGGTCAGGTTGAGGAAGCCTCCATAATGGGTAATCAAAATAGCCAGTCCAAAATAGTAACCTATAACTCTGAAGGGATAGATAATTTTTCCCAAACGCCCTGAATTCCTATGACGAATCTCGACCATCAAAAATTGTAAGTTAGATACGGTTCAAAGTGTTACAAACAAAAAGATTCACCCAAACTCCAATAAATTCTATGCCTGCACCTGGTGAAAGTTTTTCAAACTACTAATGTTAATGAGAAAAGTTAGCTTTAGTAACCCTGTATAATTAAGTTATTTTAATAAAACAGGTCGTTTTATATCAATAAAAACGAAAGTCAGTATTTTAAGTTTTCCAGGTCCGGGGTTTTTGGACTGATAAGCCGCCCCTGGGTGAACATAAAGGTTGAAAGATTGGATTAAAATGGAGACCTTCTTTGTGTCTTGGTGCCTTTGTGGTGAAAAATGGTCAACCACAAAGGCACCAAGACACAAAGAGTCATGAAGCCGGTATTTGGAGATACCGATGCGATAGGGGGCTATGCAGATGAAGCATGCCGTCATAGAAAGGTGGATTTCACCGGTCGTGTGGGGTAAGGTCTGTGATAAGACCACCTAAATCCGGAAAAGTTGCCCTGAACCTTGATTTAATAGCTAAATAACTATTAATTCATCGCAGGATACTTTATTTTTATAAGACATTATGAGGAAAGACCAGACTTCGAATACAATATATGACAATCACGGTCGGCCTATTACTTACGTCCGGCTATCGGTAACGGATCGCTGTAATTTGCGGTGTTTTTACTGTATGCCTGAAAAAGGCATGAAATTTTTGCATAAAAAGGAATTGCTTACCTACGAGGAGATGGAAAGGTTGGTAAACATCCTTGTACAGTTAGGTATCACCAAAGTCAGAATTACGGGTGGGGAACCATTTGTCAGAAAAGATCTGATCAAATTCCTCACAAATCTACGGAAAATACTGGTAACTAAAGAGTTACACATCACAACTAACGGTGTACTTACTAATTCTCATGTAAAAAATTTGCATCAGCTGGGTGTTTCGTCTGTCAATCTAAGTCTCGATACATTAGACCGGCAACGATTCAAGGAGCTTACCAGAAGGGATGAGTTCGACCGGGTGATGGAGACCTTTTATTCATTGCTCGAATACAACATCCCCACTAAAGTTAATGCGGTTGTGATCGAGGGTAAAAATGACCAGGATATCATTCCCATGGCAGAGTTGGCCAGGGTTCATCCGGTTTCGGTCAGATTTATTGAGGAAATGCCATTCAATGGCAATGGGGCCAAGTACCAATCCCTGACCTGGAACCATCGTAAAATATTGGACACGCTGAAAGTCCGCTACCCTGAAATCAAAAAGCTCACCGACAAACCCAATGCCACTGCCACTGAATACGAGATACCTGGTTTCCGCGGAAACATCGGCATTATCGCTGCTTATTCAAGGACATTTTGCGGGACTTGCAACCGGATAAGGATCACCTCACAAGGGGTATTGCAAACCTGCCTTTATGATGGCGGTGTGTTTAATATCAAGAATTATATAAGAAGCGGAGTGGGTGATGATGAGATAAAAAACATGTTCAAAAAAGCCTTTGGGCAGAGAGCAAAAGACGGCTTTGAAGCAGAGAAAAAAAGACAGATATCAGCCATTCATGAGTCCATGTCTGTCATTGGTGGTTAGCATAAACTATTCAAAATATTCGAACCTTTCCATCTGAGATATTTAGTATCTTGCACTAGAGAAAGTGGTATCATCCGGTATTACTTTTATGGTCTCAAAAGGCAATATTTCTTACGTTTTTCCTGGCAAAATACCTGAAAAACGGGGTATTTCAACCTGACTCAATTCATGGCGAAAACCCGCCAGCATTACATTATACAATTAATGCTTGTTATAATACTTTTTTTGATTTTTTTTTTATTAAATTATGATTTCTAGCAAATTAGCGGGAGGTAGCGTTGAAAAAGTGGAAACAATCACCGCATGATCCAAAATTTTAGACATTTCTCTTATCAATCTGATAAATAGTGATGGGCTAATAGGATGCAGGATCATGCTGTCTTGACGGTCGGTTTGTAAGAAAGACGTAATATTTAGGAGTAGTTTAACTTAATACCCTTTAATTTTTTATATTAGATTAAGGTAGTTTTGAGTTTTCAATGGGATTAAGTTTTTCTATGGGGTTTAGTTCTCCGCAATAAATTTATGAATTGTGTTGTCGGCTTGAGTTTAGAGATTGTATTAAATCATAAAATGAACAAAAGATTACATTGTTGATTTACGTCACTGGGGATTTACATTTAATGAAAAAAAATCAGAAACATCGAATCTTTTGGATCTTCATTATCTTCCTGTTATTAAGCGTGACAACTATCGCACAAAACCAGGAAATCGACAGTTTAAAATCCCTTTTGCAAGACAATAAACTGAAGGGCAAGGAAAAGGTCGATTTATTGATCAAACTGGGTAAGAAGGTCTTCAACCACCACCTGGATTCGGCAGCAGCTTTCGGGGAAAAATCACTCCATTTATCCAAAGGATTGGATTACAAAACAGGCATCGCAGAAAGTAACTTTTTACTAGCGCGTTACTTCCACGCCAAAAACAAAACCCAAACCGCCATCCTCTATTTCAAATCTGCTGAGGAATTGTTTCTGCAAACCGATACTTTTGACAGGTTGGGAAGTTTATATAATAATCTGGGACTGATGCACAAAATCAATGGAAACTTTAAAGAGGCCCTAAAATATTATAAACAATCGTTGGATTATTATGTCAAATCCGAAAACAAGTATGGTGAGAGTGTGATACAAATGAATATTGGCATCATTTATTACCGGACAAGTAACTTTGAAAAGGCCATTGAATACTACATCAGCGCCATAAAAAGTAAAGAGGAAATCGGTGACCTGAAAGGAATCGGTTTGGCCAATGGGAATTTAGGTAATCTTTTCAGGGATCAAAACGACAATCAAAAGTCCCTGGAATACTTCCTCAAGGCAAAAACCATTTTTGAAAGTATTCCTGCGCCATTTGAGCTGGCCAAGATATATAATGGTTTGGGTAGCATATATCAGGCGCTGGACAGAAAAGAAGAGGCCCTGGACAGTTATCAGCAAGCCCTGAAGTATTTTAAAGCTGTGGACAACAAGCTGGAAATCGCCAATGGTTTAAACAACATAGGAAAGTTGTATTTTGAGTCGGGTGAAATGAATACGGCCTATACGAGTCAAAAAAATGCCCTGGTTTATTATCAGGAGATCAACAACCGGGACGGGGAAGCCCTGGCCTTATGTTATCTGGGGTTGATCAACATTGAACGCAATAACCTCGCTGACGCACGGCAAAACCTGCAGAAAAGTTTGAACATTGCCGCTGACATAGGTGACAAACAGATCATGTTGAGGTGTTATGAAGGCCTGTACAAATATTACAAGGTTTCAGATGATTTGAAAAACAGTCATGAATACTTTGTCAGGTATTCAGAATTGAAAGATGAAATCTTCAACATTGAAAAAACCAAGCAGATTGCCTCGTTGGAAAGACAATTTAATATAGAAAAGCAACAAAAGGAAAATGCCGTGTTAAGAGAAAATCAAAAGGCCCATAGAGCCATGATCGAAAAGAAGGATTTTCAAATGAAGGTTTTAATTGTTGCGATCATCTTATTTTTTCTGTTCACTGTATATTATTACAGGGTCTACCAACAAAAAAAGAAAACCAACGAACTGCTGTATTCCCGGAACGAAGAAATCAACAAAAAACAGGCGCAGATCATTAGCATCAATGAAAGTTTGACAAAATCTCAAAAACAGCTACACAAAGCCAATGAGGAACTGCAAAGGCTTAATACCGGATTGGAAAGTACGGTCAAAGATCGTACGGCGGCCCTGGAAACAATTAATCAGGAACTGGACACTTTCCTCTATCAATCCTCCCACGCCCTGAGAAGACCCGTAGTGAGTGTTATGGGATTAACGCAATTGGCCAGAATGGAACGTACCAAAACAGGCGTCGTGCATTTGTATGATAAAATCGAGGATACTTTGGTAAGGATGGACCTTATGCTCAAAAAACTGGTTATGGCCAGTGAAATCAACTTCATCGATGTTGAACGGGAAAACATTGACTTTAAGGAGATGATTAATAAAATTAAAAGCCAGCTTGTCGAAAAGTTAAAAATCGATAAGTTGTCATTTAACTATGAAGTCTCACCATCCCTTCAATACGCTGCTGATAAAAGACTGGTTTCTGTAGTTTTTCAAAACCTTATAGAAAATGCCATGCTATATCACAATGACGGTCTTGGACGGCAGGCAGAGATCGGTGTGAGTGTAATTGAAAAAGATCCCGGGATTCACATCAGAGTCCACGACAACGGAATTGGCATTTCTGAAAAAGTCATCTCCCATATTTTTAATATGTTTACTGTTGGCAATGACCGCGCCCAAGGTTACGGTCTGGGACTATATCTGGTTAAAAAAGCAGTGGAAAAGCTCAACGGAACTATTAAGGTGACGAGTAAAAAAGAAGAGTTCACTACCTTCGACATTGAATTACCCTACCAGGACAAAACAGGTAAACCAGACGGGAAACCTGAAGAAGTAAAAGTCAAGGTGAATATCATCTGACAAACCTACGACCGCTTTTGGCAACCTTACATTCAACCCATTTATCGGTACTGTTTCCATCAACACCGGCACAAGCATTTTTTCTTAGAATAATTATAGATTCTGTCAATTTTTAGTTGTAACACCACTTTTCGGGGTTTTTGAAAAACAGTTATTAATATCTTCTTGAAAATCAATTAATTACTACTTTTATTCACAAGGTTTCATTCAGTCAGCCTACCCCTGTTTTAAGTTTAAAATACAATTTGACGACATTGTCAAGATTCGTTAAAAAAACAACTTTTTCTTACATGAAATCATCTTAGCTTTGAAATATCAAATGCTTCAACGCAGAAAATATTGTTTAAACTTTATACCAAACCATTGTATGATTATGAAAAAGCTACTAACTATCTTGTTCAGCGCCTCAATCTTATTTATAACTGCAGCTTGCGAAGATCCGGGTGAAGAATTATTACAGCCTCAGGATGATATGATTCAGGTGAACGATACAGAGTCTTTAAGATTAAATACTGATTACGATCAAACTACCGACTAAAACACATTCTTAATCATTTTTTACTAAAAAGTATTTGGGATGAAAAAAAGACTGTATATCATTTCCGGAGTATTTCTGATCACACTCCTGTCATTTCAGACCATAAAAAGTAGTACACAAAACCAGACGGTTAACTTCGTCGAAGTGGAAGAAGAGTTGACAGCTATCGGCTACAGGGCTGAAGATAATTTTAAGGATTTCGACGGCCTGACAGATTAGATAAAACAACTCCTGAACTACTGCGATTGCCATCTTTCTTCTGCTATCCTAAAAGGGGTTAGCAGAACAGTAAAAAAACATTTGCAATAGTAGTTAAATGTGAGCCAAAACTAAATTATACTACCCTAAATGCTCAAAAGTATTAATAGTAGAACTAACTGTCTGAGATACATGATAAACTGTCTTAAAGACTTTATAGTCCCATAAAAGCTATCTTAGTCTGTTTTTGAATATTGAAAGCCTGGTATGACCCCAAACATATCAGGCTTTTAATTATTTAACTTAAAATCTCCAATATATACTTGCACATGATAAGCAGAAATAATAAAGCCGGTGAATATCAGCACATCTATCATCGCCTATCCGATTGATGTAGTCCGTTTTGAGTGATGGATCTTCCTCAGAAACAACAAAATCACTGTAAATTAAGTGAACTTATCACCCATTCACCTGAAAAGTAAACAAAAAACAGAATAACCGGTTGTTCGAAAATATTGTACAAGAAATCAGCAAAATTAGATTATTTCGATATTCTGCTAAAAAGCGAATTTTAAAAGGGCGCTGGATTAGATGTAAGATTTGATTGCTTTTATTGATTTTTTCGCTGGAAATTACCCATTTCTAAAATAAAAGCATGTTAGTACCAATATCTTAAAATAATACAACAAATGAGGAGAAAACAGTGCTTTTTGAACAAAAAATTGTATTTAACTATATTATTTATTGATTTATAGGCCTTTAACAACCAGACAACGATTTATAACCTGATTTAGTTCATTTTCATGCAATTTGTTACCATTAAATTGAATTTTCCATTAACCAGCGCACATGTGTAATATATGATGACTATCTTGCAACAGTTAAAATAGTATTATTCAAGGGATTACCTATAAAAATTATAAATTTAGTAATATGAAGGAGGCACAGGATAAACGATTTACCCATCTCGACAAAGAGGGCAATCCTAATATGGTCGACGTTAGTCACAAAATAGTTACGAGGAGAACAGCCAAGGCGAGGGCATTGGTCCAGCTTACCGATGAGATTCTGGATCACATGCAAAAAGAAGATATTCATACAAAAAAAGGCCCCGTTTTTCAAACCGCTATTCTGGCGGGTATTATGGCCGCAAAGAAAACCGGTGAGCTTATTCCGCTTTGTCATCCGCTACCACTGGAAAACTGCCACCTTACGATCAGGTTACATAACCAAAATAATGTTGAAATTATCGCGACGGCGAGTATTACGGCTAAAACCGGCGTAGAAATGGAAGCATTAACAGCAGCCAGTGTTGCAGCTTTGACAATTTATGATATGTGCAAAGCCATGTCTCACCGTATTGTCATAAAAGAGATAATGCTCTTAGAGAAAAGTGGCGGGAAGAAAGACTTTAAATCCTGATCAAATGCGCCTTTATGGATGGGCGGCGACCCATACTTCGCCATCTTCAAAGATTTCCTTTTTCCAGATCGGAACAGTTTGCTTTAAAGTATCTATTACATATCTACAGGCTTCAAAAGCGTCGGGGCGATGGGGTGTAGACACAGCTATGACAACCGGCAGATCGCCCAGGTTTAACTTTCCAACGCGATGAACAATGGATAATTGGCACACAGGCCACTTTTTTTTTGCGGCTGTTGCAATTTTCTCCATCTCCGAAAGTGCCATTTTTTCGTAAGCTTCAAATTCAAGTCTTACAACTTTTTTTTCACTGGTCTTATTCCGTACCGAACCGATAAATACATCGACAGCCCCGGCTCCTGCATCATAAACCGAATCAATAACTTCATTGACTATTATAGGCTCACTCGTAAGCTTTATCATATTATTAACCTCCACTTACAGGCGGAATAATTACTATTTCTTCTTTGTCACGCAATTGGTAATCGTCATCCACATAATCCGCATCTACGGCAAAGGCAATTGACCGCAGCTTGCTCATCTCAGGATATTCGGCGATCAACTGTTTTTTTAAAACTTTTACAGAAGCCCCATCAGCCAATGTTAACTTGAGCTTTGAGCTGCCTGCAATATCTCTGGCTATACCAAATAACACTACCTCTAATTCCATTTTAATTTTTTACTATGGTGAACTCTACTCTTCTGTTCAGTTTTCTGGTCTCCTCACTGGCATTGCTGGCAATGGGCCGGGTACCACCAAAGCCTTTACCAGAAATTCTTAAGCTTTCAATACCTTGCTCAACCAAATAAGCTTTAACTACATCTACACGCTTCTGAGACAATTCCAGGTTTAGTTTGCCACTACCCTGATTGTCTGTGTGCCCTTGTAGTTCAATGTTGACACCAGGGTTTTCCATCATCATTTTAACGACGCTGTTCAACTCCTCATAAGAATCCTCTAAAAGGTTAGGAGTACCTCTTTCAAAAAGCACGTTCTTAAGATTGACCGTAGTCCCAACCTCCAGCGGGGTCAGCAGATAGTATTTTTGCAGTGAAGGAGCGCTGGTCTGAGAAACCACCAGCCTTTCTTCAGTACTCATGTAACCTTCGGCTGAAACTGTCAGGTGATAAGCATACCCTTCTTTGAGATTAATCTGGTAAGCCCCGGATGAATCATTTGAATAAGTACTGGCAATACCACCATTATCATCGATTTGCCTGTATGAAAGCAAGGCCTTAACGGGCTGTTTCAAATCATTGGCGTTGACCACTTTTCCCTGTATTTCGATAAATCGATCGGTTTTCTCTATGTCAATCTGAGGTAAGTCCGGCTCTTGGGCGGCAACACCGACGGAATCCACGGTTTCAAGTAACTCCAGATCCACAAGATTATCCGGCTTGTCAATATCTTCAGTGATCTTATGCCGCTGAATGTCACCGAACCCTTCGCTATTCTGGGTGGAAACGTAATAGGCATAATCCCCACCCGGCAGGTGGTAAGAAAGCTCTATGCCTTTTGTATTCACTGATTTGCCGAGATTGGTAGGTTGCGTCCAGTTTTTCCAGCTATTGTCAAGCCTTCGTGAAATAAATATATCACGGCTTCCGTATCCGCCATGTCCATTGCTGGCAAAAAACAGTGTGATATTGTCCTCGGCCAGGTAGGGGGTCATTTCCTGAAACGTTGTGTTAATAGTATTACCTAGGTTCATGGGCTGCGACCAGGAGTTGTCCTTATTTCTGAAACTTACGTAAATATCTTCAGCTCCTTTTGTATCATAAGATTCAATCGAAAGCAGCATGATGCGGCCATCTTCTGAAATTCGCATACTTGTCTCTTTCGAACGATTGTAGTAATAGGAAATGGTTAGTTTTTCAGGAAAAGTCCAGCGGCCATTGACCAGCTTTGATATGGAAATACCCTGGGTCCTGGTCGAGCTACCATCCTTGGTATAATGATTCTGCAAGTACATTAATTTACTGTCATTTGAAAAGCCAATGATCGCGTTATAATCTTTGTTGTTAACAACGCTATTCAACCTTTTTACCGTAGTCCACTTTCCATCTTCACCTAACTTAGAAAACCATATGTCACCGTCGTCTTTTTTACCACCAATGTTTTCCGGATGGTTTTTTCTGGTAAAATACAATGTTTTTCTGTCCGGACTTAATATTGGATTCTGTTCATCATACTTAGTATTGATATTTCCTCCCAGGGATCCTGCCCGGCAGGTGGAATCATATTGCAAAGGATGGCTTGGGACATTTTCTGTCAAGAAAATACATAAAAATGCCGCAATTACGCTAAATCCTAAACTTTTCATAAACAACTTTTATTGATCAAATTTATAAAAACAATGTACTGTTAACCAAATTGGGGCCAGGGTAATTTTCACTTATTTCAATTTTGATTATATATTTATGCGATTTCATAGTTTATATCAATAATATTGCCATGAATTAAAATAAAGGCAAATCATGTTTTTTAACCAAAACGTTCTTTTGAGACTTTACATATTGTGCAGTTTTCTTTGTGCCCCATTGCACTTTATCGCTCACGAAGTATTGGGAACGCCCTTTCTTAGTATACAACAAAAACGCCCGAAAGTTAATTTTCTGGTTGCCGATGAGCAAAAAAAAGACTCGGTTCATCGAATTATCAAACAGCTTCTTATTAAAAACAATGAGATAATCAAGCGAACACTTAGCATTGAAAGTCTGTTGAATGAGTTGGAAGAAAGTATCAGGCTACAGGAGATTTATGAGGCCATTCAAAGTCAGCAGGCTTTTAATGAAACTGCCGAAAATCTTAAGCGATCCATTAAAAGGCGTTCTTATTTTTCACTGGGGCTTGGCTTACTGTCTTCCGCCTTGTTGCTGGCAGGCAGTGACAACGACAATGACAATCTTCGCTATGGTGGCGCTATCATTTCATTAAGTATTCCGGTCATTGCCATCATTTCCATGAAAAGACAGCTTAACACGTTAGCGCCCACCGTAGAAATTGATTATTCCATGTTACAAAGTGGCTCCTATCCACACAATCAGACCAGTGAGGATTTCTTCAGAAATTATATGAAAGCAGAAATTTTTGCTTTGAAGGCTGGTATACAAAAACTAAGTGAAATCAACCTCTCATGCCTCGATAGGTTAAATAATGAGGAAAACCGGGATTATTTGAAAAAGGTAATCGATGATACCGCTTATATCATCTTTCAACTGCAAGGCTATTATATATTCCAAATTCAGAAATTTAATGACCTCATCAATAACAGTTATGTTACCTATCCGTTTGATCAGGGGACCAGGAAAAAACTGGAAAGAATCAATAGAACGATCGATGATGAATTGAGCTATTTTCGAAAACAAAGCCCGGAGTTATTATCTAACCAGGAAAAAATTAATCTGCTTTTTGAATAAATTTCCCTTTACTTACATATTTATTATTGTCAATATACAACCTCCATGGCAGCAGGGCGTCGGTGCCTGCATAGGCTACACCTATTCTTGGCGTAGATTTGATGTTTTCCAGGCTGACAGTTAAACCCCTGTCCTCAATCCAGATATTCTCTCTTGTGTATAGTTTGGCACCATAATGGCTCAGATTAATTCCCATTGCCCGTGATAGTGAACCCGGACCCGATGTGAGCGTGTGGTCCGGATGGCTTTTATTTCTCCTGGCCAGCATGGCGTCTATGCCATCCAAGGGTTCCAATGCCCTTACCAACACAGCATCGGCATAATTTCTGACATTGGTCACAATGTTGAATAGATGGTGAATTCCGTAACAAAGATAGACATAGGCCACTCCACCCTGATCATACATGACACTGGTGCGGTTGGTCTTGCCATTACTTGCGTGACAGGCCCTGTCGCGGCAACCACTGTAGGCTTCGGTTTCTGTAATGATTCCTGCAGTTAACTGGTTGTCAATATAAGTGACCAGCACTTTGCCCAATAATTGTCTGGCAACATTGACAACATCCTGTTGATAAAAAAAATCCGGCTGGAGAATCTGATTCACAGTATAGTATTTAATATCGGTTACCTTGTTTTGACGCGCAACGATTTTTTTAAATTTCGTATAATACAATAACAAATTTATATTTACAACCTTAATCAAAACTAATAAGATAATGAAAAAAATACTTATCGTTTTTACCGCGGCCCTGGCATTCAGTTTTGTTTTTCATTTTTCCAGCGCCCAAATTCAAACCCCCGCGCCCAGTCCGGCTGGCAAAATTGAACAGAAAGTGGGGCTGACAGATGTTACTATCAACTACTCACGGCCCGGAGTGAAAGGAAGGAAGGTATTTGTGGATGTAGAAGAATATGGAAAAATGTGGAGAACCGGCGCCAACAATGCGACCACCATAGCGTTTAGCGATGATGTTAAATTGGAAGGAAAAGAAGTTCCGGCAGGGAAGTATGCCATCTACTCAATTCCCGGCAAAAAACAGTGGACCATTATGATTTATAAAGACCTTGGCATCGGCGGTAATGTCAGTGCTTATGACGAGTCTGAGGAATTAACCAGGTTTACGGTTAACTCGGTTAAAAATCCAAATCATGTGGAAAACCTTACCTTTGATATTGGGGATTTAAAGGATGAAAGTGCTACCATACGACTTAAATGGAGCGATATTATCGTTCCCATACAAATGACTGTCGACACCAAAACTAAGGTGATGGCCAGCATAAAGCGATTTGCCAAAAACCCTAATGCTTCCCTTGTCAACCAATACGCCTCTGCCGCTAACTACTATTTTGCCAATGACATGGATTTGAATAAAGCCCTGGAGTGGATCTCCAAAGCCGTTGAATACAATCCCAATGCATTTTGGCATGTACAAACCAAAGCAAGGATACAGGCTAAAATGAAAGACTACAAGGGCGCCATTGCGACTGCCAACCAATCCATGGAATTAGCCAAATCGGCTCAAAGTGATTTTGGGTATATCAAATCCAACCAAAAGTATATTGAAAAATGGTCTAAGCTGCAGTGATGGCTAACCTGTAGCGTAGTTCTTAAAGTGGGATAGTCATAGTATGACTTTGAGTCATGCTATGACTTGGTGAAGTGATTGTTTCGAACGCCTAAATCCCTGATTATCTGGATCAGATAACTTATTATTATCACCAGCAGGCAGCCCATGGCATTATACCAAAGAAAGCCCATTGTAAAAATTCCCGCTGTCCCTTGTATGTTTAAATAATGAATGATCCCGATCGCCACCTGGCCGATGATAGCCCCGAGAAAAACTGCATTGCTTTTAATGGATTTAAAGAAAAAAGCCACTACAAAGATTCCCAATACAATAGGATAAAACAATGAACCGATGAGGTTAACTGCCTGAATCAGGTTTTCGAAAAGTGAAAGCGTGGAAGCAAACACAATCGCAATAATACCCCAGATCAGCGTAAATAATTTTGAGGTACCCAGATAATGTTTATCCGTTTTTCCTGAATTAAGCCTTCGTTTATAGATATCGATGGTAGTGGTTGAACCGAGTGCATTGAGTTCAGAGGAGGTGGAAGACATCGCCGCTGAAAATATTACGGCAAACAACAACCCAATAATACCTACCGGCAGTGTATTCATCACAAAATGCATAAAAATGTAGTCCTTGTCATTGGTTTCCGCATTTGGTATTCCCTCACGGATTACCTGCCTTGCCCTTTCCCTGATCTGATCGGATTCCATTTGCAAACCGTTTAATTTCAACCGGGCCTGATCGATTTCGTTTTGGTTTCCACTGTTTACTGCACTGACTAATCCCTCGACAGCCAGCCTCTTTGTTTCGAATTTTTGCGTATAATTTTCTTCCAGCTTCCGAAAGTCACGGCCTTTGTCTGTTTGCATGATTTGTTCCCTGACAGCGCTGTTAAAAAAAATGGGAGGAGGACTAAATTGATAAAATACAAACACCATGGCACCGATAAACAATATCACAAATTGCATGGGTACTTTCAAAAGTCCGTTCATCATTAACCCCATCCTGCTTTCTTTTAACGACCTTCCGGTAAGATATCTTTGTACCTGGCTTTGATCCGTACCGAAATAAGACATAAACAAAAACACCGCACCCGTCATACCCGACCAAAAATTGTAGCGATCACCTAAATCAAAGGAAAAATTCACCACATTCAACCGGTCCATTTTGCCGGCCACATGCAGGGCATCTATGAAGCCAATTCCTTCAGGCAGGGAGGTGATCACCAGAATACCCGCAACCACCATCCCCACCATCATAATTGCCATTTGATGTTTCTGCGTCTGTGTAACGGCTTTGGTGCCGCCGGAAACCGTATAGATGATTACTGCCAGGCCGATAATTACGTTAGTTATTCTCAGGTCCCAGTTCAACAAAGTAGATAAAATAATCGATGGTGCATAAATAGTGATGCCTGCCGCAAGCCCCCTTTGGATCAAAAAAATCAAAGCGGCCAGCATCCTGGTTTTAAGATCAAACCTCGATTCCAAATACTCATAGGCTGTGTACACCTTCAATTTGTAATAAAGCGGCAGGAAAAAAATGGATATCAATATCATGGCCAGCGGCAGCCCAAAGTAAAACTGGACAAAGCGCATACCATCGGTATAAGCCTGACCGGGTGTGGAAAGAAAGGTGATCGCGCTGGCCTGTGTAGCCATTATTGACAGGCCTATTGCCCACCATTTGGTATCGTCTCCTCCCCTCAAATAAGAATCCATGCTTTGGACCCCTCTCGTTTTATAGACTCCATAGAAAACTATGAGAATCAACGTACCAAAAAGTATCAGATAGTCTATATTGCTCATTCAAAAAATCTGGTAAACAGATAGAACAGTATAATCAAAAAAGTCAGGTTCGCCATCAAAAACAGGTAGGCCCCATTCCAGGACTTAAAAAAAGGGGGTAAATCATCTTTGTCGGGGGAATTTTTGTCAAATTCACTCATGGTTTGATCTGTTTTGTTTTCACCGGACCGTTACCCATAGATATAATATTGGTAAAAAGCCGGTAGGCTCCCGGAACGCCGGCCGGCAACTGCCTGAAAAAAGAGATCGCGCAGTACGTATAGTAGCCCTCCCCATATTTGGCGATCAGAAGGCTACCCTTTTTCGGATCCTCACCTTTGTCATGCCACGATAATATCGGAGCATATTCACTGCTCCATTCATTGGGAAAATAGAGCCCACGTTCCTGGACCCAGCCTTCAAAGTCTTCATGGGTGATCTTGTTGGGCATATTCAAGACTTCATGTTCCGGATTTAAAAACTTCACCCTGGCATCTTCCTCAGATACCCTGTCCCTGGAGAGCTTCAGAGGGTAAGGTGAAAACTTTTCTGTCACCAACCGGAAACTGGTGTTATATTGCACAATCAGGTTTCCACCACCACGCACATATGACAATAATTTGTTCTGATAATACTTCAGTCTTTTGTGGGTATTAAGCGCCCTTACACCCAAAATGATGGCATCGTATCGTTGAAGGTTAGGCACTGAGATATCGTCATCGTTCAGTATATCCACCCGATAGCCAATCTGCTCAAGGCTGGAGGGTATATCGTCGCCCGCCCCCATCACATAACCGATTTTGGTGCCGTATCTGGTTATGTTCAATTTGACCAGCTTTATCGAAGACTTGAATAAATGGGTCTGTACCGGAATATGGTCATAATCAATAAACTTCACGCTTTGGTCATATTTACGGCCATCATATTCAAAATAGGCTGAAAGGTTACCGACACTTTGCTCCCGGGAAGGAAAAACCTTGAAATGAAAAACCTGCTCGGTTCCCTTTTGAAGCATTTTCACCGAGTAACTTTCAGGAGTAGTAGTCCACCCGGCAGGTAACCTGGGTTTCAACCGGCCACTGATGCTATCTGCACTGGCCGCGACCGTAAAATATATATCTTTTGGATCATCATCTGCGAAGATCATGACATTTTCGGAGGCATTTACCGCGATGGGAGGAACAATAATAAAAGGTCTGTAAGACTCTCCGTCCACCGGATCGTTCCATTTATAGATAACCGGAACCTGAAAATCAAAAACGTTACCTTCAATTTTGATCTTGAAGGTAGCCAAAAGTGCCGGCCCATTTTCAGGTTTACCAATAAGCTGAAGGTCATTTACCTTAAACAAACCGTAAGAACCTTCTTCCTTAAGCCAATAGGGTATTGTAAAGGGAAAATCCCCGGGTATGGTGATATCGAGGCTATGGGCTAACCGGATATTTTCCTGCAGTGGTTTGTTGATGATAACCAGCTCCTCTGTATGCTCGAACTGAAAGTTTTGCACATCCAGCTTATTTCCGGCCCTGGTAATCATTTCAATGTCAAGTTTTACTGATGATCTGGGCGTCGCATAATAGTCATCAGCCCTGATTTCCAGGTAAAGCCCCAGACAATCCCTAATCAGTTTTTTAACCTCTTTTTGTTTTTTTTCCCTCCAGAAATCATTTTCCAGATTATCCAGGGAATTGTAAAGGTTAACCAGGTCAAGTACCGACAAAGAGGGGTTTTCCGGGTCGAAATTTTCAATTAGCGCATTGACCTTCTGCTGATACACCTGTCCGTCTTTTACCCTGTTCCAGGAATAATCGATATTGTCAAAAATGCCATCGCGTGGCTTGCTTCCCTTGACAAATTCCAGAAATTCCAGACTTTCCCCGCGCGATCCTGTAGCGCCAAATCCCTGACTTTTATGCATACTCCTGCTTGATGCCGCTATTTCCGTATATGATTTACCTAACAAAGGGTTGTACTTCCCAACATCCACTGTTGTGACACCTTTGGAATCTTTTGAAATATATTTATTCCACCATCTCCCTGTGTTGATGAACAGTCTTTCAGGTTGCCATGTATCAGTATACTGCAATTGTTCGGGAAACGCCTTGGGGTCGGCAGCCAGATCAAAAGCCTCGATAGCAATCACGGCTGAGGAGGTATGGTGGCCATGACCCGCTCTTTTATCCGGAGGGAACCTTGTGATGATTACATCGGGTTTAAAATTTCTGATTACCCAGACGACATCAGCCATTACTTCATCTTTGCCCCAGATGGCTATTGTTTCTTCATGGGACTTTGAATACCCAAAATCATTGGCTCTGGTAAAAAACTGTTGTCCGCCATCCACGCTTCGGGCCTGAAGCAATTCCTGTGTTCTGATAATCCCCAACTGCTCCCTGATCTCCGGGCCTACAAGATTTTGCCCGCCATCTCCCCGTGTTAGCGACAGATAACCGGTATTTACCAGTTTTTCATTGGCCAAATAGGCTATCAATCTTGTGTTTTCGTCATCCGGGTGCGCGGCGAAATACAATACGTTGCCGAGCACGTTTAACTTTTTAAGCGCCAGCTTGATTTCAGCGACATTGGGTTGTTTGGGCTTTTGGGCAAAAGCGTGATAAAAAATTAACTGAGAAAGAAAGAGCAAAAAGAATAAATGATGGAATGGTAATGTTAGTTTTCTCATTAAGCAGTCTGTGGTTTGAAGGGTAAATATAACTGTTATTTGTTATACGAAAAATTCAAAATTAAGATGGGCTTGTTTGAATATTGTCAAAAACAGGCGAAATCAGGTTTGTTTAAATTGAAATTTCAGATATTTGATACGCTCACCGAGTTCGTGAAATTTCTGTTCATATTTGGTTTTTATCCCAAAATGTCGATTGTTATGGGGTGATTTGTAGAGATCTCTTGTGAAGATCAGGTTTTCAATGTCTTGTCTTTCGTTCAAAATTTGCAAAGTATAATCAAATAAAGTAGTATTGTCTGTTTTAAGGTGGATATAGCCGCCTGACATCAGGATGTCCTTGTATACATCGAGATAATGGTTGTTAGTCAGCCTGTGTTTTTCATCCCGTAATTTAGGTCTTGGGTCGGGGAAAGTTATCCATATTTCGCTCACTTCTCCATTAGTAAAAAAGCGAGGCAGGAATTGTATCTGTGTCCTTAAAAAAGCCGCGTTATCCAAACTTAATTGCAGTGCCTTGGAGCTGCCTACCCAAATTCTGTCACCTTTTATGTCTACACCTATAAAGTTTTTGCCAGGGAATAATCGGGCTAAACCTACGGTATACTCGCCTCTGCCACAACCTAATTCCAGTACAAGCTCATGCTCATTCCCGAAGTGATCCTTTCCCCAGCGGCCCTTTATGCGCTCATAAATCTTTTTTTCAGGGCCTATCACATTGGGCCGGACAGCGATTTCCTCGAATCTTTTTATTTTATCACGCACGTTATTGTAGAGCCTTTGCAGGTAAAAATAAAAAACATATTTCAAAAAACAGGCTCCGAAATGCCATAAAACCAATTTTCGAAAGATAAAACTGTTTAGTCAGTTACAAGGTGCTACCGGTTGACGGCGGTTAGCTTCTGTCTGGCTGTTACCTGTACAGCCGGTGGTCGATACTGGCTAAAGGTCCGGTACCTGGTGTTTACCGTGTATGGAGCTGTAATAATCTTATGGCTGGCAAAACTTATATTCCGGTTCATTAAGGTAGTAAGTACCGGAAAAAGTGCCATATCTTTGCGCCGTACTATGGATATTGGAGAGGTGTTTATTTCCCTTTAACGTACTGGTAGTTTTTTGCTGAGGGGGGAATAGGAAGCCCTTCCCGGAGCCACTCATCGGCCACCGGTGTGCCTGCGATCATTCGCAGGGGAATGATACCGGCCCAGATGTCCAGGTCGTAATCTTCTTTCTCATCGTTAGGGCCACCGGTTCTGATCTTGGCAGAGGCTGATTCAATCTCAATGGCCAATACAGTTGTTCCCTTTAATTCCTTTTCGTGGGGAGGTCTCGCCTCTTCCCACCTGCCATTGATAATTTGGTTGGTAATTACCTCCAATGCGTAGCTTTTCCGATCATTACCGACCGGTTTTGCCTGGCCGAAAACCATCACAGACCGGTAGTTGACCGAAGAGTGAAAAGTCGATCTGGCAACAACTATGCCATCCAGATGCGTTACAGTCAGGCATACGGGTAAGCCTTGTTCCATATGGGCCAGCATCCTGCTTTTAGTGGCCCCATGAATGTAAATCTTATCTCCATCCCGGCCATAAGCGGTTGGAATAACAAATGGCTGACCTTCAACAACAAAACCCACATGACACACAAATGCTGCATCCAGTATCTTGTAAACAGTCTCCCGGTCATAGCTGGCTCTTTTAGGCAGCCTTTTCACTTGATTTCTTTCAGTAATTCTGTAAGTATTCATGGTGGTGGTTTTTAGTTTTGGTCAAAGGTAGTAACTTAGCGGACTATCATAGTAATCCGATTTTAAACTTTCAGATGGTCCGGTTATGTTTCCTTTCAAAAGTATTGTTGCTATTGACAAATCACACAAATCCGCTGTATACCTTCAAATAGTCAATAGCTTCATCCGGGAAATCAACCTGGGCCGCCTTGTTCCGGGGCAGCGATTACCGGGCTCCCGAGAAATGGCAAGGTTGCTGGAATTAAACAGAAAAACGGTGATTATGGCATATGAAGAACTCATGGCACAGGGTTGGATTGAGATTCATGCCTCCAGGGGTAGCTTCATCAGCGGTGAATTGCCAAAAGTGAAGCATCAGGAGATTACACCGCAATCCGGTTGGAAGGGGAAGCCTGCACTCGATAAGTGTGGTTTTACCATTACGCCCAACCCAAAACTGGTCACTCCTCTGTACACAGACCATAATTTATTGGAAATCGATGAAGGCTCGCCTGATGAACGGCTGGCACCGGTAGCATATTTATACAGGTATTGTAAAGGTATCGCCAAGAGCAAGGCAGGTCGAAAACTTCTAAAGTATCATGATGTTCAGGGTGAACTATCCCTGCGCAGGGCCCTTTCAAGGTATTTGGCCGATACCCGGGGGTTAAACTACCCGGCAGAGAACATTTTTATCACCCGTGGCAGTCAAATGGCCATTTATTTATTATTTAATGTGTTAATTCAGCACGGTGCCCATGTGGTAGTCGGATCGACCAACTATGGCGCCGCCAATGCTGTGATCCGCAATATGGGTGCTCATCTTTTAACGGTGCCGGTAGATGAGCACGGAATTGTTGTGTCGGAAATTGAAAAAATCTGCAACAAGGCGAGGGTAAGTGCGGTTTATATCACACCACATCACCATTTTCCTACCACTGTCACTTTGAGTGCTCAACGAAGGATCGAACTTTTAAAACTGGCTGAGCAATACAGGTTTGCTGTTTTGGAAGATGACTATGACTACGATTATCATTATTCCAGCAGTCCCATTCTTCCCCTCGCCAGTTTAGATCAACAAGGGTTAGTAATCTATGTGGGGGCCTTCAGCAAATTACTGGCACCATCGATCCGGATCGGTTACCTCGTGGCACCAACGGAATTAATTACCGCATTAAAGCCATTAAGACGAATTGTAGACAGGCAGGGAGACCCCATTATGGAAATGGCCATAGCCGAAATGATCAAAGACGGGGAAATTCAAAGGCATTTGAAGAAAACCGTTAAAATTTATAAAAAAAGAAGGGATTTGTTTTGCAGATTGCTAAAAGATAATCTTGGAAAGCATGTGAGCTTCAAAATACCGGAAGGAGGTATGGTGGTTTGGGCCTGTTTCGGCCCGCATATCGATCCGGAACAACTGGCGGCGGAACTAAAAAGAAAGAGACTTGTGATCAACATCCAAAAGGATTTTTTGTCGCAGCATAATGCAGTACGTTTGGGTTTTGCTTCCCTTAACGAGGAGGAAATTCATAGGAGTATAACACTTCTCAGGGAAACGGTTGAAGCACTGTTCGGGCATCGGGTTTAGACTACAGACGTATTTATGGCCCTTGCCAATCGACGCGAATATATGAGCGGGATAGGGTTGTTGCACAACGTTTACACCAAAATTCTTTGTGTCTTGGCGCCTTTGTGGTGAAAAATGGTTAACCACAAAGGCGCCAAGACACAAAGAGACACGGAGGTTTTTGCCTGTAGATAAAAATACGGGCACATGCTTTAATAGCCGGGTTAATCTCCCTGATACTTGCTTTTATACTTTTGATAAAGTGCCTGCTGGGTGGCGTCGAGCTGAATTTTCCGGCCATTGATAAATGCATGGATCAGTTGATTTGATCGCATATCGAGGGCATCTCCCTCTGAAACAAACAATGTTGCGTCCTTGCCGACTTCTAGGGATCCTACACGGTCGTCAATACCCAGAATTTTAGCGGTGTTGGAAGTTATCAGCTTCAATGCCTCTTCCCTTCCGAGGCCATACGAAGCGGCAGTTCCGGCAAAAAATGGCAAGTTGCGTGAATTTTGGGTACCTCTGTAGGCTAATCCGGTTAAAATACCTTCCCGGTGCAGCAGGTAAGCCATGCGATAAGGTAAATCCACGTCATCGTCAGGTTTCCGGGGCAGACTGTGAACGTTGCCCAGGATAACAGGTATGTCCTCTGCTTTCAAAAATTCCTTAATCATATAGGCTTCGCCCGCACCCACCAGCACAACTTTTTCGACACCCATATTTTTGGCAAATTTTATACTTTCGATGATACTTTTGGCATCATTAGCATTGATGTATAGCTTTTTGCCCCCTTCCAAAAGCCCCTTCATCGCTTCCAACTTTAAATTCACCTTATTACCGTAATCACCTTTACGATAATTGCGGCTTTCAGCAAATATCTCAGTCAATTCGGCGATATACTGATCATACCTTTCATTGGGTGAAGTCTTGAAGGTGAAAGTGCTAAAATCAAATTGTCTTGTTTCCCGGTTTGGCCAGTTCATGTAGATACCCTCGTCGGCCTGGAAAATGGCATCTTCCCAATTCCAGGCATCTAATTGCACAATGGAAGAAGTACCGGAAATCAATCCTCCGAAAGCCCTGATCTGAGCGATTAGAATGCCGTTAAATCGTAGCGTAGGTATTAATTCCGAGTCTGTATTGTAAGCTATAATGGATCTCACGTTGGGATTTACCAACCCGGTTTCATCATTGTCAAGGGTTGCCCTGACCGAAGATACTTCCGCTAACCCCAAATCCGTGGCGGGAAGGATAAAGCCGGGATAAATGTGTTTTCCGGTCACATCGACAATCTCATATCCGGATTTGTTTACCGCTTCTCCGGATTTGGCCACGATGGTTAATTTGCCTTTATCAAATCCTATGACGGCATTCTCAATAATCTGTCCGTTACCCAAGTGGGCAGTTGCGCCTGTAAGAAGCAGAGGCGTTTCCTGGGGTCCGGCTGGAGTCACCATCGTTTGTGCATTGACCCGGTTGACGAAGCCGGTCAGCAAGCAAAATAATAGAATATGTATTTTCATAGTTTTCAACATTTATCTCATCAATTTTCGCCCAGGTACAAAAAGTTATCTCCGACAATAACATCGCAATGAAAACCGATGGTAGAGGTTTCAAAAGGTTTTCTGGTGGGATCGCCGCCTTTTTTCGCCGCTTTCATCCTGGCAGTCAATCTTGCCCTTTCTTCCCGGATTGCTTTCCTTTTTTTCCGGTCTTCATCCATGTCATAATAAATCACACCATCTACCATTGTTTTTTCCGCTTTTGCATAAATAGAAAGCGGGTTGTCATTCCACAATACCAGATCGGCATCTTTGCCTGCTTTGACACTACCCGTACGATCATCTAAACGCAGCAGTTTGGCAGGGTTGAGTGACACCATTTTCCAGGCATCTTCTTCGCTCATACCGCCATATTTTACCGATTTAGCGGCCTCCTGATTTAACCTTCTGGCCATCTCAGGATCATCTGAATTGACGGCCACCGTTACCCCGGCCATTTGCATCAATTGAGGGTTATATGGAATGGCATATCTTACCTCCCATTTATAGGCCCACCAATCAGCGAAGGTGGATCCACCGGCACCGTGGGCCGCCATTTTATCGGCGACTTTGTAACCTTCCAGTATATGGGTAAAGGTATTGACTTTAAACCCGAAGTGCTCCGCTACGTGCATCAGCATGTTTATTTCCGATTGTACATAAGAATGGCAGGAGATAAACCGCTCGCTACGGATGATTTCCAGCATGGCTTCGTGTACCAGGTCCCTTCTGGGTTTTATAGCGGTGGCTTTTTGCCTGGCATTCAACTTGTTGTAAGCCTGCCATTCTTTTTCGTATTCCAGGGCATTGGAAAAGGCATCCATATAAACCTGTTCCACCCCCATACGCGTTTGCGGGAAACGGGTCGAAGATCTGCTCCTCGACCTTTTGACATTTTCTCCCAATGCAAACTTGATGTATCCATCGGCCCCTTCGATTTTCATTCCCTCGGGCCCTGCCCCCCACCGGAATTTAATCAGGGCCGATTGTCCGCCAATGGGGTTGGCTGAACCATGTAAAATCTGTGCTGCCGTGACCCCTCCTGCCAATTGCCTGTATATATTGATATCATCGGGATTGATGACATCACCAATTCTTACCATACCTGAATTGGTGGCCACGTCATTAATGCTGGAGGCCGCTATGTGGCTATGTTCATCAATAATTCCGGAAGTAAGGTGCTTGCCGCTGGCATCGATCGTTTCGGCCTCCCGGTCAGTCAGGTTGGACCCAATTTTGGCTATTTTTCCATTTTTTACCAGTACATCGGTATTTTGCATGATGCCTTCCGCTTCATTGGTCCAAACTGTGGCATTTTTGAATAAAACTGACTTTTGCCGCGGTAACTCCGCATTACCATAACCCAAAAACGGAAATAAGACTTTGCCAGTTTGTAAATTATCTTCCTCCCGATCCTCGCCTTTTTTCTCTTTTGGAGGGAGTTTGCCCTGATATATGGCACTCCAGCTCACCCATTCCCCATCTCCCAATTGACCACTTCCCTTTATGTTATTGTCCGCAATCCATCCTGAAAACCTGATATCACCGGCTGAAACCTCTTCATCTTCGACATTGAAATTAAGTGTTACCAGTTCCCCACGGACTTTGGCATTCACTTTAATACTCGTGGTATCGTTCAACACGATCTTTGCTTCAGGTTTTCCGGGTTTACCGCTTATTTCAAGGTTATAATCATTGCCGGCAAAGCTCAGGGCATATTTACCGGCAATTTCCGGTTGATCTATAGGGTTGATTATGTACTTTTTACCCTGTATCCAGTTTTCATAAATGATCGCCTCTTCTGAAAAAATATTGTCGGAAGTAATCAGGAAGTTGGCTACCATGCCCTTTTTCAGGCTTCCAACTTTGTTTTCCATCCTAACTAATCTCGCAGGTGTGGTTGTCAATGCTCTTAAAGCGCTTTCTTCGGACAATCCATGCTTTATAGCTTTTCTCAGGTTTTTCCAAAACCTGCCTCCTTCGGTTTTGTAGGTAGTGATGGCAAAAGTTATCCCGTTTTTTTCTAATACCCCGGGGTTAGTCGGGGCCAGTTCCCAATGCAACATTTGTTCCAGCGAAAGCTTCCTGGCATCCAGGGGATCATCCACATCAAATGCTTCAGGAAAATTTAGCGGAATAATCAATGGTGCCCCGGTAGCTGTTATTTCCTTCATCCGCCTGTACTCATCACCGTTTCCTTTAATTATGTATTGGTGCCCAAACTCGTCCCCTACCTTGTCAGCACGCAAAAGCCCCAACCAACTGGTGGTTTCAAATATCTGGGGAAGTTGCTGGTTTTGGTTCCAGGCGATCAGGGATTGGTCAATAAAAGGCTTTACCGTAAGACTTTTATACCAATCGGCATCCAAATATGTCTGCCTCATCAGGGCAATATACCCCATCGCAGAAACCGGATAATCCTGTGTTGAGCTGCCTTTATTAAAGGAATAGTGAGCTGCCACCACGGGATTGAGCATTAACTTATTTTCAGAATCCTGCCCCAGGGTAACAAAAACAGATGTACCCCGGGCGACGCCATCGGGACGAAAACTCAACACGGAGCCAAACCCGAGATTCCTCAGTTTTTTGGCAGCTTTGTCATGGGCGGTAAATTCTTCTGAGGCGGCATATTCAGACTTAATGGCCTGATTTGCATTGTAGGCCCCTTTGGTTTTTGACTGAATTTGCTCCGGGCCTCCCCACTGTCTTTTGGGGGTTTTCACCTCCGGCAAACCATAGCTGGAATAGATGTCCACTAGTCCCGGATAAATAAATTTTCCTTCCAGATCCACCACCGAATATCCATCCGGAACATTCAGTGATGTTCCTACATCCATAATCTTTCCGTCCTTAATGATCATTACGCCATTTTCGATTGTTTGCTGATCATCTGTTACAATCGTAGCGTTTAAAAACGCAAAGGCACGTCTTCGCTGGTCTTTAACATCGTTTCTTGGAAAAGTCTCCTGTGCTGGCAACTCCGGACAGAAAACCCCAACTAACAAAAATAGTAATAAGGCACTCTTCATAACGCAATAATTTCGGTTCACTTATTTTCCTTTTAAACTATTAAATAATTTAATATTTATTGCCGTATATCAAAAATAAAAATGAGCGCGCTAAAAAAAATGAAATGGCGGATCAATTGGGCGGAAAAGGAAGGGGCTAAAGTTTGTATGTGTTAATGTATTTTTTGTCCGGGTCGTTTTTGGTATTGGCAGCCGATTTTTCATCCTGATTATTGGTGGCTATTTTGGATGGCACAAAATCATATTGAAAAGAGATGGCTTTGTCACTCAAATCCGAGTTGAGTGTATGCTCCAGCTCCTTCTCATCGTTATTTTCAGTGGGTAACTTCCCTTTTCCGGCAGCATCGAAAGTAGGAACACCTCGAAAATAAAAAGCACAGAACACCCCTGCCAAAGAACCAAGCAGGTGTGACTCCCAGGAAATGTTATCATTAGTAGGAAAGATGCCGTAAATCATTCCTCCCAACAGGAAAGTCACTACCAGGGATACGGCAATGGATTTTGGGTCTTTGCGAAAAACACCACTGAAGAACAGAAATGAAACCATTCCATAAACGATTCCGCTGGCGCCGATATGGTATGCTTCCCTTGCGGCAATCCATACCCACACGCCGGTCATCAGGTATATCAGGGCTATGACTTCAAAGGCAATTTTGTTGTAAAAATAGATAACGCCGATGCCAAGGATCAACAGCGGTATGGTATTGGAGAACAGATGATTAATATCACCATGGATCAAAGGACCTGTAATGATGCCAATAGCGCCCGAAATCTTCCTTGGTAAAATGCCGTAGTCGCCAAAATCTCCTGATATACTGAATTCTATGGCTTTAACAATCCAGAGTAACGCAATAAACGCCAAAGAATAAAAAACGCTATCTTTGAATTTCACTAAGTCTGATTTCATGTTTTGTTCAACTTCCGTAAGCAAATAGATCCGGTACATTAATATACAAAAAAAAACCAATTTATGTTTTCCATGCTTAAACTTTTAAGGAAAAGGCGTATAAAACCGGGGTGCTTTGGAAGGTATATTAATATAAATAGACGGTGGGGTTATGGATTTTAAACGAATATTAAAAGTATATTTCCTGGGCCAGTCTGAAGGTGTTGGCGTGTGCTTCAACAATATCGGATAATTTTTCCGAATAACCTCCGCCCATACTGATGGCCAGGGGAATCCTGTTGCGTTGGCAGGCATTCAACACGATCGCATCTCTTTTTTTACAGCCTTCCCTCGACAGACTCAGCCGGCCCAGCTTGTCAGTTTTGAGTACATCCACGCCGGATTGAAAAAATACAAATTGCGGTTGAAAAGCATCCATTAATTCCGATAAATTAGATTCCAAAAGCTTAAGATAGGTTCGGTCATCCGTATCGTCCGGCAATGCCACATCCAGATCGGAATCTTCCTTATGGAGTGGATAATTTTTTTCCCCATGCATGCTGAAGGTAAACACATCCGGATTACCCCTGAATATTTCGGCCGTCCCATTACCCTGATGCACATCGAGATCCACGATCAGAATCCGTTGGCAAATATGGTTGTTTAACAGGTGGTTAGCTGCAATTGCTATATCGTTGAGGAGGCAAAAGCCTTCTCCCTTATTGGAAAATGCATGGTGAGTACCACCTGCTATGTTCATGCCAATGCCACTTTTCAAACCATGCAATGCCGCTGTCAAAGTGCCTTTCATGATAATAATTTCGCGGTTCACCAGATTTTCAGAAAGCGGGAAACCGGTTTTTCTTTCCTCCTTTGCCGACAATAAACGGTGTTTTAATTTATGCCAGTAATCTGGTTGGTGGGTTGTCAAAATCTCATGTTCCCCAATTTTGCCCGGTGTAAAAAGGTTTTCGGAGGAAAGGGTGCCTTCGTAGACCAATTGTTCGGGAATCAGGTCGTATTTAATCATAGGAAATCTGTGATTTTCGGGCAAAGGATGATTGTAAACCTCAGACCAGGCTACTTTTAGCATAGATAATCGGGAGATATCAAGAGTTGAACGATATAGTTATACTATTGTTTGGTGGGCGTCATATATCCTGCTCCATTTGAAAAGAATACAAGGTATCGTCAAGTGTGAGGTTATCTTCATTAAAATCCGAAATAAACTTAATAACCACATCACCGGTAATGCTACTTACATGAAGCCCGGCATCCAGCCCCACCCCAAAATCAATGTTCGGGTCAAGTTCTGCGTGTTCCTTCACTTTTACCGCACCTTCTTCTTCCAGCTCCATAATAATCTCTGCCATGAACAAGCCAATTTCTTCTTCATCCCCATCCAGCACCCTCATATCACCGTTTTCGTCCTCCTCGTATTTGATTTTTTTAAAACCCGAAAACCTTTTGGCGGCTTCATGCTCAGCAATTTCATACAATTCGCTTTCATGTTGTAACCGGAGTGTGTAAATCACTGCGTCATAGATGACCTCTCTGCCTTCATAAAACCCGACAAAATAAAAGTTAAGATATTCTTCATTGTTTTCCTCCGAATCCACAACAATGTATGGCTGATTGGACTTAGCCATTTCTTCTTTGAATGCCTTGATCTTATCAATACTGAACCCCTCGTTTGTTAAATACATAACTGGTAATCTTTATTATTTATGTTTGTTATCGGCAAGATAATCTTCTCTTTCAAGATAGACAGGGAGCTCGATCCACCCTTGAATAATGAATATTCGTATTTAAAATAGCAAATAAAAAATATTGATGCAACAAAAAAATATTGAATCTCGACATGATAGAAACAGGCTTTATCCGTTCGTAAAAATACCATTTAAAATAGCGTTGATAACCGATAGCACTATGCTGAAAAGTAACGCCCAGATAAACCCCGAAACATTAACACCCGTAACAAAATAATCTGCCACTAATATCACAACCGCGTTGATCACCAGAAGAAACAATCCCAGAGTAAGAATGGTAACAGGAATGGTAAATATAATCAATAGTGGCTTTAAGGTGACGTTTAACAGGCTTAACACCAGGGCAAGAATCAAGGCAGAAGTGAAACTGGCCACAGATACCCCTGGCAACAGATATCCTGTTGCCAGTACTGCGATAGAAGATAGAAGTATTTTAATTAAAAAATTCAAGTATGTGTTTCTTTACTCAAATATCTGTCTCTAATAACGTTAACATGATGTTCAACGTGTCCGGCAATAATATAAATAATTGCCCGGACTGAAAAGAAAAAATCATTGGCATTGCCTTTTCTGTCGATCATATCATCTGTAAAGCCTTGAATAAGCGCCAGATTAGACTCCCTTAGCTTGGCAAACTCCAGGATCAGATCCTGTATATTCTTTTTGTTAAATGAAGCTTTCTCCACATACTCATTTTCGTTAAACCCGGGAATGGGCTGTCGCTCTCCACGACTGAAAACCAAAGCCCGGTAGGCCATAACCCTTTCTGTGTCAATCACATGACCTACTATCTGCTTGATCGTCCATTTTCCCTCGGCATAACGATACAATAATTGATCTTCCGGAATGGAGTCAATCAATCCGGTAAACAAACGTTTTTGCTTTTTAAGAAATTTGATCACGTCTCCGTCAGGAACCAGGGCAATATAGCCCTTATAGAAATCCGGATACTCGGCATCTGAAGGTTTTATAATCATAGTTAATGATGGTATTTAAGCTTGGGCTTCTATCGAAACTTTAGTCCTTAAACCACTGACTATACTTTAAATAGTTTTGTGCGGTGGTATACATATTCAATTTCATGGCTTCGTTCACATCTTTCACTTTTCTGGCCGGAATGCCGGCGTAAATGGTTTCAGGTTCCACTTTTGTGCCTTCCAAAACCACTGCTCCTGCTGCAATAACTGCGTAAGCCCCGACATGGGCGTGGTCCATCACAATAGCCCCCATGCCAACAAGGACATTGTCTTCTATGGTGCAACCATGGACTATGGCATTGTGACCAATGGATACCTGACTACCTATTACAGTTTTTGCCTTTTGATAAGTACAGTGAATAACGGCCCCATCCTGAATGTTGGTATAATCCCCGATCGTAATTGAATTGACATCTCCCCTCACCACGGAATTAAACCAGAGGCTACATTGTTTACCGATTTTCACTTCGCCTACTATGGTCGCATTATCTGCTATAAAACATCCTTCCCCAAAAACAGGGCTTGTGCCCCTTACCGATTTGATGATAGCCATTTAAAACACTTAACAATAACCCGGTTAATTCAAAAATTTCTTAGAACAATACAAATAATAAAAAAAATATGTACTAATGAAACAATTTCTACATAATATTATTTTTTCATTAAAGATTTCAACTCAACATTAATTTTAGTAAATTATTAAATTCAATACATGACAGATGAATCTGGAAACAATGATCACAGGCCCCGGAGTTACCCGATGGATCGTCTTTGGCCTGGCCATTGGCCTTACCTATTGTGTTTCTGACCCTAAAAGTCACGAGGCTATCGTTGCCAACGCACAGCAGGTTAAGGAGATAACCTCCAAGGCCCTGAACTATACAGTAGCAACCGAAATCAGTGAAGTAACCTGGGTGGGCACCAAGCCTACTGGCAGGCACAATGGGATTATTCCGATCAGCGAGGGCAAAATCTCAACAGAAGAAAAGCAAATTATCGGGGGAGCCGTCACCTTAAACCTCAACCAAATCGACATTCTTGATTTACCCACCGGATCAGAAGATTATGCCAAGTTAAACAATCATTTGAAATCTATTGATTTTTTCGATGTAGCCACTTATCCGAAGGCCCTGTTTGAGATTACCGATGTGACTGACATCAAAAAAAATGATCGATGGTTGAAAGAAGCAAAAGAAGGAGAATTTTTTATTGAAGCCCCGAGTCACCTTGTAACAGGCAACCTTACCATAAAAGATGTTGAACTGAGTATTACCTTCCCTGCAAAAATCGAATTCTCGGACAATTTAATCCACGCCAGGGCAAAATTTAACATCGACCGTACCAAATGGGGTGTCTCCTACAATCAGGAAAGTAAGTTTGTGGACAAAGCCAAGGATGGGCTGATCTACAACACTGTGAATGTTGGCTTCGATATCAAAGCCAAAAGCACAAAATAAGAGAGATTCTGTACCCGATACGACAAAACCAAAAATCACCATTCTGAGCGTCAGTCCAAAGATTCGAACCAGCAGATAACAGCCGGAAAACACTAAGTTTTTTACTGACAAAATGTCATTTTTGTTTTTTCTAATTGTTATCTTTGTCCATATTCTTATATAAATAACTGGACGCAGAAAAGATAGAAAGCGAAAAAGAATTTTTTAGAAAAATGACGGAAATAATCAAGGATATTGATATAATAGAGGAAAGCCATCAGGAAGCATCCATGGTATGTGAAACCATAAAAGTTTCGCAGGAGACCAATACGGGCCAGCGACGAAAACTATACATTGAAAGCTATGGTTGCCAGATGAATTTTTCGGACTCGGAGATAGTCAGCTCCATTATGAAAAAAAATGGTTTTGACACCACTTCCGATTTTAACAAGGCAGATGTAATTTTTCTCAACACTTGCTCCATCAGGGAAAAAGCTGAACAAACAGTAAGAAACCGTTTGAGCCAGTTTAATACACTAAAAGGGAGGAAGCCTTCGCTCATGGTAGGTGTGCTGGGATGTATGGCCGAGCGCCTGAAGGAAAAATTGCTGGACCAGGAGAAGATTGTAGACCTGGTGGCCGGTCCGGACGCTTACCGCGACCTGCCTAATCTGGTGGACGAGGTGGATAGCGGCCGGAAAGCCGTTAATACATTTTTATCCCGGGAAGAAACTTATGCGGATATTAGTCCGGTCAGGTTAAATTCCAATGGTGTCACGGCATTTATTTCAATCATGCGGGGTTGCGACAATATGTGTTCATTCTGTGTAGTACCCTTTACGAGAGGCCGGGAAAGAAGCAGGGATCCGTATTCGATTGTCAACGAAGCGCAAACGCTATTCGATCAGGGATACCGGGAGGTCACGTTGTTGGGGCAGAATGTAGATTCTTACAAATGGTCACCCAACACTACTTTGAAAGGAAAGGCCCGAATTGAGAAAGCCGGGGAATCGAATGTCGTCCGTTTTTCCCAATTGCTGGAAATAGTGGCCAGGGTACATCCCGACCTTCGCGTGCGGTTTTCCACATCACATCCCAAAGACATAACCGATGATGTGCTTTACACCATGCGGAAATATGAAAATATTTGCAAATACATCCACCTGCCGGTGCAAAGTGGCAATAGCAGGGTCTTGAATTTAATGAACAGAACCTACAGCCGTGAGTGGTACCTCCAAAAAGTGGATAGCATAAAAAGCATTCTTGGGGATGCCTGTGGTATATCTTCCGATATGATAGCAGGGTTTTGCTCAGAAACAGAAGAAGAACACCAGGATACGCTCAGCTTAATGGAATATGTAAAGTATGATTTTTCCTACATGTTTTTCTACTCGGAGCGGCCAGGCACACTGGCTGCCAAGAAATTCAAAGATGATGTTCCCCTGGAGGTCAAAAAGAGAAGGTTAAATGAGATTATTACACGACAGCGGGAACATTCTTTGATGAGAAATCAATTGGATTTAAACAAATTACACAAAGTATTGATAGAGGGTAAATCCAAAAGGTCTGCTGATTATTTACAGGGCAGAAACAGCGCCAACAAAGTGGTGTTGTTTCCAAGGGAAAGCTATATGAAAGGCCAGTATGTAAATGTATGGGTAGAAGAATGTACGGCTGCTACCTTAAAAGGAAGGGTCGTGGAAGGATAAGGTACCGACTCACACCAGAGGGTTTCTTTAAACTAAGTTAGAAGTGACAGATTCAGAAGTATTAAGCGTAAAACAAAGGTTTGGCATCATAGGAAATTCTCCTTTGCTCAACCTTGCGATAAAAAAAGCGATACAGGTCGCCGGAACGGAAATGACGGTTTTAATTACCGGTGAAAGTGGAAGTGGTAAAGAATCATTTTCAAAAATCATACATAGCCTGAGCGCCAGGAAACATGGGCCATTCATTGCTATCAACTGTGGTGCCATACCGGAGGGAACCATGGACTCGGAATTGTTTGGCCATGAGAAAGGCGCTTTTACAGGTGCTTCGGATTCAAGAAAAGGGTATTTTGAAGTGACCAACAAGGGAACCATATTTCTGGATGAGATCGGGGAAATGCCCATGGGCACGCAAGCGAGATTGCTGAGGGTGCTGGAAAATGGTGAGTTTATCCGGGTTGGGTCTTCAAAAGTTTTAAAAACCAGTGTCAGGGTGGTAGCGGCCACCAATGTGGACCTGTATGAAAAAGTAGAGCAGGGCAAATTCAGGGAAGATTTGTATTACCGGTTAAACACTGTGCCCATTAAAATTCCACCACTCAGGGAACGGGGCGAAGACATCTATTTGTTGTTCAGGAAATTTGCCACTGACTATTCCGAACAATACCGGGCCAAACCCATTCATCTCACGGAAGAGGCCAAATCAGTTTTACTAAGGTTTCCTTTTCCCGGCAACATCAGACAACTAAAAAATCTGGCAGAACAGATTTCTGTCCTGGAAACGAACCGGGAAATAGATATCGATACGCTGAAAAAGTACCTTCCACCGGTAAAAAGTAATTTGCCGGCTTTGTACAAATTACAGGGAACCGGGGGGGATAAAGGGTTAAACGAAAGAGACATACTTTACAAAGTTTTATTTGAAATGAAACAGGATATGAATGATTTGAAAAAACTGGTTCATAAAGTGATAAAGAACGAAAATTATGAAATATTAAAAGACCATTCCGAGTTATTTGAACGAATGGATAGTGATTTTGAAAAAACAGACAACAACAATACCCTGGTTATCGAACCCAAAGCCGATAACGGTAATATATATAAAGATGAAAAAATTGAGGACGTTTACCATATTACAGAAGAGGAAGACGAGTCCTTGTCCATAGAAAAGAAAGAAAAAGAGCTGATTATCAAAGCGTTAAAGAAAAACAATAATAAAAGAAAATATGCGGCACAGGATTTGGGGATATCGGAAAGAACTTTATACAGAAAAATAAAACAGTATGAAATCGAAGAGTAATCGCATAGGCATATTTTTATCAGTTGGCTTGTTGGCGGCCATACTTTTTATGCAGGGGTGTGGTGTGTATTCATTCACAGGCACCAACATTGACTACAACAAAGTAAGCACGATTTCTATTAAGAGATTTGAGAATCTTTCCCCGGGAGGTCCTCCTACAATCACGCAAACACTATCCGAAGGCTTAAGGGATATTTATCAGCAAAATACACGACTGACCGTACTATCCGGCGATCAGGAAGGGGATCTGCAACTCGAAGGCGAGATTGTCGGTTACAGAACCGCCCCCTCTACCCCGCAAGCCTCCGGCAACACCGATGGTGTCGACATTGCCAGCCAGACAAGATTGACCATTACGGTGAAGGTGTCATTTGTGAATACAACAAACGAGGACGAAGATTTTGACAGATCATTTTCATTTTTCGCTGACTTTGATAACACACAGACATTAAACTCGGTAGAAGATGCGCTGCTAGAAGAGATTTTCGAGCAGATTATTCTTGATATATTCAATGCCACTGTCGCCAATTGGTAAATTTTATTATCTTTAATATTCGTTAACTAATTAATATTCAGTCACGTGAACAAAGAGAAGCTGCTAACATTAATTAATAATCCGAAATCAACATCCCAGTTTGATTTGGGTGAGCTGGAACAATTGGTTGACCAGTATCCATACTTCCAAATTGGCCATGCCTTGATCGCTAAAACCAAAACAGACAACAGAACCCTCGACTACCGGAATAAAATACATCTGGCAGCGATCACTACGGCTGATAGAAATGTGTTGAAAACCCTGATAAGAAATCAGCTATTTAATCAGGCTGATACTTCGGTATCCGCAGATAGTGCGGCCTCAGAATCAGCGGCTATAAGCCCGGAACCGGAAATTTTGGAAGATACATCAGCAGCGGAAACCGTGGCGGCTGACCAGACCATGACGGAAAAGCCCGAATGGAAAGAAGAAATAGCCGATAAGGTAACAGAGCCAACCATGGGGGAGATGACAGGGCTAAAGGTCGAACAAGAATCAGCCGATGAAAATATCAATAAGGAGGCAACAGAGGCAGGGATTGAGACAAAAGAGGCCGGTACCTTTGAAAAAGCGGAAACCCCGGAAGATAAGGAAGAAGCACTGCCACTAGGCGATTTGGACATTAAGAAGTCCTCCGATACCGATAAGACCAAACTCAGTATAACCGACGATACAAAAAAAGAGGATGACAGCAAGGATAACCTGTACAAAGAACTGGAGGAAAACCTGAGGTCATTACAACAAAGTAAGTCCAAAACCGCTCACGAGGCTGAAAAAACCGAACCTCCCAAGAAAAAGACCACAACCGCCTCAGCAAGTACTGCGGACAAAAAGTCCACTACCACCAAGGCATCCTCCACCAAGTCTGCACCTGCTAAAACGAGTGCAAAGACAGCAACGGGGAGAAGCAGCCGTACATCGACAAAAACCACGACTTCAAAAAGTACCACAACAAGCACGTCTGCCAAAACTACGTCGGCCAGTACCCGGAAAACTGCCGCTACCAAGACCGGCGCTACCAAAAAGGCTGCAACCAAAGCGCAGACAGGTACTGCAAAAAAGACGGCAGCTTCAACAAAAGCTACCACCCAAAAAGCGGCAAGCAAGACCAGCACCGCAAAAGCAAAGCCAGCTTCGGTAAAAAAGACCGAAACATCTAAAAAAAAACTCCAAAAAACCGTAGAGAAGGATCAGGATAAAGCGTCAAAAAAAAAGGATAAAAACTCCGGCCGGAACGAAAACATGCATAAACAAACCGAAATCATAGAGGAGTTTATTAAAAAAGAGCCGACAATTTCCAAACCTAAGCCTGTAAAAGGGCAAGACAATGTACCACAGGAAGATTTATCTTTGAAAAGTGTTGAAATCAAAGAAGACCTGATCTCAGAAAACCTGGCCATCATCATGGAAAAACAGGGCAAAATTCAAAAAGCCAAGGACATTTATAAAAAATTAATTTGGAAGTTTCCCCAAAAAAAAGCTTACTTTGCATCACGGATCGAAGAATTAGAAAGATCATAACATGGTACCACTCATAATAATCATAACAATTATCTGTTTTCTGTTAATTTTGGTGATTTTGGCACAAAATTCCAAGGGCGGTGGGCTATCCAGTCAGTTCGGAGGATCTTCCACCAGTCAGTTGATCGGTGTAAAAAAAACAGGGGATTTTCTGGAAAAATTTACCTGGGGATTGGCCATAGCATTGCTGGTACTTACTTTATCCACGGATTTTTTAATACACAACGACGGAGACAGTGCCGATGTAACTACTAGTCCGAATATTGAAAAAGCCCAGGATCGTACGATAGTGCCCCCAACTGACCTCAATATTGAGCCGGCAGGTGAAACCGAAGATACCGGTCAATCAGGCGGTGAGGAGAACAGCGGCGGAACCGGCGAAGGAGATAGTGGCGGTACTGAAAACGAACAATAGTACAATCCGAACTTTGGTCAATTGTCTGATCTTGGGGAATTTTGTGGTTAATCATTTTTCACCACGTAGGCACAAAGACACAAAGATTTTTGTCGAAAGTGTTGTGCAACAGTTGCGGTAGGGTAAGCTTAGCTCATAATGCCCGATTGAATGTTGTTAACGCCTTTTAATTGTACGCTTTTAACCGGAGTTGAAAAGTAGCGCCTCCACCGGATATCGATTCAACATGGATTGATCCTTTGTGTAATGCCATGATTTTTTTTGAAATACTCAAACCAATGCCTGAGCCGCCTTTTTTGGTGGTGTAAAAAGGAATAAAAATCTTATCCAGCGCTTCTTTATCAACACCGGGTCCGTTATCGCTGATATGAATGGTATAATGGTCTTTGTCAATGCCTATGGAGATTTCACCTTGATTTTGACCGGTCAATGCCTCGGCTGCATTTTTAAACAAGTTAATAAAAACACCTTCAAGCAGCACGGGATCAGCCCTGACAAAAAGAGCGGCTCCCTGATATCGCTTTACTATGGTTATTGGTGCTTTTTTAAACTCCGGTTTAAGCAGATCAATCAGGCGGTCAAGCAAATCAATTAAATTGACCTTCTGTATTTTCAGCGCCGGGTCACTGGAAAAATCCTTATACGCCTCCACAAATTTCAACAAGCCTTTACTCCGTTTTTCAATAGTTTCCAAACTACCATAAATATCTTCCAGTGCCTCGGCATCAAGATGATGAACAGCTTTCTTTTCCCCCGAATGATCGTGCATCATCTGGTTCAAGGCAGCCGTTAATGAGGCTATGGGGGTAACTGAATTCATTATTTCATGGGTCAATACGCTGGTCAATTTTTGCCATGCCTGTACTTCGTTTGTATCCAGTTCATTTTGAATATTTTGCAATAACAATACCTTATACACCTGATCGCCCAGTTTAAACTCTTTTTGATCGATAGATAAGGACGAGGCATTGCTATTTGCGAGATATGTGGTCAAAACCCAGTCACCGCAGCCATCAACATCCTGGGGTTTACTGCTGTATTTATAATCATTCTGTTTATCAGGAGTGCGTTAAGTTATGATCAATTTCATCAACACAAGGATCATATATACAGAATCGCCTGGTTTTCTCAAAACCCGCAGACCAGAACCCCTCATCCGATGGCACAGGGGTTAGTTCAGGATTTTCCGGAAGTGGAAAGTGCCGTTTCGCTCTCCCCGATTTGGGGGCCAGGGTTGACGGCGGGTTTTTTCCATCCTTAACCCTGCCAACAATCTGTCCTATGACGAGCAGAACATGCTGGCTGTGGACAGCACTTTTTTCGATGTCTTTTCATTTAACCTGATCCGGGGGCAATCCCACGAAAGTATTAAGAAATGTCGGAGGCATTTTAATCGCTGATGAAATGGCCAGGAAATATTTCAGGGATGAAGATCCCGTCGGTAAGCAGTTATCGATCAATAACAACCAATGGCTTGCGCAGGTGGAAGGTGTTTTTGAAAAAGTACCGGAAAACTCACATTTTCATTTTGACTTTTTAATTTCCTATGTCACTTTAAAAGCTGTTGAAGATGGGAACAGCGAGTATTATACCTGGAAAGATTTTGGACATTTCAACTATATAAGACTCGACCCTATGGCCGATGCCCGAGTGCTGGAAAGCAAATTGATGGATTGGGCTGCCCGGTTTTTGGGCTTGAATGAAGTGGGTTTAAGGAGATTGAAAAATTCACAGGAAAGTTTTAAACTGCAGCCTTTGACGGATATTCATCTCAAATCCAACATTCGGTGGGAACTCGAGGCCAACGGGAACATTGGTTATATCTATGTCATGAGTATGGCAGCGATCTTTATTTTAATCATGGCATGTGTTAATTTTATGAATCTAAGCATCGGGAATTCGCTGGGCCTGATGCTGATTTCGGGGAGCATCATCATATTTAGCCAGTTGCGTTTTTTCCAGCAGAAAGACCTGGGTTTTGAAAAAGAGCATCTGTTGGTAATTCCCATTAAATCTGAAAGGGTCCGTGCCAGGTTTTCAGCCTTAAAAACCGAATTGCTGGCTATCAAAGGAGTAAATGTGGTCATGCGAAAAGATTACAATCATGCTATTTTAAAAATCGACAGTAAGCATACAGATCGGGTAATTAGTGAAATCCAAAGGGTTTGGGAGGGTTTTGATCAGCAATTTGCTTTCGAATATACATTTTTGGACGAAACACTAAATGAGCAATACCGGGCTGAAAGCAATCTGGGTCAGGCAGTGAACAGTTTTGCTGTGCTGGCTGTCATCCTGGCTTGTCTTGGATTGTTTGGTATCGCAAAATTGAGTTTTGCGAAAAAAATCAAACCAATTGGAATTCGAAAAGTAATGGGTGCCGAAACATCAGGGCTCATCATGCTTCTGCTAAAAGATTATTCAAGGCTGGTGATTGCCGCAGTTTTAATTGGAATTCCAATTTGTTGGGTGGTGATGCAAAACTGGCTGCAAAATTTCGAATATCGTATCTCCATTAACCCTTTGGTATTTGTGGTGACCGGCCTGTGTCTCTTGTTTGTAACCTGGTTGGCTTTGGGTTACCTAACTTATAGAACCGTAAAAGTCAATCCGGGAGAAACGCTGAAAGATGAATGAATAACCCAACTGGCGCAAGTGTCTCGTAGGTGTTGCACGAAGAGACACAGAGGTTTTGCCCAATAAAATGAAAATACAGCCAAATGCTCAAGTTGTGTAACAACCACGAGCCACTTGCGCCAGTTCATAATTCGGTAGAGATTTTAATAGCTGTATAAAATCGATTGCGTTTTATCGCTTCATACTGGAGGCCACTGTCTGCCGGGAAGCGCCAACAAGATCAGCTATGTCTTTTTGTGTTAACAGCTCGAAAATGTCATAGTGATGGTTCTTCTTCAACTGCTCCTTTAATTTGGAAATTCTGGATTTTATATTGCGGGAGCTGATATGGAAAAGCCTGGTTTCGGTACGGCACCAACGATCAACCACATATTGGTTAAACCACTCCGACATGACCGGGTCATGAACTATCATTTTTTTGAAAAACTTTAATTCATAAATCCTCAAAATCACTGGTGTCAATGTCTTGGCAAATTCAAAGAACTTACCATTCAGGTAATGAAAGTTACCGAATATATCCGGTTTTCCAAGCACATCATATACTACCTCCTCCCCTTCTGATGAATAACTGCCGAGCTTAATCCCTCCCTCCAAAATTTCGAAGATATAATGAAAATCATCCACCGGCAGATATACATAACTGCCAGCACCTATCTCCCTTCCGGTGACATATTTATCGACCTCCTCCTTATAATTTTGTGACAGGTATTTATAAAAGTCAAGTCTTTCCATTTCCCCTGTTAATCTGCTCTGTTAAAATTAAATCATATTTATTTCGCAGATGGCACAGGAAGATTAATTTATTTTTAAGTTTTTTTTACCGGTATAAAGCAAATTCGAAAAGGTTACAGTGTCAAAAATCTTTTATGCAAGGATTTCATGATAATGAAAATAAAAATGAATACTAAACCTGTAAACAAGTAGCTTGTTTTTATGAGATTACTTTTTCAGTTGAACGTGTACCGGGCACCCAATTGTAGTCTCCATGGTATTCCTCCGATGGGTTCGGCGCCGGCGCCGGTTTGTACATTGTAACTGTATCTTTGCGTTACCTGGTCAAAGCCTGTAATCCTCATGAAATCCCTTCTGCGGCCAAAATTGTTGTCATTGCCCCAATCCCGGTTCAATAGATTCGCAAAATTGAAAAGATCGGCCGATAGCTCCAGCCCGTGTTTTGAGTTCAGGAAATTAAACCTTTTGACTAATCTCAAGTCAATCGTTGCCGCAAAGGGATTTTTTCCTCCGTTTCTTTCGGCAAAACCTCCAAAGCTCTCCCTGAGATAGTCTTTGAAGTTATCAGGAGTATCCGGATCGGACAATATTTCATTATAACCTGCGCTAATTTCTGTGGGAGTTTCAGGATCATTGGGGTCAAAGATGTAGGCAATGTCATTTCTCAGATTGAAATCCCCGTTGGCACTTGTGTTGTCATCCACATGCAGGGAAAACCTGGTTCCGCCGGTTCCCACAACAGTCAGACCAAGTACAAATCCTTTCCAGCCTGGAGTGGCACCGTTGAGTACCACCTTGTTGGAAAAATGATTGTCCGAAAACCCGTCATTAAGACTCCTGGGATCGCCTTCCACAGGTAAAAAGGTCGAAGTATTGGCAACACAGCAGTTGTAGGAAGAGTTATCCCTGGCCCTGTTGAATGTATAGCTGGCACTGAGGTAGCCGTCCTCTCCCAGTCTGGCCGTGCCTTCGAGAATCAGGGCCATCTGGTTGAGCTTTCCATCTGAAGTCAGTACGAGTGTTCTTCCCACCTGATCGGATTTCCTTGAATTAGTCCAATCCACAATCCCATTATCACTGATCGTTTCAGCCGGCACAAATACCGGCCGCCCTTCCCCCGGAACTACAAAGTACGGATCATCTACGAGGTTGGCTTCCTGATAGACATAATTATTGATGGTTCTGCTAATTAATGCATTGACACCCAAAGTAAACCTGTCGCCAAAAAAACGGGTATAGTTGATATTGGCTTTCATAACAGTCGGCACCTCAAAATCAGGGCTTACTGCATTGATAGTGGAAAAGGGTTGCTCGCCCGGGGGAATGCCAGGTACGGAGGAAGGATCCTGCCGGTAAGCCACAAAGTCGGGAAAAGGCACTGCGTCGCCGGAAACGTCAATAGCACCCAGCAGTACCCCACTGTTTTGAATATTGTTAACCTGAGCGTAATAGTGGGGTTGTGCGGAAAAGAAGCCACCACCTAATTTAAGAATATCGGTATCCCTTCCTTTTACATTCCAGGTTAATTGAAAACGCGGTTGGATATTATCCCAGTCCGAAGGTTTTTCATCGGTCCGGATGCCTAATTCATCAAAAACGGTTTGATTAAAATCAGCCGCATCATTGAAAATGGTAGCATCCCACCGCAAGCCAAACACTGTGGTTAAATCAGGATGCGGGTTAAACGCCACTTGACCGAAAAGCGAAAGATCTACCACCGTTTGATTCACAACCGGCAATCCCCGTAATGGAACTTCCCTTGCATAACGGTTGGGTGTCATAATATCAAAATCATCCAAAGTGTTGAAAAAGAACCGTCCGTTTTGCTCATTGGATAACAGGGTTTCCAGGAAGGTAATCATATTATCGGTTCCAAAAGTAAAGTTAAATTTACCTGTACTCAAATAGGAGGTATTGGTGAAGTGAAGCTGGTTTTCCCTGTTGGTTTCCGGCGTAAACCGCTGCCCGCCAAGTTGCACGGTAATATTTCGGTTACGGCCATTTGGCAAGTCCGATCTGACAAATACTATGGCCCTTGGGATATTGCTGCCTGGCAACTGACCACTCGGTACAAAGGCCCGTTCCGCATGCTGATACTGTAATTTAAGTTCGTTGGTAAAAGCCGGGGTAAATGCGGAACGCAGGGAAACAAGTGTACTGTTCTCCTCTGAAGAAAAATCAGACCAGGATTCTGCCAGTTCGATATTAGAGTTGTCACTAACGCTAAAGGGATTATCCCATTTATTCCAATTATTCCGCAGTGTCAATCTATGCTTATCATTGATCTGCCAGTCCAACCGGAGAAAAAAAGTGTTGGCGGTTGTTTCCCTGTCAAACTCACCTACTTGTCGATCATCACTTACGCCATATTTACTTCTGGCAATTTGCAGAAACCGGTCCAGGTTTTCCTGGGTAATGCCTATGCGATTTTCGTCTTCTTCATTGATAATATCGGCGATGCCAACCGGCTCTCCGGCATCTTGCCTTTCATATACGGCATAAAAGTGAAGTTTATCCTTTATAATGGGACCGCCTACGCTGAACCCATATTGGGAGTTATAAAAGTCAGCCGTTCTGCTTTCCCCACGAATATTCAAATCACTTTGCAAAGCGTCTGCCCTGTGATAAAAAAAGATGCTGCCTTCAACATGGTTGGAACCGGATTTTGTTACCGCGTTAATAGCACCTCCCCCCTGGCGCCCCTGGGTAACGTCATAATCATTGGTGGATACTTCAAATTCCCTGATAGCCTCCTGAGAAATGGTATACGGTCCACGGCCAATTTCTCCCGCCGTTAATTGATTCCGGGCATTAACACCATCTACAGTAACATTGGTGGAGGTCCTTCGCTGACCACCCAGGTTAATGCTGCCTCCTCCCTGCAATGGGGATAAGCTGGTGAGCCTGGTAAAATTACGGCCTTCTGTAGGTAGATTTTTAATCTGTTGAGAGGAAATAGCAGTAACACCCCCCATCTTTTCTACCCTGGCGGAAAGTCCCTGGGCTGAAACCACCACTTCTTCCAACTGCGTAGTATTTTGTGCCAGTTGCAGATCAATCCGGATTCTGTCTCCCTGATTGACCATGTATCCGGTCTTTTTTTTCTCGCCATAGCCTATGAATGTGGCCGACACCGTATAGGGGCCCCCTAAGGGCAATTGCCTGAATTGAAAATCTCCGTTGGGATGAGAAATTGTACCCGTGGTAAATCCTGTCGCCGTATTTCTGATGATAACCGAGGCCCCGGGTAACCCTTCCCCGCTTTCGTCCAGAATCCTGCCGGTTATAGCGGCATTGGTAGCCTGGCCATAGGTATTATAATACAGGAAAATGCTAAAAATCCCCATCAATAAGATTCCGGCAACATATCTTTTGGTAACCATTTCTGCTTAAATTTTAGTGTTAGAAATATCAGAATTTTGGTCACTAATTTATTGTCACCGGCTCCGGCTTAAATGTTAAATTTTAACAATCCGCAATCTTTAACAGAGCCTTAACACTACGTTCATCTTTCTTAATCCCCCACACTCACACCCACATCCAAACTCACTCTCAAATACTTCCTTCTTCAATGAGCCCCCAAGCGATGAGAGCCACGCCGATGATGATCGCAAGGCCGCCTAGGGTTCCGGACACTAAAATGGCAACTATAAGACCGGCACCGGCTACGATGAGCCCGCTGTAAACTTTTCTGTTCATAGCGGTTTTCTTGTTTTTAGCCTCCTTTTTGAGTGTTTTGTGTGCTTTGAGGGTTTCTTTAAATTCCTGTCGGATGTTTCTCTTTAAGGCTTTCTTTTCCTGTTTGTTTAATTTCGTGACTTTTTTATCCCCCATTTTGGAAAGGGTAATTACTGGCCTGGAAGTGATCACCGGATCGAGGTTTGGGTTAGTACTGGCAAGTGGCTCAAAATAAAGTTCTTCCTCCTGATTGATATCGGCAGGCTGGTTTTTTTGGTAGCTGTAATTGCTGAATTTATAGGCATCCTGGTAACTAAATCTGGAGGACGAGCATGCAAATAACCCGAGACCAAGAATGAGAGTCAAAACTCTGAAAACAGATGTTATCATAATATAATTGGCTTTTCAGTTGAAAGCCCTGAATATAACAAATAAGGTTTTGAAGACCAAAGTAAAGCAGGCAGGCAGGTATTTTAATGTAACATATCCGCCAAAATAACATGATCGCACAATCATATGGCACCCATGAAATTTGGTCCTCAACCCCATCTCATCTGCTTTTATCATCCGCCTGCTTGATCCGGCTCATTGAAGCAGGTCCCATTCCCATTGAGTTTTACAAAGTAAAATGTTTCCTGCCGTGAACATGCTGACTGCCAAACTAAATCCAATCGAGGTACCCAGGTAGGAATAGCCAGCTAAAGCAGGAATAGAATTCATCTGAAATTTGTTATCTTGAAGCATTTAAATGCCGGTTTTAATTTTTTTTTGATCCAAGGTAGGAATTTGCAAGGTTCACCGGTTTAATAAGCAAAAAACAAAAATGAATAAGATAGAGCTTCACCTTTTGATATTACCGGCATTACTGCTTCTACTCACGATAAGCGGATGTCAGGAGGAGAGAATGGAAATCATCGAACCACCCCGGGACGAAGTACTGACTCCCGGTAATACCGTAGTTTCCCTCATGCGAAATACTGTGCAAAATGACGGTTCCGTTGATAACATTCTTGACCGGTCGAGTTGTACACAGATTGTGCTGCCTGTAACCGTGATGCTTTCGGGACTTGAAGTAATCGTGGAGTCGGAAGAAGATCTGGAACTTATCGAAGAGATATTTGATGAATTCGATGATGATGAAGACGACCTGTCATTTTTGTTTCCGATTACAGTCATCCTGGCCGATCACGCTGAGGTGATTATCAACAATGAAGATCAATTGGAAGACCTGAGAGAAGACTGCGCTGAAAATGGAGATGACGATGACATAGAATGTGTTGACTTCAGGTATCCTTTTTCTGTGTCCCTATTTAACACTGATAACCAGGTGGCTGACGTCATTACATTTGAAAACGATAAAGAACTATATGTATTTCTGGACGACCTTGAAGACGGAGACCTCGTAGAGATTAATTTTCCCATCACATTGATCCTTTGGGATGGGAGCGAGGTGATAGCCAATGATAATAATGATTTAGAAGATATTATTGAAGACTCTATGGACGACTGTGACGAAGATGATGATAATGACTATAATGATGACGATGCAGACATCTCCGAATTCGTTAATGTACTGACTGACGGCGATTGGATCATCAGCAGGCTGATCGACGATGAGGATAAGACAGCGAATTTCACCGGTTATGTATTTACTTTTAAGGCTGATGGTTCAGCTTCTGCCACTAACGGCACCAATGAAATCACAGGCCGATGGGAAAGTGATGGGGATGATGGGACAGTGGAACTGGAACTGTTCTCATGGAACAGCCCGGCATTCGATGATATTGAGGAAGATTGGAAAGTGGTTGAATTCAATAGCACTATCATCCGGCTGGCTGATGATGACAATGATGACGAGTTACTCACTTTTGCCAGGCCCTGATCAACATTGTAAATGTTTTATTTTCCATAAATTTTTGTAATTCTAGCAGTTTACTGCCCTCTTTCGGAGGGCAGTTTTTTTTAAAAAAAATATCATAAAATCAACCTCATCGAAAGTCTTACCTTTTTGATGCTTTTGCGGTTTTCATATTTCAAGCTTCCGGCGTCATTTGCACACGAATGGCATATAGACAGCACTGCCACCATGGCACAAAGCCAAAATCCCTGTAAATAATTTCTCATGTTTTGTTTAGTCTTTGATTATGTCAATCGCAGCCTTTCCCTGTTAATGTTACTTTGTGATCTTTCAACGCATAATCGATGGGAAGAATCACTTTGATATTCTTCAGTATTTCCTCCAGAGACTTGTTGTTGAAATTTGCCGTGATCCTGCATTTCAGAACTTTCTTGTCACGCACATTAATCCTGACATTGAACCAACGTTCCAGCTCTTTGGCTACCGCCCTGATTGACGCGTCTTTGAATATCAATTCCCCTCTGGTCCAGGCAGTTATATCGCCGGTATCGATCGGCTGCTTAATCAATACCTTGCTGGATTTACGGTAAATGACCTTTTCTCCGGGTAAAATAGCCGATGCCCCGGCATCTTCAGATTGAAAAGCCACCTTACCTGTCAACACAGAAGTTTCAATGTCCTGATCCCCGGGATACACCCGGACGTTGAATGAAGTTCCCAATACTTTGATCCGGCCTCCGTTCACATGGATAACAAAGGGCCGGGCCGCGTTATGCATAACATCAAAAAATGCCTCACCTTCAAGATATACTTTCCTTAGCGGATCGTCGAAAACCTCCGGATATTGCAGTTTGCTTTCAGCATTAAGCCATACCACTGTGCCGTCAGGTAACCGGATTCTGGATTTCCGGCCCGGCGGATTTTCCTTACTGATGGTGGGTGCTGTAACGCTTTGCTTTTCCTGCCCTAACCAGTCGAGGGCTACATAGCTGATTAGACCAAGGATCAGAACTGCCGCAACCCTGTATAGCAAACGATGATAGGGAAATTTGACCACGTTAGCGATAGGAACCGGATTGGTTTTTGAACCACTTTCATAATCCCGCCGCAGACGATCCGTAAGTTGCAGGAAGCTACCATCTTTATCAAAACCCCCGGGCGCTCCACTTTTTGAGGGAAAATCGTAAAGATGTTTCATGTCCTGATAAAGACGTAAATTGTCTCTATCCTTGCGGATCCACGCTTCTACCTCATGGGCCTGTGAACCTTCCAATTCACCTGCGATGTAAGCAGCAAGCAAATTCCAATTTACTTGGTCTTTCATTACTTTAAAGATCAATATTTGTTATAGGGACGGCTGGTTTTTAAAATGCCCCTACTTCCCAATCGAAAATACCGAACACCGGGGGCCCGGGTTGGAAGGGGTTATCGATGGGATCAAAAAAGGTTACCGGTCAATTAAGAGACCACCTTACGAAGTTTTTTCAGCGCCCTACCCATCTGGGTTTCAACCGTTTTAATAGAAATGTTCAACTGATTGGCAATTTCCCTGTACCTTAATCCTTCATCACGGCTCATCCTGAAAATCATACGGCATTGCTGGGGTAAATTTTCTATGGCCTTCTCCAGATTGAAATAGATTTCATTAAAAATTGCCTCTTCCAACGGGGAGTGTCTATCCGCAATTTTTGATTTAATGGCTTCGGTGTCATCGATGTAGTTGACCCTTCGAACCTTTCTCAGATAGTCGAATGCCTGATTCCTTACTGCAATAAAAAGATACGAGCGGAAAGAGGTTTTTACATTAATCTTTTTTTTGTTTTTCCATAATTTAAAAAAAACTTCGGATACCACCTCTTCTGCCAACTCCTTCTCATTTACAAACTTCCAGGCGTAATAACACAAGTAGTCATAATAGTGTTTGTAAAGGGTCTCAAAATCGCGGTAGCTGTTTTCATGAGTTACTTTTTTAAACAATCGGTCGGCATCTATGCTTTCGGCAGGAAGTTCTTTTTGCTGGTCAACAGTCTGCTGGCTGGGTGAAAGGGTTTCCATTTCCGTACTATGCGTAGACCAATCGAGGGATAAGGTAGTAGTAGAAAGGAGCATAAGTTTGTAGTGGTTTAGTTCATTGACTTCTCAATCATCTACGAGTCTAATGATTTTTTCTCAAAAAAACTTTAAAATATTTGCTTTTTATTGAAAAGTTTCTAGGGGAACGATCCCGGGATCGTTCCCAGTATTCGTTAAGATTTTTTAACTTTGAACATTGCCCATTAAAACTATCTTTATGGGGATGAATACGACCATAAAAGACATTGCCCGGAGGCTGAATCTTTCTACCTCTACGGTTTCCCGTGCTTTGACAGACCATCCTGATATCAAAAAGGAAACCAAAGCCCTGGTATTGCAGCTCGCGCGCAAGCTGGACTATCAGCCTAATCCCATTGCACTGAGTCTGAAACAAAACCGCACACATATCCTCGGCGTGATTATTCCGGAAACCAGTATTTCTTTTTTTTCAAAAGCCATCAGTGGTGTCCAGGAAATAGCTGCCAGCGCCGGATACCAGGTAATGATCTGTTCGTCACACGAATCTGTGGAAATAGAAAAGCAAAACGTGCAGACCTTATTAAACAGCCGTGTCGACGGCCTGATCATTTCGGTTTCCAAAGAAACCAGAAATGTTGAACACCTGGCAAAAATCCTGGATAAAAGGGTACCCACGGTGTTTTTCGACAGGGTATGTGAGTCGCTCCATGCCACTAAAGTAGTGGCCGATAATTTTACCATCGCCTTTAAAACTACTGAGCATCTGATTACTACGGGACGGAAAAGAATTGTCTTTGTCGCCGGTCCTCAAAACCTTTACAACAGCCGCAAGCGCCTCGAAGGTTATCGGGAAGCCCTGAAAAAATATAACTTAACGGTTGATGAGCGGTTGATTATTTATTCCAACTACGAGGGTGAAAATGTAAAAACTTATACCGAGTCCCTGCTGGCACTGAAACCACCTGTCGATGCCATTTTTGCCATTAATGATCGCACAGCCATTGAAATAATCCACCTGATCAAGCAAAGACAACTGAAAGTGCCGGAAGACATTGCTGTGGTAGGCTTTAACAATGAAAGGTTTGCAGCCTTTTTTGACCCTCCTCTGTCGAGTGTAGACCATCCGGCCTTCGAAATGGGCAAAGCAGCGGCTGAACTGCTGCTGCAACACATCGATAACGCGAAATTACCCACACAAAAGCGGGTAATCAAAAGTGATCTGATCATCCGGGCGTCTTCTTTTAAAAACTGATACCTTTACCACCGTGCTGAAAAAAGGAGTCGCTGGCCTGGCGTAAGTGTCTGCGGCTGATCATCACCCGGGTATTTTCATTCCATTCCTAAACCAAAACCTTCATACCTCTTTGTGTCTCTTTGTGTCTTGGTGCCTCCGTGGTGAAAAATGGTTAACCACCAAGACACAAAGAGACACAAAGAGGTTTGTTCAAAGCGTTGTGCAACAGCCAAGGGGCGCCCACATTATCAGATGATCTGACAAAAAAGTAAGGGCAAAACCAACTTCTATCGTCTACTAATTAGTCTTATCAGAGGTATAATCCTTATTAAAATAATCAAAGTAATGGATAGAAAATCATTTTTAAAAAATTCGGCCCTTGGGCTGGCCGGTGTGGCATTACCCTTTTCAGGCAGGGCTGGAATGGCAAATAATAATACCACCGATATTTCACTACCGGATGATATTAAAATAACTAACCTAAAAGGTTATCGATTTAAAAAGGCCCACTTTGTTAAAATCGAAACCAACCAGGGTGTCTCAGGTTGGGGTGAGAGTGATGGCGCTAACCGGAATTTCAGCGCCACTTATCTGGACAAGGCTTTTAAAGATTTGATTGTGGGTAAAAACCCTATTGACAGCGAGTGAATATGGCAAGAATGTTACATGAAAGGCCTCGAAGCGGGTATCGGGGGTATACATCCCGGAACACTGGCCGATACACCTGGCCTGGGATTGGTGGTCAATGAAAAGAAATTAAAAAATAGTTGTAGGGGTAAATACGGGTTTTTGAGTCCTGAATAGGTCAGGGATAGTATAGTGAATTGAACAGGTATAAAACATTGATAAATAATTTTATATGATTTTTATGAAAAAAGCTTTTGTAATTTTAGTGACAGGCACTTTTATGTGGCAAACCGCCATGGCTCAAAATGGTGGAGAGGGATGGGTTCGACTTTTTAACGGTAAAAACCTGAACGGTTGGAAAAAACTAAACGGAGACGCCGAATACAAGATAGAGGGAAATACCATCACCGGTTACTCCAAACTGAATACCCCCAATACTTTTTTAGCTACTGAAAAAAACTACCGGGATTTTATCTTTGAAGTAGAAGTCAAAGTGGATAATCAGTTAAACTCCGGCATACAAATCAGGAGCAATAGTCTGAAGGATTACCGGGATGGAAGGGTGCATGGTTACCAGGTAGAAATAGATCCGAGTCCCAGGGCCTACAGTGGCGGCTTGTACGACGAAGCCAGAAGAGGTTGGCTGTATCCACTGGGCATTAACCCCAAGGGAAGAAAAGCATTCAGGCCCGGTGGCTGGAACCAATACAGGATCGAGGCCATTGGCAACCATATTCGGACATGGGTCAATGGCATCATGTGTACCAATCTGGTAGATGACAAAACCGCGGAAGGTTTTATTGCATTCCAGGTGCATAGTATTGGAAAAAAGGAGCAGGAAGGAACACAGGTAAAATGGCGGAATATTCGAATAAAAACCGAAAACCTGGAGGAAGAAGCCTGGCCGGTAGACCCGGAAGTAACGGAGGTAAGCTACCTGGTCAACGAATTATCGGCGAAAGAAAAGAGACAGGGTTGGCGCTTGCTTTGGGATGGAAAAACCGCTCATGGATGGAAAGGTGCGAAGTTAGACGGGTTCCCCCGATCAGGCTGGGCAATGAAAGATGGGATACTGAGTGTACTTGCTACTGACGGAGGTGAATCTACCGGCCCCGGAGATATTATTACCGAGGACCAATTCAGCAATTTTGTGCTGGAGCTTGAATTTATGATGACTGAAGGTGCCAACAGCGGCATTAAGTACTTTGTCGACCCGGAAATAAACAAAGGGCCGGGTTCGGCCATAGGTTGCGAATTTCAAATACTCGATGACAACAAGCACCCTGATGCTAAAAAAGGTGTCAAGGGTAACAGAACACTGGCCTCATTATATGATTTAATCGCTGCCGAAAACCTGAACGTGCCGCAAGTCCCCAAATCCAGGATATTTAAAGGAATAGGGAAATGGAACAAAGCGAGAATTGTATCGCACAAAGGAAAGGTAGAACACTGGCTTAACAATGAAAAAGTGGTAGCGTATGACCGGTGGTCGCAAACATTCAAGGCACTGGTAAATTACAGCAAATACAAAAACTGGCCTGAATTCGGTCGATGGCCTCAAGGTCACATCCTACTCCAGGATCACGGAAATACGGTCCATTTCAGAAGTATCAAAATACAAGAACTTTAATTGTCATGAAAACTAACAAATTTAATCGAAGGGAATTTATTGTGAAATCATCGGCCGGAGCCCTGGGGTTATCTGTGGCCACTACTGCCGGAAGTTACGCGAATATACTCGGGGCAAATGACCGGGTAAATCTGGCGGTAATAGGCGTCCGGGGACGGGGAAAGGCCCTGGTATCGGCCGCAGGGGTACAAGACAACACGGCTATGCGTGCAATCTGCGATGTAGATAGTCGTGAATCGGCTATCACCGGGAATCTGGTACAGGAACGATTTGGGAAAAAACCAAAATTCTACACCGACATCAGAAAGCTCCTGGAAGATAAAAGCATCGATGCTATTATGATCGCGGCCCCCGACCATTGGCATGCACCCATGTCATTAATGGGATTGCAGGCTGATAAACACGTTTATGTAGAAAAGCCCTGCAGCCACAACCCCAAGGAAGGAGAACTGCTGGTTGAAGCACAGGAAAAATACGGAAAAGTGGTACAGATGGGCAACCAACAGCGATCAGCTCCGATTTCTATTCAGGCTGTAAAGGATATCCGGGAGGGAATGATCGGCGAAGTTTATTATGGCAAAGCATGGTACGCCTCAAACAGGGATTCCATCGGTACCGGTAAGGTCATCGAGGTGCCATCGTGGCTGGACTGGGAATTATGGCAGGGCCCCGCCCCAAGGATGGCCTACAAAGATAACTATGTTCACTACAACTGGCACTGGTTCCGGAACTGGGGTACCGGTGAAATCTGTAACAATGGAACCCACGAAATCGATGTCTGCCGGTGGGCATTGGGTGTCGGTTATCCAGAGACGGTGGTTTCTTCCGGAGGAAGGTATCATTTCAAAGATGATTGGGAGTTTTATGACACACAGGTGGCAAGTTTTGAATACGAAGACGGGAAGATGATCACCTGGGAAGGAAGAAGCTGTAATGGTCTCAAGCACTATAACCGTGGCAGAGGCGCCACCATTCACGGAACTAAAGGTACCATCATGCTGGACCGCAACAAGTACATGGCCTATGATAAAGGGGGAAAGATCATCAAGGAAATGTCCGAAAAGGAGAAAAGTGCTACCCTCGATACCAGGGGTGAAGGTATACTGGACGTATTGCATGTTAAAAATTTCATCAACGCTATAAAAACCGGTGAGAAGCAACATTCTCCTATCCGGGAGGGACACATCAGCACCCTGATGTGCCATCTGGGCAACATTTCCCAACAGGTAGGCAGGAAGTTGCAACTGGATGTTTCCAATGGGCATATTCTCAATGATCAGGAGGCTATGCAGCACTGGAGCAGATCGTATGAACCCGGTTGGGATATGAAGGTTTAGCACGGTGGTCGGACAGCGATGCGGATCCGGCCGGATTTGTGATGCGCTGTCCGCAGACCCTGGCCAGACAAACCTTTTTGGACGGGCTTAATTACAGAATAGATGCCATTGGTAAAAGGTCGGGTGGCCCGCTTTAATCAGGTTAAACAATTTGAATAGCATACTCGCGGCAAACCCAAAGCAACCCATGACAGATCAATAAAATATTGGCCGTCAAGGCATAAATCGTGCGTAAACGCTACTGCAGGAGTCAAATATTTGGCAGCCAAATAGCCGGGTAAAAAAGAAAATACGCTACAGATTTTGGTTAACCCGGGAGATTTGTATTTTTACTTTGCATTATAATTTTTTATGGTTAAGGATAACAATTATAGTTAGGCATATTAAGTTTTTTCTACCCTAACCAAAACGATCGCGGAAAAATCAAATATGAACCTAAACATCATTGGTTGCTACTATTTTTTACTGGTTATTTTTGGTGGCTCATGTCAGATCAAAGACCAGGCTGTTCCACCCCGGGTTCCAACCAAACTGGAGTGGTATAAATCCAAATTTTATGAACATTTGGAAAAAAATCATGATAGCGTCTTCTACTACCTGAATTTGCGTAAAGCCTTGATAGGTAAGCATGACCATACCAAAGCCGGCTGGCAACTTGTATACGACCATTGCAAATATTTCTTTAGCACAGGAGATTACGCAGCTTCAAAAGATTATGGGGTAAAAGCATTGAAGGTAGCCGAAAAGCTGTCGGACAGCATACTGCTTGGCAGGTCATTGAACATGCTGGGCAACGTACAACATAAACTGGGAAATTTTCCCAGCGCCCTGGACTATTTACACAGCTCCTTAAACATATACAGGCAAACCGGTAATCATGGCCATACCAGTATTCCGCTGAACAACATCGGACTGGTTTACAAGGACATGAGGGAATATGATAAGGCCGAAGAGGCCTTTAAAGAATCGTTAGCGATCAACAAACAGTTGAATGATACATTCGGGCTTTCCCTCGATTACAATCACCTGGGCATTACTTTAAAGAAGGCGCAAAAATATGAAGCGGCCAAGGAGAATTTCTTTCGATCCTTGGCACTGGCCCAACAACTTAATGATGCGTTTCAAAAAGCCATCGTATATAACAATCTGGGGCTTGTGGCTGCTGAGGAACGTGATTTCCGGCAAGCTATCGAATACCTGGAAGAGGCACTGGTCATCAAACGGGAACTGAAGATGAAAAGTGAGATTGCCATTACTGCCAACTACCTGGCAGAAGTTTACGTAAAAAACGGAGACTTTTCGCCCGCACTCGCGTTAAGCAGGGAGGCCCTGGAAATAAGCGGTCAGTCAGGGGCAAAGGATCAGACCAGCAAAGCGTTTCAGGTCTTATCTACACTTTCTGAAGCTAAAGGAGATATCGGCAAAGCTCTGAGCTATTACAAAAGCTTCAAGATGTACGAAGACAGCATGTTTAATGAGACCCGGGCACGACAAATTGCCGAAATGGAGGCAATCTATGAAAGCGGCAAAAAAGAAAAACAAATCATCCAACTGACCGTTGCCAGGCAGGAAGAGACTTTAAAACGTACCTGGTATGTAACCATTTTAACGGCCTTACTCGGTCTGCTGATGGTTTTTGGATTGGGCATGCATTTTCGAAACAAAAAAAACAAACAGCTCTCAGATGCCAAAATCAAATCTTATGAGCTGGCCCTGGAAAATTTTACCCAAAATCTGTTAGAAAAAAATCAACGCATCGAAAAATTAAACACAGATTTGGCAAAAGCAAGGGATGAAATTTCCAATACCTGCCCCTCTTACACCAACACCATGGATAACCTCATGCAGTCCCCTATTCTGACCGATGAGGACTGGATGCGGTTTAAAAAGCTTTTCCTTCAGGCTCATCCCGGCTTTTTTAATAACCTGAGGCAAAAATTCCCCGACATTACACAAACCGAGGAAAGACTGATCGCCCTGACCAGACTAAAACTTAAAACAAAGGAAATAGCCTCTATGGTGGGTATTTCAGTAGATAGTGTAAATAAATCCCGGTACCGCATGAGAAAAAAACTGGGGGTTTCATCAGGAGAAATGGAAACGTTTGTTTCCGGATTTTAAAATAGTCTCCTGTGTCGATAGTAGGCCCATACCATTTCCCAAATGAAACTTTCATAGCTTTTTCCGGAGAATAGTAAAGATTTTCCTCAATTGTCCATTGTTCTGTCCATACCCTGCATGCTATATTTTTAGGAGTTTCGGATTTATTTTATACATAAATTAATCTAGCAATCCGGACTCATAATATAACTTTTACAATGGGTAAATTTTTTTATTCTTTTATTTTGACCAATGGCATTTTTCTCTATTCCTCATTTGGACAAAACCCTGATAAAATCGATAGCCTTGTCCATAAGCTCGGTACTGCTGTCGGAAGTGACAAAGCGGTACTATTGAATCACCTGGGCAGGGAATATCTTTATATCGATCTCCAAAAATCCAAAGAGTACCTGGACAAGGCATTGGATATGGCCCAAAACGAAAAATGGGATGAAATTATGGCCGTCTCTTACCAGAATCTTGGGGCGTTTTATTTGTCGGCGGGGCATTATGATAGCGCCATCGATGCCTACAATCATGCTGTTACCTTTTATGAAACCAAAGGAGGTGCGCTCAACCTGGCCAGGATAAATCAGGAAAAAGGTATATTACACTTCAGGAAAGGAGAATATTCGGACGCCCTGGTTATTTATAAAAAAGCATTGTCATCTTACCAAAACCTGGAATATACGATAGGCGTTTGCGCAATTCTTTCAAGCATTGGAGATGTTTATCGTTATCTTGGAGATTACCCGACAGCACTGGAGTATTATTTGCGAGGCTTAAAAATCGCCGAAGCACTGGATGATATCCCGAGAAAAGCCGGTCTGCTAAATGGCCTGGGCCTGATTGCTATTAAACAAAAGGATTATGATAATGCGCTTGAATATTTCCAACAGGGCCTTGTCCTTGCCGAAGCGCTGGGATTTGAGGTTTACATGGCAAGTTTTGTACACAACATAGCCGATGTTTATTCCAACAAAGGAGACTACGGGAAAGCGCTGAAATTTCATCTTAAGTCGCTGGAAATCGAACAAAAACAGCAAAACCTCGACGGACAGGCGCTGTCACTCACCAGCATAGGCATCATGTATGAATCTATGGGAGAAAACCTGAAAGCTATCGAAAGTTTCAAGGCCTCCCTGGCCATAGCCGATAGCATAGGCGCAGCCCGGTCAGTAGCTATGAATTGCAACAACCTTTCCCGTCTTTACCGGAAGGAAGGCCAGATACAGACCTCTCTGGCATATGCGCAGAGAGCATTCGATTCGGCTATGAAACAAGGCTTTAGAGAACAAATTTATTCATCCCATCTCAATCTTGCCAAAAGCTATGCCGCTATGAATGAGTATAAGAAGGCCTATACCAATTACACGGTCTATTCCTCCCTTAAAGATTCCGTTTTCAATAAAACAAAGACAGCACAGATTGCAGAGATGCAAATAAAATATGAAACTGAACAGAAAGAACAAGAAATTGCCAACCTGCAGGTAGAAGCAAGCAATGAAGCGTTTAAAAGAAATGCTTATGCCCTGGGGCTTTTCAGTACATTTATCATGGCAGGCCTGATCATTGCCTGGCTTAATGCCACGGTCAAAAAGTCTAAAAAAATCAGGGAACATGAAAATCTCCTGGTCACAGAAAAGTTTCGCGCCTATGAAACTGAGTTAAACCGGTTCACACAGCATGCCCTGGAAAAAAACCAACACATAGAACTGCTTAACGAGGAACTTGAAAAAATGAGAGAAGGAATTCCTGGCGACTGCCCGCAGTACACCATTCATCTGGATAAATTGATGCAATCCACTATTTTAACCGGGAAGGAATGGGATGAATTCAAAATCTTGTTTGAGAAGGTGCACCCTGGTTTCTTCATCAACCTGCGAACGAAGTACCCTGATCTGTCGACTTCGGAAATAAGAATGGCCGCACTTGTAAAACTTAATCTTACGAGTAAGGAGATCTCCGGAATGTTAGGTATTTCTCATGAAAGTGTCAACAAATCCCGTTACAGGTTACGAAAAAAGCTAAACCTTCTCAAAGAGGAAAAACTCGAGACATACCTGAAGGACCTGTAAGCTTTCAGGGATTGATGACTGATTTTGAGAATGGCCTGTTATCCCGGTTGAGTTAGTTTAAATAAATGAATAATGCAAAAAGCATTTTACCATGTCTCTATGAAAACGCTTTTCTCGCCAGAGGCAACTTAAAAGCCATTTATATGAATGTCCATCAAATTGTCCATGCCCAACATTAGGATACCTACCTGCGGCTCATCATCTTACTGCCATTAAACCCTTAACATTACGTTTTTACCTTTTATACCCAATAGGTAATTTTTCTGGGTGGGGACATCGTTGTGTAACAGTCGAATGACCTTACTAGGGGCCTGCTAGGGATGTACTGTAATCGCGATCGATGTCCCCCTTATTTATTATAAAATGCCGGGGGTTAAACCAAAAAGGATAAGGTGATCCCTACTCATTTCTGCCGGGTTATGAAACAGGTTGTCGAACCAGTGGCAACTGGATATAGCTCCATGCTACAACTATCCTTTGCGCGACTGGCCGTGTGAAGGTGCTCGCTTCGGGATCATCGAGCCGGATTTAAGGTTACTTTTTCAAAAGAAAAAATAGTGTTGACGGCTTTCCGTTAAGTTTTTGGTCATTATTTGAGTTCTAATTTTTTCGTCTTGTTGTATTCCTTACCACGGATCTGTTCGAAGGCAGAGATCATTTCACGTAGCTTCTCAGGGTTGCTTTCAGCGAGGTTTTCCAGTTGACCGATATCTTCTTTAAGATTATACAGGGCATACTCAGCGGAGTTTCCCAACTCGATATTAACCATCTTGTTTTTTGCCGGCCCCTCATAGGGTGGAATCATGGCCCAGTCACCCTTTCGAAAAGCAGTTCTGGTGGTTGCCTCCAAAATCAACGCATCACGGCCCTCATTTTTTTCTCCCAAAAATACAGGCATCAGGTCTTCACTATCCTGGCCGCGTACCTCACTATGAACCAGCGAAGCCAGCGAAGAAAGCAGATCAATCTGCGAAACCATAGCATCGGAAGTGCCGGGTTGAATACGTCCTTCCCAATAAGTAATAAAAGGCACCCTGGTTCCTGCTTCAAACAAGCTGTATTTACCACCTCTGAGTGGTCCGGCCGGTTTGTGATCGCCTAGTTTTTCGACAGCATCGTCGTAGTAGCCATCGTTGAGCACCGGACCGTTGTCACTTGACAACACAATCAATGTATTTTCCAGCAATCCTGCCGTTTCCAATGTTTTCATCAATTCACCAATACACCGGTCAGCCTCCACAATAACATCACCGCGCAGGCCCATTCCCGATTTTCCTACAAACCGGGGGTGAGGTGTTCGTGGTACGTGTGGTTGTTGTAAAGCATAATAAAGGAAAAAAGGTGCATCTTTATGCGTTAAAATGTATTCCTGGCTGCGGACAAGAAAGGTATCCGCCATATTTTCGTCTACCCATCTGGCAGCTTCCCCCCCTTTCATATAACCAATACGCGAAATACCGTTGACAATACTGCTGTTGTGCCCGTGATACCATTTCATTTTCAGCATCTCGGGATTATCTTTGCCGGTAGGCTCACCGGGAAAATTCTCCCTGTAATTCACTTCTATCGGATCGTTGGGGTCTAATCCAACCACCTGACCATTTTCAATGTATACCGCCGGCACCCGGTCCTGCGTAGCCGCCATAATGTAGGAATAATCAAAGCCCACCTCATTAGGTCCGGGGGCAATCTGTTCGTTCCAGTCAACATTTCCACTGCCGAGGCCCAGATGCCACTTTCCGACAATGCCGGTATGATAACCTTGCTGTTTGAGCATTTTCGGAAGGGTCATTTGAGCCGTATCTAACAGTAAGGGGGCGGTACCCGAAAGAATTTTAGCTCGCTCATTTCGCCAGGGGTATATACCGGTTAAAAGGGCATACCTGCTGGGCGAACAGGTGGCAGATGAGGCATAACCATGGGTAAAACGCACCCCTCCGTTCGCCAGTTTATCTATATTAGGCGTTTTCAGCGCTGTTGCCCCATAAGCCCCTACATCAGACACCAGGTCAGGGGAGATCACCCCCTGAAATTTCTAGGGTTCACTGACCCAAATACGAACTTCAATTGCACCTCTCAAAATAGAACAAAAAAAGAACATATGCTTGACAAGAGGTCGAATTAGGTATATTTTCCTATATAATTATCCCAACAGTAAGAGAATAAAAATGACCCGGAACTGGGATGCAAAAGCAGCATTAGAAAAATGGGTTGCAAGAAGCCTCCGTTCACCTGTTAATAATCTTCCAACTGATAATTTGAATCCCATTTATTTTTACAAAGAAGGGGATCATATACCTATCTCCGAACTGGAAAGCATTGTCATCAAAACCGCTAGGCTTGTAGACCAACTTGGGCCAGATTACATTGTCATATTTGAAAGGGCTGAACGTGAACTTGAAAAGGCAAAACGAGACATGAATACCTTGGAACGTATTCGCCAAATCGCTCATAGGTCAGAGCATTCAGATTTTGAAAGCAATCTTATCAAGCCATAATTTTTTTTGTTCCAGGCTTGGCCCATCTCCGTAACGCGGTCGTACATATTTATGCCCCATCAGAGCAGCTTGCACTTTATCGGGAGGCTCTACTGCTGTTAACCGATCTTCAAAACTGTGACGCAAGGAATAGAGGCTGTGATTTTTAGAAGGAAATATATTATTTTCTCGGCAATACTTGTTTATAGTTGTTGATATTAAATCGGGCTTACCGTGGTATATCTTGAAACTCCCACCAAGCATTTGAAAGGCATAAAGGGACGCTCCAACCAAAGGTAAATCCCGTTCACTTTGAACAGTTTTGAGCGTTCGTGTATGATTGGGCCTAATGCTGATATACGGAATTTTTGTATCCAAAAAAATATCAGAATCATCCAGACCCACTAACTCAGCTATTCGCGCGCCAGTATCAGACATTGCAAATATTAAAAGCTGGGCCTCAAGGTTAAGACCGTCTGCTTCAAGCTTAAACAAGGTATCCTTGATAAAAGTTTTTGAAAACGGGTAACGTCTACTTTTCTCGACTTTTTTTAATGCAACCTTTTTAAATAATGAATCTACCGAAACATCCAAGGCATGATTATCAACGGCAGTATCAATAATCTTTTTAATAAACCCAAACTCTTTATTGGCGGTGTTTGCCGCGAGATCATATGTCTTAATTCTATTGATCCACCATGTACGAAAATCTAAAATGTCTTTTCGTTCCAAACTCTCTAAGCATTTATTTCCAATCACTTTGATAAAATTTTTAATGGCTTTTTTTCTTGGGTTTCTCCACTTTCTAATCTGGTTTTCTGATAGCCCTCTTAAATTACCTTCTTCATAAGAGAAAAACTCATCTCTGGCTTTTGATATTGTAATTTCAGGCAATTTAACTCCACCCAGAAAAGCGCTTTTTGCTAAGTCATCTGTAGTAATATCAGCGGTATTAATCCGGTTGATAAACTCTGCTAAGGGGGCGTGCTCTACCAAAGCTTGCTTAGATTTATATTGAAAGCCGCAAATCTTAGCATTTAAGACAGCAGCCTGAAATTTTGCCCTTGCCTCATCAACGGTCAGGCCAACAAGAGTTTGCCAGAAATCTTCCAATATCAAATTAAAGTTATGAGCGCGCTGTAAAGCTACAGCCTCACTATCAGTTCCAAGCGGTACCTGGACAAACCTTTTGGGAAATAATGAGTGAAAAGCTGTCGGTACTCTCTTCTGAAAATGAAATTTTTGACCGCGCTTTTTTAAATAATTGGCCACTTAAGCCTCACAAAATTGATCGCGTGTAGGACAAATTGTAGTACATTTTGTAGTACAAAATCAAGCCTCTTTGAACCTAGGGCAAATCTTTATGCGCCCTCATCTTGAATAAAATATATTTAAAAACAGCATGTTAATGAGAATAAAACAAGTTCAATAATTTTAGGGAAATGGCGCGCTCGGGAGGATTGAAACCTCACAAATACTCCATATAAAATATTGATATTAAATTAAAATTTTTGATACAGATATTTTCGACCTCAAAAATGTAGTACAATTTGTAGTACATTTTTTACTTTCATAAATGCTAATAGCAGTAGGGGCAACCTGCCACCTAGAAGAGAGCTTCGTTATGGTTATAAGGCTGCCTGAAAGATATCGAAAATCTGATTGATATAGAAACGACATCACAACCATAACTATTTGATTGACTATGCGTTGATTTATAAATAGTTACGTTAATGACCTAATAGTTAAATGGACTGAAACTATGACCAACCAGCTAAAGCTTTCAAAACTTTCCCCATATTTTCTAGCCCTTTCGCTCAGCACAGCATCCCTGGCTAGCTTTGCGCAAACCGAAGGCAATGAACTCAAGGAAACAATACAAGTTGCTAACCAAAACAATAAAAAATCTTTATCTATTGAGCAAGACACCACCAAATTTGTGCTTTCGGCAAATGACACAATCAGCATGTCTAATTTTTTTAATGCTCATATGGACACAATAATCATTAAAAGATTTTTAAGAATTGAAACAGAGCTGGCAAACGCAAATGCAAAAGAAAAAGAACTCATAGCCTCAGGTGCAGATAAGGGAAAAGAAGCAAAAGGACGTTGGGTACCAGATTTAAAAACAAAAGGTGACGGTGACGCTCCCCCATGGAAATGGATCGAAAAAAAACCTTTCACACCCGATCATCCTGAAATGTACGATTCATTAATATCTATAAAAGAATTTCTATCCATAGCGCGTGATCCGCAAGATACTGCAAAAGTAAACTGGAGTAAATTGCATGAGCTTTATCCTAATACAGAAGAACTCCGATTTAATAACTTATTAGCCTATTCTCTCTACCTAAAAGATAAAGGCATAAACAATCTACCTCAGCTTAAAAAAGCAGAAGGGCCGTTGCTACAGATATCAGAAATAATCAATCAAAATCCGGCAATACCAGCTTTATCACCAGAAAATTATTTGGAGTTATATGAGGAAGTCAAAAACCTTGTTTTATTTGTCAATCCTGATCTTACAGATGAAGGATATGAAATACAGCTTAACTCCGCCATAGACCTATACAGATTCACCGATAAAAATACAGGAGAAGTGCTCGCCGAAGATCTATCAAAAACAATGGGTATGTTCTCCTACATGTCCACGATGCTAAATGATGCCTCCGTTTTCGGCCAATATGACATTGTACGTTCTATGTCACCTATGTTCTCGAAAATTCATCCCGAAGTAGGAAACTATATGGAGCAAGCTTTCGGTGTGATGGATCAACCCCTCGGGCTAGATTTTTCATCTGGCAAAATGAATATGTCGTATGACAATCTGCAAAATAATTATTTTGATTTTTTCGATTCCTCAGAAAACTTCAAAGACGGCTCTTCACTAGAAGACAAAAGCTCAACAAGCAGCATTGACGCCAGGGAAGATGCCTACATGCTTCGAATTGGAATGAGCGCCGGATTCGGTCAATTTGACCCAGGAAACAACAAAGCAAGAGCAGCCTTTATGACATCAGATAATGGCTTATCTGAAGCAGGGTTTAAAAAAGCTAGGTCGAATTTGGGATCAGCTCTTCAGGAAGCAATAAACTTTGAACTGAGCAAAGTTGGTGGAGCCATAAATCCTGAATTTGGCGCAAGCGCTATTCCATCTCAAGCCGAGCTTAGTACTGCAACATTCGGTGCAATTACACTCTTTACATCTGAAGTAGTGGAAACGTCTCTTGCCGGCGTTGGTATAATAGGCAGATCAGTTGCAACAGGTGCAGCAATAGGTAGCGTTATTGGCCCTAGTGGAGCAACCGCTGGCGCAATAGGTGGAGGTTTGGTTGGTGTTGGAATAGTGGCAAATAATCTCCATGACGCGACCACTGAATTTCAATCAAACCTTAACAAAATTAACCCGGATCAGGGTCGGCGCTGGAAATTTGATAATATAGGAAATAACACTGGAAGTAATAGTGGTAATGGTTCTGTAGCAAAACAGAAAAATGACACTGGAAGTAATAGTGGTAGTGGTTCTGTAGCAAAACAGAAAGAAGAAGACAATAAGCGACAGGAACAAAGAGAACAGGAACAAAGAGAACAGGAACAAAGAGAACAGGAACAAAGGGATAAGGATAAATACAAAAGACCACTATACGAAGGAGACAGAAGACATAGTGGTTGTGAGGTGCCTCCGGATTGGAGAATAGACAAAGACGATTACCTTGATCGCAAGTCATTGGATACCAGATACCTAATCAAAGAAATGCAACGTGTAACTAGAAATTTGAACGCTCAAATAACGCAAGATTTCCTGAATCCCAGACGTAGTATGCGAAGACTTGGATCATCTAAGTACACGCTCTCTTATGAGCAATTTTCACAAAGACCTGTAACCACACGCCTCAAAATGTTGGGAAAATTTGCACGTCGTTTTCAAAATAGACCCTTGTCCCGAATTTGGGTTCCCGATCCAGTAAAGGTAACTAACCCTCCACGCACCCCTGTTGATCGAAAAAATGAAACTTCTCCCAGCACAAATGACCAGAATAAGCCTTTTCGTGACTTTGAATAAATAAATGGACTGAAAACTATGCCCAACCAGCTAAAACTTTCGAAACTATCCCCCTATTTTCTTGCCCTATCTTTGAGTGTTTCACCTTTGATTGGACAAAACCAAGTTGCTGAGAAACAGCCTCAAACCACAACGCAAATGGCGAATGATAATCGACCAGACCCAACGCCTGAAAGTGTGCTTGCCAATTACATTTTTGGAACCAAAACTGTAAGTGCAATGAGAGAAAATCCGGAAATTTTTCAGTCATTATGGAACGGTCGTATTAATGAAAAAAATGCCCTGGCAGAAATCAAAAGGATAGAAGAACTGCAAACAAATCCTGTTTGGATTGAGGCCGTCAACACGCCAATTTTGGATCTAAATGCACCAGCAAAATATGAATGGGAAAAAAGGGTCTGGGAAAACAAAGAAGATTTACTCAAAAAAATGCTGGAGACTCCAGAAATAGTTAACGAACTCGCACATGATTTGTACGATATGAAAGCCAATGGGACTATGCCCCCCGCGCTCTCCAAGCTTTACGACAAAGTCAAAGAAATTGAAGGCACCAATAAATTGCCGCGATCTACAGAGTTGGATGCACTTGAGATAGAATATGGAAGTGACTACGTGCTTGAGACCTCAAAATTCTATTATGACTTAAAATCGAAACGCTTGAACGATAACCAGATAAGCGATGTTTTAACGGGCAAGATAAAAAGAGAAGAGCTCCAATCCTTATCAAAAATGACCGATAAGGAATATAAAACATTTATTGAGAATAATTTCATCATAAAAATTAATAATTCTCGATCTTCGGCAAATAACTATAATACTGCCATAAAATAGCATCATCAAAATGTAAAACAATTTAGCTCTTATGGATTTGCACTTTCTTCAACATTGGCACTATTTGATCCTAAAAAGGCACATGTGGTTGCTCAAACCAATAACGCTCTTACAAGCATCTACAAAGGTATGGACGCCTTAAAAATCGCCAGTGAATATAACGAAAGTTTTGATTTTACCGCTTTTGGAAATGTGGTGTCAGGCTTTGGAGCTCTTGTTAATTTAATGCAAGGCAGTAATGGACAATCTCCGGATGAAGTGCAGATTGAAATGCTTCAGGCAATTCTCAAAAATCAACAAGAGATGATGAAAGAAATACGGGAGTTAAGAAGTGATGTTTGGCAGATTCAGTATAGCTTAAACCGACTATCGCGCATTATTGAACTTAACCAAAATGAAATCATAGACGAACTCAAATATATTGAAAAACGACTTGAAGATATAGAACGGGAAGTTTTTGATACTCAGGATTTAATAAAAGTTGTTAGCCATAATGAAGAAATGATACGTGTTTTAAAGGACAAAGGAGCGCTATTAGGCGAATTTTATAACGCTGCTGGCAATGATATTGATGAAGACCTTTGGAGCGCATTACAAGAATCCTACAATGGCGTGAGCTTAGACAATTTAGAAGATCCTGGTGATACATTTTCTAAAATTAGAAGCCATTTAAACAGCATAGCTGCTTTTGCAACCGATATTCTAGAAAATGATAAAATAAATACCGCATATTTAGATAAAGCGAACATTGAAGGTTTTAACCTCAACAAACTAAAAGACCGTCTTGACTCAACAAATATTTACTGGGACTGGGGGCTTTTGCCTAGTATAGGCTCCTGGCTAAACCAATATATTGAGAATGGGTCTATTGGCTATTCATCTCATAATTCACTAAGGTATAATGGAAAAACCCTAGAGAAATTAAAAGGCCACATTATTAACCCGCAAGTATTTGCGCAATCTTTATCTGAATATATGGATATTGTTAAATATCGTTGGTTGGATCACGACAACGAAGGCAATGTTCAACAAGACAAAAACGCCATAGAATTCTGTGAAGATTTAAAGCAGATTGAAAAAACCATTGACGCCATGCGCCAACATATACCTCTGGCCTTTGCCGTTTTTGAGTACGAACTGAAAAAGCTCGAAGATGCGCACTTTGACTATATCTACAGAGAAGCTTTCGATAACAACCTCATTTATCACGACCATTATATTGAAAAAAGCCCAGAATCCGTGTTGGATTTTCAATCTTCCCAAAGATATAGCGACGGTACGAGATTCGAATATGATTACACATCTGCTGGTAATAAAAGAGTTATATACAGTGAAGAAGCCGGATGGCTAAAAGTTTATACGAAAAATGACATCTTTTTCAAAGACGACCGCATTAATAGAGAACAAATAACTAAAAAATTAGAAAGTCTTTCTGATTCAAAGTTTATGGCATTGGCGGAATGGACGGGCATCGGCATTCGCTCAGTACTCGCAAAAACAATTACAAGCAGCTATTATACACGCTTTGACGTAGGAAATGGTTCCAGACAATTAAAACTTAATTATTACCATGAAGCTAAAGAATATCTGGAGCCTCATCCTAGCTTGAACGGTATACACAGCTCCCCTACACCTTACATGTATTCTCATCGCCGAATACTGCCCCAGTTAGACGCCGACCACCCGATGTTAGTCATTAAATATCCAATTGCCGATCCCGATGCGATCGCTCAACAGCAAAAGAACCTAACAAACCTTAAACAAGTTGTTGCTCACGAAATTTTCACCAAAGTTGGAAATATTGGCAAATACTGGTCTGGAAACTTGAATAAAAATCCAGAATATTATTTAGGTAATCTCTACAGGGCTCATTTTGTTCTAAAAACGCTAGTAGAGGGGGCATATGGCAAAGATTATAGTAACAAGCCAAAACTGGGCGAAATTTCAAATAAAATGGATATAATAGAAAAGATTTTTGACTTTATTGAACGAAAGTGGATGGATGAACAACATTCATTTGACCTTCGACCGGAAGTCTTCCAGATGTTCTACTACCAAAACAAGCATTCTCTGGATAGATATGTGGATCATATTAAAACCGAAAAAGCTAAAGAGTTTTTCAAGGCTGCAGAAGCCCAAATAGGCCTACCTCTATCTTCAGATTTAACTCACAATACCGATCCTGAATTTGATTTAAATAACATAGAAAAACGTAAGAAAATGATTTTTGATGCTCGTAGTGCGGGCAATATGCCTAATATACCTGCGCGTACCGTCAAAATTTATGAAGTTGATGTGCCTGATGCCCCCAAGAACGGCTTAGCTCCTCTCAAAAAGGCATATAAAATGATAGAGATTGCTTCGCAAAGACAAGATATGATTCATACGAAGGATTGCCTCCCCTCAGCTGCACCAGGAAATGAATGATTTTTCTGATAGATACCAATTTAACCCTTAATTTCTTAAGTAGGCGGAATTTGCATCATACAATTAGGAAAAACAAATAGTAAAAACTGCCTTCAATCCGGGCACAGAAAACATGATTTCTTTAAACATTTTACTTAATATTCATTCCTGTATCAGGATCGGTGGAACTTTTGAAATTTGCGCATTTCAAGTCATAGTAGGCTTCTTTTAGCTTCCCAACATTGTACCCGCCAGACATTTCAGCGTATTCAATAAATGTCAGTATTCTTTCCTCGTCATTAAGTTCGCGCTTTGGTTGAGAATTTGCAGCGTCCCTTAAAACTTGTGTCAATCGTGACGACTCATTGCGGTCTAAATCCACATCGCCAAAAGTGATCTTTATGTCAATGTTCAATAGCTCTACATTCCAGTTAAACTTTTGCAATGAACCCATTGCACCCTCAAATTCATCGGAAAACCATATCTTATCTTCGGGATTTTTTAATTCGTAAAGCTGCACAAATTTCTTAAATATTCCCCTTAAAACCATCCAGTCTCTCCATGCTTTCACGTTGAGAATTTAGCCCATTTTTAAATCATTATGGGACTTTATGTCAAGAGTTTTATTAACATAATGCACAATTTTATCCTTAATAGCTGTTCCGTCTATTGCAAGATTCTTATAGGGTTCAAGCTCTACCCCCAGCTCACCTAGCGCTCTCATCCTACTAGAAATGTTCTGTTCTTTATAAAAAATCATAATATATTTGCAAAATCCTAAGGCAATTCCTAGCTGAGCCATGCTAAAAGTAGCCATGTTAACATCCCCCAAAATTAGAACAAAGTATCGTTCCGCCTTAATTCAAAAATATTATTAAAAGAATCAAAATCTTCTTTACTTTCGATTGTTTTCTCTATCTGTGAACAGTCAATTTGAGGAATTGCGAGTTTTAAGTCTTTGATTAAATCATTTAGCAACCGATTCTGCTTATTCCGATAACCAGAAACTTCCTCAATTAGAGAAGTTTGCGGACTAGCTATAAATAATTTTGGGTTTTTTAATTCCAAAAACCTTCGTTCTCTATTACCCACAAATTTTTTAATTCTCTCCTGAAAATTCCCATAGATAGAATTACCAAATTGCTTAAGGTTCTAATATGGAGCAGGCACCCTATAAAAATTTTCACTTTTGACCGCCAAAAAATTCTGAATAGCTTCTGGAAGAGCATCAAATTTCTCTCTGGACTCATCAGCAAAAAAAAATTTAAGTGGCGCTAACGTATCCGTTTTTTCTTTCGATTTCACGCGTTCAAGAACTTTTTCGGTTATCTTTTCTAAAACAAGCGATCCTGAATATATGTTCTTTTGGTCGTAAGTGGTATAAGCACCAAATAATATCTCATATTTCTTGTTAGGATAGTCAACTTTAAAATGAAGTTCTCGCGTAGCCTGTGGCCTTGGTTTGTTGGTCAGATCAAAGCACCAAACTGAACTTTTCTGAATCTGCCAACATTTGCCATAATAGTCTTCACTCTGTGCCTCAACCAAATTTGTCATCTCAACAGATAAGTTTGTAAAGACCTTAAGGATTGTCCTTGCAAGTTTTAATCTCCTATCAGTACGATCTGTAGCGTATAAAAAATATAAAAACCATTCATGCCGAAGCGCTTTCTCATCAGGAGGCATTTTCTCAATATTGACCACTTCACTTTCTTTGTCTTCACTTTTATCTTTGAATGGATCTTCTTTTTCTCGTCTGAATATTGCAATACAAAGACACAACCTTTCTACGGTATCTATTAAATCAAATATGTCCTCTCTGCTCTTAAAAATTTTGCCACCTTCCTCTATGACCTTGGCCAACTCATTTAATTCCTCCTTCAGAAGATAAATAGCGTCTTTCTTCATTCCACTCACCCCCTTTTTCAGGTGCGGATTTTCATCTAAAAATTTGCTGAATTTAGCCTTATCCAATTTTTTGAGAGCTGTGCGTAAATCTTGTTCAAGCTTTAGGATACGTTCCTTTCGTTCCTGAATCATTTGGTAGTGAAGTTCTGGTTCAATTTTGCTAGAAAATTCTGGAATTGTCTGAAAAATTCTGGAATTGTCGGGAATATAACAAATACCTCCCAAAGACCCAAATCCATTGGTCAAGCCGACTAATCCAGATAAAAATGTTTCTGGTTTATTCTATTGATCTACAGATACTTATGTCTAGGTTTCCGCTTCATATTGAAATTTTTATTGCATGTTTCACTTAAAAAAATTGAAAAATGAAGAAGATGGAAAATCCTAAGAGCTGGTTTCTTAGAACCGGCACAACGCTTTTCTCTTTTGTACAGTCCGGGGGAAAACAAACCCCAGAACCAGACAAAGAGAAATCAAAAAATGAACAGGTTGAATATTTCAACAGAGTTGAAATCAATGAGCTGCTATTACACAAAGCTTTCCTTATCACTGCAATTGGCCTTTTTTCCCTGTTGGTACTTGATATTAACCAGGTACACGCCTCCAATAAACCAGTACAAAGCGACACGGTTAAATCCTATCCTGATATATCCGGTGTATGGATTGCAGAGGCTAAGGAAAGTTGGGTACACACCTTTTCCAGAAGTGAAATCATTGCAGATACAACGAAGCAGGAAAAGAAATTTTGGGACAAGTTACTGAAAAACATATTTGGCAGTGATGGCAAACCTAAAATGAAAAAGGTTCAGAAGAAAATTGAACAACCCTTTACGGGATATGTAGATTTTGAATTGAGCCTGGTATCAATGGGGGGCAAGGTAGAAGGTACTTTTCTAACCAATGTTTTTGAAGACAGTGCCAAGACCAAAAAAATGGTCATGCGAGAGATCGCACTTAAAGGGACATATGACAACGGGATAATCCTTTTGGACTATCAAGACCTGCTCAATCATTATGCGGCAGTCGGTTCAACCACCGATTATGCATTCAACCTCTCAGGAAAAGCCATTCAAAAAGATGGGTACGATTATCTGCAAATTAAGTATGTCAGCAAGGAAAACAAATTCTTTAGAGGCGTTCGCAGATCTGGCGCTTCAACTGTGATTTTTGAAACGAAAGAGGAGCTCCTAGATGAACCTTACAACGGTGGTTCAGCCTCAGAAATCAAAGTTAGACGTAAATCCGCCTATACCGACGAAAAGAAAACTGAACTCATGGAAAAGACGGGGTTTTTCCGGCAATCTGACAGCATTTTCAACAATATAATGTTTGTCCGAAGTGACCATAAATTTTTGACAGAAGAAGACAGTTTAGAAGCCGTGAGAATTGCAAAGCTTCTTTCAACTTTCCCCAATTGGAGCGTGCAAATTACTGGACACACCGACAATACCGGATCGTGGAAGAAAAATATGAAACTTTCCCAGCAACGTGTAGAGGCCATAAAAACTCTTCCGGTTCAGCAAGGAATAAACAGCGCACGAATAAAAACACGGTTCTTTGGGCCATTCAGGCCATTAACCAAAAACCGTACTGAACAAGAAAAAGCGATAAACAGACGCGTTAGAGTCCGCATAATTCCGTACAAACTTACCTCAAATTTATAACGGTCATGGTGTAAATACAGCGGATGCCGGCTTTGATGCCTGCCGAGTTGCGAGCCGAAGCTCAAGCTATCGCATATAGATAAGCCTACACTCCACACAACAGAGATTAGTGAGGCATGTCTTAGCTCCTTATAACGATAGTTAAGCACTAAAATTTTCTAAATCAATTTTTTGAACCCAACACAAAAATCACGACTATGATTACTTCTCATTCAAACCAAGGCGACTTCAAACCAAAAAAAATACGAAAATTGCAAGATGATGCTCTGATCGTCGGAATAACGGAAAGTAAGATATTCCACCTGCTATTTTTCAAATTTAAAGAAAGCCTCTGGCAAATGCTCAGGCAGTATATGTCGGCCAATGGTGTTATCCTGTCTTACGGTTTAATCGGATTAACCCGGTACAAACATGGCTCTTGTCTTGGATTAACAGTTTTTTTCCTAAGTACGCTCCTGATTTATAACTCTGCAAAACTCTGGCCGTTAACGCCTGTTGCTATTTTTTCAATACCGTTTCTGCCGATCTTCAATAGCCTTGATGATCTTGTCAACCTGCTCTTTATTAATATCCGTAGTCAGAATCTGCTGATTTACGGAGGCGTATTTGCTTTGGTTTCCCTTACCAACACCGTCATGAACTGGCTGGGATTTCAAAACAAAAGCCATACAACGCGAGGGGTAAGCTGGCTATATCTGCTCTTTGATAAATTACTATCCAGGTACATCCCTGTTTCTGAATTTTTCATCTGCTGTTTTGTGGAGCCTGTTCTGGCCATTGGTGCAGGGATATATCTTTGGCGTTCCGGTATAGATGCAACCTTTGGCAGTTTTCTTATCCTAATGGGCACAAACGAGATCGTGTTTCAATTAATTGAGCATTCTCATAGGGTGCGGGTTCAAACTTTTCTAAAGGGATAAGGGCATTTAAAATAGGAATATATTGACATTCAGGTCACTAACAGATATATAAATTAGGACGATTAAGCGGCATATTTATTGTCAATCACAATAATGCCGCCCTCTTCCTTTCCCCAAAAAATCAACAAGCCGAACACGATATGGTCAATTTCAACAAATTCGACTCCATTGCTGCTGTCGTCAATTATTATGACGATGGTTACGCCACAGAGCGTGAATCTAAAATAAGAGATTACTATATGGAAGAAAACGTCCCGGCCCAATGGGATGGCGAGCTTTCAAAACGGTTAGGTCTTCATAAAAAGCAAGTAACGCGGGAAAATATTGGCGATCTTGCTGGCAGGACTCATCCTGAAACAAAAGAATCTTTAGCCGTTAACAAGGTCGAAAATGCGGTTGCAGGCTATGACGTAACCGTGCTTCCTCCGAAGAGCCTAGGCATACTGGATACGTTCACAAACGACCCGGAAATCGGGAAGGCTATGAAAGACGCCAATCATGAACTGATGCAGGAGATCCAAAGATATGCGCAAACCCAAGCTAATACACAGGATGAACGATTTTACGAAGATACACAAAGCATCTGTTGGTCTACTTTTCGGCATGAGGTTGGAAGGCCTGTAAAAATCGAAAAAGACGGCCGGACGCTTCACCTGCCTGATATGTTACCCCATTTTCACAATTTTATTGCTCCGACAACCTTTAGTCAGGAAAAAAACCGCTTTCAGGCCCTGGAAATGAGAAATATTCATAGGCAGGCTTACTACTTTCAAGCCTACCTGCACTCCCATTTAAGCCACCGTTTGCAAAAGGCAGGATACCAAATAGCACGCACCCACGATGGCTTTTTTGAGATTGCAGGCGTCTCACGATCCATCATTGAGCGCTATTCAAATCGAAGCCGCGAGATCGACGAATATGCCAGAAAACACAACATCACCGATCCTAAAAAAAAGGCGGAGCTGGCAAAAAAAACCAGAAACGCCAAGAATAAATCGGTGAGTAAAGCTGAAATGTATGAGTTGTGGAAAGAAAGGCTCACCAAGGCGGAGTTTGAAGCCCTTCAAAACATCAAAGGAAACACAAAACAACAATCCAAACCAATTTCACCAAAAGAGGCTATAGATAAATCGCTTGAACATTTTCTGGAAAGAAACTCGGTGGTTCAGGAAAAAAGAGTTCTAGCCCATGCTTTAACGCTCAGCTATGGGCATCTCCTGCCCCAGGATGTGAGCCGCGAGCTTAACAGCCGCGATAATATTCTGCGCTCAGATATTGAAACAATCACCCACATAACCACGCGCGAGATGGTGCGCACCGAGGATAAAATGATTTTGTCTGCTACGCAGGGAAAGGGCAAGTTCCCTGCCCTTAACCCTGATTATAAACCCAAACAGGATTTTCTAAATGAGCAGCAGCGCAAGGCCATTAAGGACATTCTGACCTCAAATGATCAGGTAACGATATTAAGAGGCTCCGCCGGTGTCGGCAAAACATCACTACTTACGGAAGTGCAGAGCGGCATTGCAGAGACAGGAAAATCTCTATTTTCCGTTGCTCCGTCTTCACAAGCCAGCAAGGTTTTAAAGCACAAAGGATTTGAGGCCGATACAATTGCCGGGCTGCTTCACAATCCAAAACTTCAGGAAAAGCTTCGTAACAATGTTCTACTGGTTGATGAGGCCGGTATGTGCGGGGTTAAAACCATGTCGGAGATTTTGGCTTTAACGAAAAAACACAACGCAATGCTTGTGCTTAGCGCCGATACACGCCAGCACGGCCCTCCAGGCCAATACGGTGATGCCATGCGCATTTTACAGGATAAAGCAAAACTGAAAACCGCCACGGTTCACAAAATAATGAGGCAAAAGCCACAGAAATATCGCAAAGCTGTTGAAAAACTGGCTGCTGGCCAGACGTTAGAAGGCTATCAGGCTTTCAACAGGATGGGGGCCGTCAAGGAAATCCCGGATCATGAAGAGCGTCTAAATCAAATAGCAGATGACTATGTAAGCTCAATCACCAAAAACAGATCGGCTTTAATTGTAAGCCCTACCCACTTAGAGGGGGAAAAAATCAACGAAGTCGTACGCGAAAAATTAAGAGCAAAGGGGCGCATTCAGGGAAACGAGCGCAGCTTTGATACGCTTAAAAACCTGTCTTTCACCGAAAGCCAAAAGAAGGACTTGGTAAACTACTCGGAAGGTCAGGTGATCCGATTTGTTAAAGCCCAGAAGAAAGGCTTTAAGGCCGGCTCACATTACGAAGTTCTACCAACTGAAAATCAGAAAAATATATCGGTTCGGGATTTAAAATCAGGGGAGATATTAAAGCTCCCCCATGACAATCCCGAACATTATCAGGTCTATCAAAGAGGGCAGCTTTCTATTGCCAAAGGCGATTTAATCAGGCTGACCAATAATTCAAAGACAATTGAAAACACCAAAGCCAATAATGGCACAACCTATCAGATCAAGGGCTTCACAAAAACCGGTGATATCAAACTGAGCAATGGCAAAACGCTTCCCAAGGATATTTACCATTTCAAGCACGGCTATGCGGAAACAAGCCATAGCAGCCAAAGTAAGACAGTTCAGGATGTTTTTGTTTCAATGTCCGATTTGTCTTTTGCCGCAACGAATGAACAGGCTTTCTACGTGGCAGCATCCAGGGGCACGCATTCCGTATCCATTTATACATCGGATAAGAAAGAGCTAAAAAGTGCCATCGTGAAAAGCGGTGAAAGATTAACTGCGCGCGAAGTTGCCGATGATCATGAACGGCAATTATTGCAGCGTAAACAGCGCGCACATTACTACTCTTTAACCAAAAAATCGAAAAACAATGAAAGAATTAGACAACTCGACAAATCCACTCCGGGGCCAGTTTCCGGAAACATGGAATATGACCGGACAGATAATAATGAACACTCCGAGGAAGCCCGTACAGCACAAATGCAGTATTATGCCATTGGCGCAGAGGGTGAATTACATTTTGACCTAATCAAGCGATCTGGCAGGGAATACAGTATTCCCTATCCTCTACTGCCTTACTTCATATTAACGGACAACAGTCTAATCACAATTATAGCCCATGAGCTGTTCATTAGCGTCGAAGGCAGAAATCTTCGTCAGGTACGCGATCACCTGAAAAAACGAACACTTATATGGATGAAGGAATCCCCGTCTGGAAAAGATGACGGTCAGGCAAATGTGTTCATTTCGAACATTTCTATAGGAGGAAAGGCTTTGGGCAATGCTTAAGAAAATTAAACTTATGAAATATGAAATCATCTGCAAAAGGAAAATCACATGAGCATAATCAGGACAAAGAAGATCATTTGGCTCCTACCAGTATTGAACAGGATAACAAGCCGGATAAAGACCAGAGCAAAGGCGCAAATTTAACGCATGGAGGGCTACAAAACCGCCTCGATCTATATAGCCGCATTGGCGAAAACATGGATCAATATTTTAAAGTTCAGACCATAATTGAAAGATACCGGGAGCAAATTAAAGAGATTGAAGCCAACCGGTCGAAAGCTGACATTTATTACGGACAGGGTATCAGAGCCGGACTACCCCACACCCACCATGACATAATAAAAGATACGCGCGAGCGATCAGATCAACTGCTTCGGGATGATGTTGCAAGCAAGGCTAAATCCTATTACAGCGAGAATAACAGCCTGAGTAAGTATTTCCGCGAACATCAGCCCCCCAGGGAAGAATTGAGACAAACTTTTGAGAAAATGAAAGATAAAGGGATCGATAGGGAAAGGTAGAGGCATTTTATGGCCGGGGGCATCTGGGCAGATCAAACAAATTGGATGTAAAAAAGAACATTTTTTAACGCATAACAATAGGAGAAAAATGAACATAATAATGATGGAAGAAGAGGCTTTTTACAAGCTCATAGAACAGGTGGTGGAGCGTTTAAGCGCAGAGCATAACGCACCGGCCGAGCGCTGGATTGATGGAGAAGAAGCCATGAAAATGCTGAAATTAAAATCTAAAACAACATTGCAAAACTATAGAGATGAGGGGAAAATCAGATTTTCCCAGCCAAGCAAGAAGGTCATTCTCTATGACAGGTTTTCGATTGAAGAATTTATAGAAAATAATGCCAAAGACACATTTTAAGATATGGAAGATTTAAAGGTCTCTGAAGAATACAAAAAAGCGTATAACCACGCTGATATGATCTGCCGCTTCATGCCTCATTTACTAAAGGACATGAAAATACCGGAAAAAGAACCGGGTGAATACACAAAAGGTTTTCAGGATCGTATTAAGCAATTTGAAAAAGAACGGCAGATTATTAAGAGTTTTTCCCGCGAAAACCTGCGCGAAAAATATGCATCTATTCTAGCTGACCAGTACAAGGGCCAAGACAAGGATATCGAAAAAGAAAAAGAAAAATAATAAACCATCAAAAAATTTAGTTATGAACTTTTTTAAAAGAACAAAACCAAACAAGGCAATAAATAGCTATGAAGACCTTTTAGACCAGGAACTGTACCCGGAACAGGCACGAAAATCACATGGGCCGACGCTGTTGAAGGTACATTAATAACAGGAGCAACAGGAAGCGGCAAGTCATCCGGCCCAGGCCGACACGCCGCATTAGCCATGCTTAAAAGCGGGCTAGGATTTTGCGTATTGTGTGCCAAATCTGATGAAAAAGATCGTTGGGTAAAATATGCAAAAGAAACAGGGCGTGAGAACGATCTTGTGATTTTCAATAAAGAAAAAGACCTGAAATTTAATTTTCTAAAATATGAAGTAGAGCGCGCTGGGGATGGTGCGGATGAGGTTAATAACGTCGTGAATTTACTCATGAGCCTTAATGAGCAAATAAGAATTCATTTGGCCGGTGGGGATGGAAAGGAAGAGCCATTTTGGAATAGTGCGCAGAGGCGTGTTATAAGCCGCGTTATCTTATTTCTCATGCTTGTCGGTGAAGAAGTCACCATTGTCAACATACGCAAAGTTATAATAGATGGCTTTAAGAAGAATGAACCAAAGATATATTTCCACCTGAAAAACCTGGTAACAACAGAAGAGGAAATTGATCATGAAGAACGAAAAGGTGCGGCTAAAGAACTAAAAAATTGGATCGAGTCCAACTATTTTCTGACATTGCTGGAGAGAATTTTCAAAAAACAATTTGGCGCAATGGAACTTGAAGAAGAAGCTAAAACAAACACCGAATACTGGATTAAGGAATTCCCGGAAGTTCCTGACAAAACAAAAAGCTCCATCACCGAGGGTATTTTGGGCATAATAGAGCCATTCATGAACAGGGGCATATTGAAAAATCAGTTTTCTCATGGACTAAGCGAGGCGTTATGCCCTGAAAATATTGTTAAGCAGAAAAAAATTGTAATTATTGATTTTCCAATTAAAAAATACGGTCTGTCAGCTGTTTTTGCTGCCACGATTTACAAAACATCTTTTCAATCAGCTATGGAACGGCGAAAAATCGAAGAAGAAACTGACCCAAAACCAGTGTGCTTATGGATTGATGAGTACCAGACCTATTGCTCACCTATGACTGATCCACAGTTCCAAAGCACTGCGCGGAGTTCATGGGTAGCATCAGTATATATTACCCAAAACCTACAAAACCTGTTCTTTGTTATGGGGGGCAATCAGCCAGAAGCTAGAGCCAAAAGCTTACTCGGCAATTTGAACCTAAAATACTTTGCCAGCAATGCTTGCTTTGAAACGAATAGCTGGGCTTCTCAGATGATTGGACAACATTATGCTGATGATCAAAAGTTGAGCATTAGCAAGGATATGGAGTTAAGCAAGACCAAATCCAAAGTACTTAGGCCCCGCATTATGCCCGATCATTTCACAACCCTGAAAACCGGCAGAAGGGCTAATAAATACAAGATTGAAACCGTTGTATTTAAAGCAGGAAAAACATGGAGCAAGGAGAAAAAAAATTTTGCGATAGTAGAGTTTAGTCAGAAGACATGAAAAAACCAATGATTTAAACAAGAACAGATAACCGGGACGGCTCTATTTTAATCTGTTTTTCAGGCGCGTCATTAAATCCATTCGCTCATGAAACATCGCTATAATCATTAAGGGGCCATTGTCCCGGACAAGGCCAAAAATGTAATGCTTTTGGCAATGCTTAATACGGACAGTGCGATCCTTTACCGCGATCTCTTTAAAATGGCCCTCGTGCTTGGCCATGGATTCAATGCAGCCTATCAGGCCTGCCATATATTTTTCAGTTTGTGTCACGCCGTGACGCTCAAGGGTATATTCAACAATCTCCTGCCAATCATTTAGCGCCGCATGACTTCTTTCATACAACGCCATTTAGCGGCCTTTCCGGTTTTGAATAATGTCTTTGGTTAACTGCTCAAAAGTCTTTTCGGACGGCGGGTTGTTTTCTGCCGCCTCTATACGATCCGACAAAATAGAATAAAGCTCTTCCCAAGCCTGATCTTCATCCGTTCCGGCTTCGGGAAAGAGCTTCCCCAACACATAATCCTTAACGCTCTTGCCCTGTAAAGCGGCCAGAACTTTTATTTTTTGGTGCTGCTCACCGGATACGTCTATTACTAAACGGCTCATAATTCTTCTCTTTCTTTTAATATTATAACGTACAATTACATAAATGTACAAATGTACAATTATGTAGAATAAAAAACAAAAATATCTAACTATTTAAAACACTTTCCAATGCCTCATCGGCTTCCTTATGTATGAAATTTGCCTGATAGTTGATTGTGGTTTTCAAGTCAGTATGCCGGTAAAGCTTTTGCAGCATCAAGGGGTGGATATTATCACCGGCTATGTTTCCGAAGGAATGGCGCGCTATATGGTTTGAGAGGTTCTTCTCAATTTCACAGTCCTTGGCAATCTGTTTCAGATATTTGTTTAAAAGCTTTGTGGCATTGCGCATCTTGGTAAAAAGGTCTTTTTTTAGCTTCCTGACCCGGCGGTTCAGCGCACCCATAACGCGGTTTTGCGTCTTGGAAGCCGCTGTGTGCTTTCGATCCACACTTTTAATTTGCCTGGTAGCCTGGACTATTCCGGAGAAATTTCGTTTTACACCTTTGGAATTATTCAGGGCATTTTTGGTATTGGTACGGATCGCCTTTCTGAGTGTGGCAATATCTTTTTGGGTAGCAATGGATTTTGGCAACCTGAAAGGTATACTTCGCCCTGACCTGGTTCGAAGACGTCCTAACAGACGGGACTTCCCTGAAACGGCCGTACTGGGAATAGAAGGTCTGGGGACAAATGGCCTGACAGACCTCCGGCGACGTGACCGCCTGCGGTTCAGAATTCTATTGATGCCACCTATTGCTCCACCGATTCCTTTCGCAATAAAGGGCGCGGCGATGCCTAACGCAGGCAAAAATTCCGCTGCATCGTCGTCATCGTCGACATCAAATTCTGCGGAATCATCGTCATCAATGTCAAATTCGGCAGCGTCATCATCATCATCGATGTCAAATTCGGCAGAATCATAGTCGTCCATGTCAAATTCTGCTGATTCTGTGTAATCTTCGGTCAAAGCTTCGGTGTCGCCACCATAAGCTTCTCCATTCATTGCATACATAATTTTAACAATTTAGTTTAACAAATTTTTTTATTCAGGCGCTGGTTGTATCAGCCACTTTTTCCCCATCTGTCTCGAGATGGTATAGTGAGGGGTGCTTTTTTAATGAAGGTTTTATGTAATAATCAAATTGCTCCTGATCCAATTCAAAATATCCCGGCTCTCCCTTACCGTTGCATTTTTCACAATCAGGATCACCTCCCCAGCATTCACACGCACCCACTGCTCCTGAAAAAGCCGCGTTTACATCAATAAAAAAATCGAGATACTTAAGAATCTGCTTCTTTTCTTTGATCAGCTTTTGAATTTTTTTCTTTAGTTCCAGATTGATGTTAAGGAGCTTTTTTGTTTGTCCTTTGGTTTTATCATTCTGAATGCTTCCCGGATCTCCGGTTCCCTGCCGGGCCTGTTGCGCCATCAACTGCGCAATCATTTGAGCTTTGGGATTCTTCCCGCCATTTGATTGATCATGGCAGCGATTGGATCTTGCACGTTGTTGTTCATGGTTATTTTGTTTGCTTGCTTTCTGTTAGTTTTCTAAAAACACATCCGCAAATTGGCGGGCCCTCGATTCGGGGGACGAAGGGTCTGCCACATATTCTCCTGATTCATCCAGAAGGTAATCAGCATCGTCTTCGTGATGATCCCGGATAAATTCCATCTTCGCCATCTTGGCATATTCGGCAATGGCGTTCAGTACTGCACCTTCCCTGACCTCGGTATCGCTTTCACCGATCCTGGTCGCTCTGCTGACTCCGGTGCCGGCGAGGTTGGTTATCATATTGATGATGTTCGGATCCTGTAATATCGATGAAAGCACCTGTAAGGCCGTTTGCCCGGCCTGACCAATCTGCCTTCCTCCGGTCCTGCCTGCTGAGGGGACGCCTGTATTGCGGTTACGACGGGCAGGCTGTGCAGAACGCGAACCCACAGACCGTACCGCGCGTTTGGCAGGAGCTGCCGGCCGCCGTGCCGGCCTGGATGGCGCGTGAAGGCGCCCTTCTTCGATTCAACAATCCGCCCACAGCCTTGATAGCTACCGGGGCCAATGCCGATACCAGGGGCCCGACCAAAGCTCCCCAGGCGATTTCCATGTATGCCTCAGCGTCTACCGGATGCATTCCGGCCGTATCATGGTTTATTTTTTCTGCCAAACTGGCCATTTCGGCTTTGAATTCGGGGCTTACGTGGTCTTCCCAGTCCATTTCCCTCCCTTCCATTTCCAGATGGGAGTCGGTGGTGTCATAAACATCATCAATAAGTTCACCGATCCATTCATCGGGAATTGCCTCCTCGTGGTCAGTCCATGCATCGAACGGGTAATCATCTGGTTCAAATGTATCGAAGTACATATGTGTCAATATTTTAAAAGTTAAAACTGGTTCAGGATATTTCTTTTGGCATGAGGGGAAACCAAATCAAATTAAAATATCATCAGTGTGAAGGTAATAAGTACACCGGCTTACCACAATCCTAAAAAATGAGGATTTTACAGAAAAAGATACAGAAATCAACGCTGGAACAACCAACAGGGTATTGGTTAACAATGATTTACAAAAAAACTCAGGGATCGATACCATTAGTTTAGCCCAGCCAGAAATGCTTGGAGGCTTTGTTGATAAGCTCTGCGGTATTTTTGGCGGTAAACTTTTGCAGCAGGTTTTTCCGATGGGAAATTACGGTGGTATTACTAATAAAAAGCTGATCGGCAATTTCCTTGGTAGAAAGCCCCGTGGCAATGAGTTGCAATACCTCTTTCTCACGCCTGGAAATATTGAGATCCGATTTCTGATCAAGCATAATTTCCATGAGTTGGGGAAATGAAGTATCACTGGAAATTTCGCTAAAAAAGGCGCTCCTTTTGTTCGTAAGCGCTGCGAGGCCATTGGGTGGTGCCCCATGAAGGGCTTTTGCCAGGTTATTGGAAAAGTTAATCCATGTTTTTTGCCGGATTTCAGATAGAGAATAACTGAGTTTTTTTAAAAAACCTATGCAGTTCTCAGGTTTATTGTCTGCTCCGTAGGTTAAGATGATTCCTGTGTTTTCTACCCAAACCCATTGCTGCCGGTCATGTTGCAAACGGTATTTATGATGTATGATGTTGATGCTGTCATTTCCCTTTCTGGTTATCTGATTGACAAAGCCGGCATGCTCTTTCAGTATCCTCGGATAATCGGCAGGATGAATGAGGGAATACAGATGTTCTAACCCTTTATCTAAAAATCTTTCTGGCAGATAGCCCAGTAAGTCAAAGATGGATGGGCTTACATACAGGTACTTGCCCTGACGGAAATTCAGTAAATAAACGGTTACGTCTTTAATCTTATCAATCTGATTATTCATAGTATTGAAATAGATTTTACCCGAAAAATATTTACGAATTCCTAAACCGGTATATGCTTTATGAAAAATCAAGTAGAAAGTAACCTTAATTTTGCAATAAAACTATCTTTAACTGTATTTTTTATTGAATAGGCAACCGGGACAGCGGGACAAGATTTAGACAGACCGTTACAATATTTTTCAGACTGGTTTTTCAGATCGGCCAATCAGCATCAGAAAGTCCATTTTTAAATAAGATTATCCATGGATGAGCGGTCGGGCATTCCTTAAATTTAAGAATTTAATATGAGAATAAAAGTGTATTATCCATCATTCTACAGGATCCAAATACGCTTTAGTTAACAAATTTTTAACGACTAAACTATCTTTATATGGAAAACTTATTACCAAGACCAAAGCGCACTGTATATTGGTTTTTGGCCCTCTTACTTTGTTGTTATGGCACGGCAACCAACGCTCAAACTACTGTATCCGGCACGGTCACAGATGCTGAAACCAATTCGGGCATGCCCGGTGTAAATGTGATCGTAAAAGGTATGGTTAATGGCACTGTTACCGATGTTAACGGAAAGTACAGCCTCCAGGTACCGGAAGAAGGTAAAGTACTGGTATTTTCTTCGGTCGGCTATGAAACCACGGAAATTGAAATAAATGGACGCAGTGTCATCGATGTGGCCATGGCATCTGATCTCCAGTCACTTTCAGAAGTGGTAGTGATTGGGTACGGAACCGTCAAAAAGAGTGACCTTACCGGTTCCGTTGCCTCTATCAAAGGCGAGTCGGTTAAGGAGTTTCCTGTTACCTCCGTAGACCAGGCCATACAATCCAGGGCACCGGGTGTACAGGTAACCCAGGCCTCTGCCGCACCGGGCGGCGGGGTTTCAGTAAGGATCAGGGGCTCCAACTCCATTAACAGTGGCAGTGAGCCCTTATATGTCATCGATGGATTTCCCATTTATCCTGACAACAATGTCTATGGCCTTGGGGGTAACAGGAGATCGTCTAATGTACTGGCTTCAATCAATCCCAATGATATCGAATCCATTGAAATCCTGAAAGATGCCTCCGCCACATCCATTTACGGGTCGAGGGGTTCCAATGGTGTCGTATTGATCACCACAAAAAGGGGCAAATCCGGAGAGACCAAAATTGACTACGACGGTTCGGTTTCTGTTCAAAGGATCGCCAAAAAAATTGACAGGCTGAATGGCGCCGAGTTTGCTACCTATCTGAATACCCTGGAAGAAAGCCAGGGTGGCGCCCCGATCTTTTCACCCGATGAGATCAGGGAAATCGGTGAAGGAACCGATTGGCTGGACGAGGTATTGCAGACAGGAATGATTCATAATCATCAGCTCAGTTTTACCGGAGGAAATGCAAAATCCCGCTTCGCATTAATCGGCAACTATCATGAAAATAAAGGTATTATCAAGGAAACGGATTTTCGTCGGTTTGGTATACGGCTAAACCTCGACAATGATGTTTTAAATGACCGTTTAAACATCAGTTCAAGCTGGACTTATAACCGGACCGTTTCCAACAATGCTCCCACCGATCGTGGCGGCCCGGGCGGAATTATCATTACCGCGCTTGGCCTGGATCCAACCGTTCCCGTACGTGATGCGAATGGTGACTTTGAACTGGCCTCGTATGACGGGCGCTTTTTCACCAATCCCCTGCAAGAGCTGGAATTCGCCTCAGACCAGGATTTTAACAACCGGGTGTTGGGTAATACGGCCTTTACTTTCAAAATACTGGAAGGGCTTAATTTTAAAACCAGTATCGGCGCAGACATTATCAGTGGTAACAGGGTATCATTTTTACCGGTAGATATTACAAGGCTCGGCCGTGAAAGAGGCGGTGACCTCACCAATGCCAATAGAAATTCCGCCAACCTGTTGAATGAAAACATCCTTTCATTTAACAAGCAGATTGGCCAGGATCATTTTATCGATGTGGTGGCAGGTTATACTTTCCAGAAAGAGGTAAACCGTTTTTCCAGGGCCAACACCTGGGGGTTACCGGCTGCTACGGTGGACCAGGCCCAATTACAAGGTGGCACCAACATCCAGATTCCCTTTTCGGAAAGAATAGAATGGATCCTGAAATCCTATTTAGGAAGGGTTAATTACAATTTTAAAGAAAGGTATTTATTCACTTTCACATTCCGCCGGGACGGATCATCCAGGTTCGGTGAAGAAAACAAGTGGGCCAACTTCCCCTCCGTTGCCCTGGGTTGGAGGATTGCGGAAGAGAACTTTTTCCGGAACTCAGGCCTTTCATCAGCCATATCAGATATAAAACTGAGAACAAGTTGGGGGATCACCGGAAACTCAGAAATCCCGGTGTATAATTCCCTGGCCAACCTGCGTGAAAGAAATTATGTACTGAACGATGAACTGGTGCTTGGATTGGCCGATGAACGGCTCCCCAACCCTGACTTGAAATGGGAATCGACGACCATGTTCAATATTGGCCTGGATATTTCCTTCCTGCAGAACAGGTTGAACCTCACAGCAGATTACTTCTTCAATGAAACCGAGAATCTGTTGTTGTTCGTTTCTATTCCTCCCAGCCTTGGCTTTGAAAATATCCTGAAAAACTCGGGAACACTTGAAAACAAGGGCTTTGAACTGGGTTTGAACTATGTAGTGATGGACAGCAAGGATTTCAAGTGGGAGCTTTCAGGCAATGTTTCAGTGCTGCGCAATGAGATTACCGACCTGGGTGGCAGTGCCCCCTTTTTCTCTACCTCCACCAGCGGGCACCTGGGTGTGGATGGAAGCTGGGTCGAATCGGGCAATCCGATTGGTGTATGGCGGGGTTATAAGTTTACGGGCATATTCCAAAGCCAGGAAGAGGTCGATACCAACCCCTCCAGATCGGGAGACAGGCCTGGCTACCCAAGATACCAGGATACTGACGGCAACGGGGAAATCACCCCGGATGATTTTGTGATCATTGGCGATCCCAACCCCGACTTCACCTGGGCACTCAACTCAACTATCAATTACAAAAACTTTGATTTCACCTTCTTTTTCCGGGGTGTACATGGCAATGATGTAAGGAATCTGCAGCAATCCGAAATAGGTGACGGCATTCAAAAGATCAATCAGATCTCGACCATTCTTACTGATTCATGGTCACCTGCCAACACCGGAGCTTCACGCCCTGTTATAGACGCCAACCGCGATTTTGCCAACTCTTACCGTGACTCGGACTTTTTCATAGAAGATGGTTCGTTTATCAGGTTGCAGAATGTTATGATCGGTTATAACCTGCCGGTCTCCAAGCCATTTATTCGCAATGCCAGAGTGTATGTCAGCGCTCAAAACCCTTTTGTAATTACTGACTATACCGGTTTTGATCCTGAAGTAAACAACCAGGGACAAAATAACCTTAACCGGGCCGATGACTATGATGCCTATCCAAGGGCCAGGATCTTTACACTAGGGGTTAATTTAGGTTTATAATAAAATATAAGTTCGATATGAAAACGATCATTTATAAATTTTCAAAGCTTCTGTCGGTAATCGGTTTAATGATACCATTGGGATGTGAGGAACTGGACGAAAATCCTGATTTTTTGACCCAGGATAACTTTTTCAGTACTGCCGAACAGTTGGTACTGGGTGTGAATGCCGTGTATGACGGCTTAGGAGAAGGCCGGGATTGGTCCAATCACTTTTACAACAGATATGTGTTCGAGTGCCGGGTCGGGTACCAGGTAGGATGGGAAAAAGGACCTTTGGATTTCCAGAATGGAAATGTCGACCCTGCAGATGTTTACATCGCCACCTACTGGAGGATTTCTTACGAAAACATTAACCGGGCCAATGCTGTTATAGAAAGAGCCGATGAGCTAAAGGAAGCGGGCGAGCCCAACACAGGGCTTTTGGACCGTGTGAAAGCAGAAGCTATGTTTCTGAGGGCATTTTACTACTTTCATCTGGTCAGATACTTCGATAACATTCCTGTTACTGCGGAAAAAACCATCAGTGACCAGGATCTGCTATCGAACGAAAATGGCTTTCGCAATGCCCTTGATCTGATTGAAAGTGATCTCGTAGCTGCTGCCGGTGTGTTACCTGAGGAATATACCGATGCGAATGTTGGAAGTGCCACCAGTTGGGCTGCCAAGGCGCTTTTGGTCAAGGCCTACCTGCAGGATGAAAAATGGATTGAGGCCCGTACTGTTGCGGAGGACATTATGAACAATAGTAATATAGCGCTTTTCGATAATTTCGGTGATAATTATGCTGTTGAAAGTGAAAACTCCGGTGAGCGGATATTCGAAGCGCAGGTTTCTGCCAGTGCCAATGCTGAAGAATTCACCAACCATCACGCCCATTTCGTGCCCGGCGATTTACCGAATGAGGAAGGCGGTGTGGGCTGGCATTGGCTGAACGGCACCCAGGAATTCAGAAAAAGTTATGATGAAAACGACCAACGCATCCCAGCCACCTTTATCAACGAGTATACCACCACGCGTCTGGGAAAGAATTCGGCAGGAGAAATGCCTAAAGTGCGTTGGAGCCCTGATGCTTCCTATGACCTAAGCAGGTTTGGAGGTATGGTGCGCGCCGACGTAGATCCCAACGACACCGGTAACCTCGTCTTTAGTTCTGCATGGGTTTCCAAGTGGGTAGAACCGGTTGATAACTTTAACAATACAGAGAGAAATGTGGTATACCTGAGACTTGCGGACGTATTGCTGGGCCATTCTGAAGCGGCCAATGAAAGTGGCTCCGGAGACCCTTATCTGGGCATTAACATGGTAAGGGAAAGAGCAGGGCTCGATCCGCTTTCCGGATTGAGCCGGTCAGAACTGCGGGATGCTATCGTACAGGAAAGGGTCTGGGAATTTGCTTTTGAGCAGGAGACCTATCCCGAGCTTAAACGGAAGAGTACTTTCGGTGGCGCTCAGGATTACCTGGGAGATTTCATCAACAATTTTATCTCCACATACAACGTCGACAGGCAGCTTTCGCCAAAAGATTATGTACTGCCCATTCCATTGAATGAAATCCTGGGTAACCCGAACGTGACGCAAAATGAACCTTACCGGTAAAAGTATTTGTGCCGCGATAACTTAATTCCAAACCTGACGCAAGCGCCAATGGCTGTTGCAAAACGTTTTGGACAAAATTCTTTGTGTCCCTTTGTGTCTTGGTGCCTCCGTGGTAAAAAATGGTTAACCACAAAGGCACCAAGACACAAAGGGACACAGAGGCTTTCGCGGAGGAGATGAGAATATAGGTGCATGCCTGCGTTGTGCAACAGCCACGGACGCCCGCGCTATGAGGGGTGAGGTTATCTGAATTTGAGGTTCGATCCCATCAATCATGGGAACTTTGTTATAAAGACTTCATTAAATTTGTAAAAAATTAAAGACCTGCCAATCACAGGTCTTTAATTTATACTGTATCTTCGACATTTTTAAAACTTACTCCATCTGTCCCATGTCTAACAAAAATCCGGATTTCCAAGGCTTGCTTCGGGCGACTTTCCCGGTATTGCTTTTTTTCCTTTATGCCTGTGGAGGGCAGGTACAGAATGAAACAGACACACCGTCCAGGTTATTCCGGCTCTTGTCTCCGGATATTACCGGAGTGGATTTTAACAATACCATCGTTGAAAACGATACTTTTAATATGCTGGATTACATCTATGTCTACAATGGCGGAGGTGTTGCGCTGGGTGACATTAATAATGACGGACTTGCCGATATCTATTTCACCGGAAATATGGCAGACGATAAACTCTATCTGAACAAGGGGAATTTGCAATTTGAGGACATCACCGAAAAAAGTGGTATCCGGCATGCCGGATGGGCGACCGGGGTGACGATGGTTGACATCAACCATGACGGTCTTCTCGACATCTATGTTTGCCGTTCAGGGAACTATCCGGCCGGCAGGAGAACCAACTTGTTATACGTCAACAATGGCGACCTCACATTCATGGAAAAAGCCACGGCCTATGGTATCGCCGATACCAGCTACGCTACACAGGCTGCATTTCTGGATTACGACAAGGACGGTGACCTGGACATGTACCTGCTCAACCATACCAATGTCATCAAAAACCCGAATAAAGTACGGCCATTGGTCAAAGATGGAAGCGGCCCTGCCAACGACAGGCTCTATGAAAACCGGATGGATCTGTCTCAGGGCCATCCCGTATTCACGGAGGTAACCAGGCAGGCAGGGATCCTGTATGACGGATTTGGCCTGGGCATTGGGATTGGTGATGTCAATGACGACGGTTGGGATGATATTTTTGTGACCAATGATTTCATCGCCAATGATTATCTGTACATCAATAACCAGGATGGTACTTTTTCAGAAATGGCCCGCGTATATTTCGATTATGTGAGTCACTTTAGTATGGGCAATGACATGGCAGATATCAACAATGATGGCCTGATAGACCTGATTACCCTGGATATGTTACCGCTGGACAACTTTCACCTGAAGAAAATGTCGGGGCCTATGAATTACAACCTATTCGGGTACACATTGGCAGCGGGTTATATGCCCCAGTACATGCGCAATACATTGCAGGTCAATCCGGGCGCTCCCGGCAATAAGCACTTTTCATTTTCGGAAGTGGGTCAGTTGATGGGCGTTCACGCCACGGACTGGAGCTGGGCGCCTTTGTTTGCTGATTTTGACAACGATGGCTGGAAGGATCTTTTTGTGACCAATGGTTACCTCAGAGATATCACCGATCTTGACTTTATCAACTACACCGTATCACTGGGCAGCACCATTCCGCCCGATAGCCTGGACAATATCCTCAGACAAAAGGCCAAGGCCATGCCCTCCATCCGTTTATCTAATTTTATTTTTCAAAACCGGAAAGGGGTTTCCTTTCAAAACGCTGTTGAAAAATGGGGGGTAGATCAACCGTCACTCTCCAACGGCACCGCCTTTGCCGACCTGGACAATGACGGCGACCAGGACATTGTGGTGAACAACATTAATGCTCAGGCTTTCGTTTATGAAAACCTTTCCAATACACTAGGCCGGAATAACTTTTTAAAAGTTCATCTGGCAGGTGACAGTTTGAATCCCTTTGCCATCGGTGCTAAGATTTACCTTTTCTACCAGGGAGGCCGGCAGTCAGCACAGCAGGCTGTAACCCGTGGCTACCAGTCTTCAGTCGATTACACCATACATTTTGGCCTTGGAGAGGCCGACCGGACTGACAGTGTTTACGTGAAATGGCCCGATGGAAAAACGACAGTCCATTATGCCCCGCCTGTCAATCAGGTGCTGACAATCCATAAAAACCAGGCCACTGAAATCCCTTATGGCCAACCCGGCAAACCGGTCACCCAATTGTTTCAGGAGGTCACCGAAAAATATCAACTCGCACATGAGCACCGGGATCCCGAATACAATGACTTTAGCAGGCAATTTCTGCTGCCTCACAAACATTCGAAACAAGGGCCGGGTATTGCCGTAGGAGATGTCAATGGTGACGGCCTCGATGATTTTTTTGTGGGAGGTAGCTATAACCAGGCCGGTCATCTTTTTTACCAGACAGCCAACGGCAGGTTTAAAAAGGTCGCCCTGCCTGGTAATGAAAAGGAAAAATATGAAGAAGATACCGGCGTGTTGTTGTTCGATTATGACAATGACGGCGATCTCGACCTGTACGTGGTCAGTGGAAGTAATGAGTTTTTTCCCGGATCGGACTATTACCGCGACCGGCTGTACAACAACGACGGACATGGTAACTTCACCCTGGACCCGGAAGCGCTACCGGACCTCCGCGTCAGCGGATCATGCGTAAAAGCTGCCGATTTCGATCAGGATGGAGACCTCGATCTGTTTGTAGGGGGAAGGCTGAGTCCGCTGGCCTATCCATTGCCTCCCGACAGCTACCTGCTTGTCAATGAGGCAGGAAAGTTTAAAGACCTGACCCATATACTTGCTCCCTCTTTAAGGCGTGTCGGTATGGTAACAGATGCCCTGTGGACAGATTATGACAATGACCTCGATGCAGACCTTATTGTGGTGGGTGAGTTTATGCCTATACAGTTTTTTAAAAACACAGGAGGCAAATTTGAAAATGTTTCAGGAAAAACAGGACTTACCTATACCGCAGGGTGGTGGAACAGCATGGCCGGTGGTGATTTTGACAATGACGGCGACACGGACTATATCCTGGGAAATTTAGGATTAAATTCCAGGTATAAAGTTTCTCCGCAAAAGCCGGTTACGGTATATGGCAGTGATTATGACAGAAATGGGGCTGTCGATCCAATTATGACTTATTATATCGATCACACAGAGTACCCGGTACATACACGCGATGATCTTATCAGTCAGATACCGTCCATGAAGAAAAAGTTTCCCGATTATGCCAGTTATGCCAGGGCAACCATTTCCGATATATTGTCTCCTGAAGAAAAAAGCAAGGCATACATTGCTAAAGCATTTCATTTTGCCTCCAGCTATCTTGAAAATGAAGGCAACGGCCGCTTCAAGCTCCATACTTTACCGGTGCTGGCACAACGGGCACCGGTATATGGCATTTTGGTGCAGGATTTTGATAAAGACGGGTTTTTAGATGTTCTGCTCTCCGGAAATAGCTTTGCTACAGAGGTGATAACGGGGAGATATGGTGCTTCCCGGGGTGCCTTCCTGCGTGGCGACGGACGTGGTAACTTTCAGCCGATCACCCCGCAGGAAAGTGGCCTGATGATCAATGGTGATGTCAAAGGGGCAGCTACGATAAAAACCGGTCCGGGACTGATACAGGTGTTTACAAGAAATTCAGGAACCATGAAAGCCTACATTTTCGGGGAAATGAATGAAAACAACACTTTTATGGAGGTACCGGATGGAGCCATGAAAGCAAAAATCACCTACACCGACGGCACCGAACGCGTACATGAGTTTTACTTCGGCTCATCGTACCTTTCCCAATCAACACGGACATTACAGCTCACAGGGCGTGAAAAGCAAGTGATATTTTTCAATTATCAGGGGGAAAGCTCTTGAAGTGATATGACACGTAAAAGTCCGGATGATCGCGCGTCATCACCCTAAAAACGACCCCTGGGGTCAACAACATCAACCGGCAAAAACACTTTTGACAGGCAATATATATAGCCTGGTGTTAATTTTTGAGCCAAAAGTCGGTAACGGCAAGGTGATTGTCGCTGGCGTCGACCTTACCAGCCGAATGGACCGGATACCTGAATCCAGCCAGCTTTTTTACAGTTTATCGCAGCATATGGAAAGTGAAGATTTTAATCCGGAAGCGAGGGTGTCAGCCGACGAGTTAAAAAGTATGCTGAGATGAAAGGGTCCGAAAGGCGATCGACATGGTAATATCCATATTTTCATCAATTTGTCTATGGCTTAAAAGACCACAACCTGCTATGTTTAGAATTGTTTATTGACTTTTTAAGCCTGGTTAACCGGGATTTATTCAGAGGTCGAATCAGGTTTTGAAACTTCTGGCCGGCCAGGCTTCTTTACCTGGGCCCGTTGTAAAAAACACGGATGGAATAAACGAATAAAATGAAGGAAAACAAATACAACTTATCTTATGTATTTTCACTGGCCATGGTATCAGCCTTGGGGGGCCTCCTTTTTGGATATGACTGGGTGGTTATAGGAGGCGCCAAACCGTTTTATGAAGTATATTTTGATATAGCCGGCCAGCCTTCCTTGCAGGGATGGGCCATGAGCAGTGCACTTATAGGGTGCATCTTCGGAGCGCTGGTGGCAGGCGCCTTATCCGATAAATACGGCCGTAAAAATCTGCTTATCGTCGCGGCAGGTTTATTCGTGATTTCTGCTTTTGGCACAGGTGATACGAATGATTTTATATGGTTTATCATATACAGAATGATTGGTGGTGCAGGCATAGGGCTTGCATCCACCCTGTCACCCATGTATATTGCCGAAATTTCCCCTTCTGAATTCCGGGGGCGTTTCGTTTCCATTAATCAATTGACCATTGTGATAGGCATTCTGGCCGCCCAGATAGTAAACATCCTGATAGCCGAACCTGTCCCCGGGAATGCTACTCCTGCGGATATAACCGGGTCCTGGAACGGGCAATCCGGGTGGCGGTGGATGTTTTGGGCAGAGCTGGTTCCGGCGGTTTTGTTTTTTATCATGATGTTTATGGTGCCCGAAAGTCCACGGTTTCTGGTAAAGTTGGGTGATCATCGCGGTGCCGTTAAAACCCTGTCAAAAGTAGGAGGAAAAATTTACGCCGACAACGAAATCAACCATATAAAGGCGTCTTTGAGCAACAATTTTGATGATAGAGTAAGCTACAAAGCACTATTTTCGCCAGAAATTGCACCGATTGTTCTTACAGGCTTTGTGCTGGCGGTTTTTCAGCAATGGTGTGGTATCAATGTAATTTTCAATTACGCCCAGGAGGTTTTTCAGGCCGCTGATTACAATATCAATGACATGTACCTGAATATCATTATCACAGGTGGGATCAATCTAATCTTCACCCTTGTAGCCATGCGTTTGGTAGACCGGGTGGGCCGAAGAACCCTGATGTTGTTCGGTTCCATAGGACTTGCACTGATTTACCTGATTCTTGGTTCCCTGTATTATTTCGCCTTCAGCGGTTGGCCGGTTCTGCTGATCGTGGTAATAGCCATCGCTATTTATGCCATGTCCCTCGCACCTGTTACCTGGGTGGTTTTGTCAGAGATTTTCCCAAATCGTGTGAGAGGTGTAGCCATGTCGCTGGCGACATTATCCTTATGGGTGGCCTCCTTTATTCTGACATTTACATTCCCACTGCTAAATGATTTGTTAGGAACGCACGGAAGCTTTTGGATTTATAGCATTATTTGTTTGGGTGGCTTTTTATTCATGCATAAAAAACTTCCGGAAACCAAAAACAGAAGCCTGGAGGAAATAGAAAAGGAGCTTACCCAAAATAAAATTAACAGTGAATTGGTAAATGCCTGCGAAAATTAAAATGGAAAACACACCCACTAAAACGGATCATAAACCGGTAAAAGCCTGGAAGGAAAAGGTTATCATCCCAACCTATGATGTCGGTAAACCTGAAAAGGCGCTGAAGCTGTTGATGCAGCGCCAATTTCATCCGTGGGAAGGAGGTGAGGGCGAAGGTAAATTGCATGGAGTGCAGGAGAACGATATATATTACTGGATGGGCTGTACTTATGAAGGGTTGGGGCGCCCGGAAGCGTCTATCGCCTGCTGGAAAAAAGCAGCCCGGGGATCAGACACGGTCTCTCCTCCAATCTACTATAACGATCACCAGCCCGATAAAATCCTGTATCAGGGACTGGCCCTGCTGAAAATTAAAAAGAAGCGGGAAGCAGAAGCCATATTCCATAAGCTGATCCAATACGGAAAAGAACACATGTACGACGAATTCAAAATCGACTACTTCACTGTTTCCCTTCCGGATTTACGAATATGGGAAGAGGATCTCCATCTGAAAAACAGGATGCACTGTCATTACCTGATAGCGTTGGGAGAATTAGGATTGGGAAATTTTGAAATGGCCATACAAAAATTTGAAGAAGTACTTCACACAGACCGTTATCATACAGGTGCTGTTTTACATAAGTCATTGGCCCAACAAATTCAAAGCCGGCTTCATTACCTTTAATTGTACTGCTTTGTATTGATGCAAACTAAAAAACTTGTATTTTTACAGGCACTATCTTAGCTCTATGTTAAAAAAAAAGGAAGGTTTTGAAGGTCAGGTTCATGTTGTTTTGCCTCGTAATACCATACAGGAAATAAAATCAAATAACCTGATCAACTCCTTATATATCACAGACATAGGGTATTATCCGGATGCCAGGTATCACCACAGAATCAGAAAAAAGGGCGTAGATCAACACATTCTCATTTACAATATTGAAGGAAAAGGATGGATAAAAGTGGGTGGGCTGAAACACAACATAGGGGCTAACTCTTATTTTATCATCCCTCCCCTGATGCCACATCAATATGCTGCCGATGAGGATGAACCATGGACCATCTATTGGGCACATTATAAAGGCAAAAATTCCAAGTTGTACAACAAGCCTGACATGGTCCACCATATCCCGCCAACTCAAAATTCAAGAATTGAAGACCGAATACAACTATTCAACGAAATTATCGCCACTTTGTCCGCTGGCCATAATCGTGAGGATTTGGAATATGCCAATTTATGTTTTTGTCACCTGATGGCTTCTTTTCGCTATATCCATCAATTCCGGACGCTCAATACCTATTCCGATAATGATTTGATAAAAAATGTCATCAAATATCTGAAAGCTAACATTGACCAAAACCTGAAGCTGGAAGATATGGCCAGGCACTTTAACCTTTCAGCCTCCCATTTTTCTAAAAAGTTTAAGCAACGTACCAGATACTCCCCCATCAATTACTTCCTGCACCTTAAAGTGCAACATTCGTGTAAATTGCTCAACCTGACTACCATGCGCATTTCTGAAATTGCAAGGGCAGTAGGTATTGAAGACCAGTTTTACTTCTCACGTTTATTTAAAAAGGTGATGAACCAGTCCCCAAAAGACTACAGGCAGGGTGGTTGACAGGCATAAAGTCGTGTTGGGTACGCGAAACTTTATTAACCTGAGATCAGGACTAACTTAACACAAAGTTGACATTAAAGCGGCGGAAAGTCGGGAAAATTGTACTTTATTTACAGCTTGATAATCACCCGAATTCATATTTTTGTACTTCAAATTACCGATTGGTATACATAATTCTCAATAAAACAAAAACATCCTGTTAATAACTTTTGAATTTTTATGAAAAACCTATTTACTAACCGAATGCAGGCATTGGTATTGATTTTCTACTTCATCACTCCTTTTTCCTACGCACAGGAACGCACAGTTTCCGGTACAGTTACTGATTCAAATGGTGGGCCTTTGCCCGGTGTAAGTATCCTGATAGAAGGTACTTCCCGGGGAACCACCAGTGATGCCGATGGAAATTACAGTCTGGCCGTGCCTGACACCGAAAGTACGCTTATATTTTCCTTTGTTGGCTATACAACTGAAAGAATTGTTGTTGGTAATCAATCGGAAATCAACATTAGTTTAATAGAAGATATAAGCCAGTTGGAGGAACTGGTAGTGGTAGGTTACGGCACCCAACAAAAGCGTGACGTCACCGGGGCCATTTCACAGGTCAAGGGCCAGGACTTTGAAAACCTTCCGGTTGCATCCTCTTCGCAAGCCCTGCAGGGGCGGGCTGCCGGGGTGCAGGTTATAAGAAACGGAGGTGCTCCGGGGAATACGGGTTCAATCCGGATCAGGGGTACCGGAACTATTAATAATGCAGAGCCCCTCATCATCATAGACGGTTTTCCCGGTAGCAGTCTCGACGATGTTAACCCCAATGACATCGAGTCTATGGAGGTACTGAAAGATGCCTCGGCATCTGCTATCTATGGGACAAGAGCGGCCAACGGTGTGATTATTGTCACGACCAAAAGGGGTAAGACCAATGAAAATCTTAAACTGAGTTTAAATGCCTATACCGGCGTTTCCAACGCCATCAAAACCGTGGATGTGTTGGATGCCCCAACCCTGGCACAGCTAAAACGTGAGAGATATGTAAACGATGGTCTTCCTATCGACCCCATTTGGGAAGACCCCCAGTATCAGGTGCAAAGAACCGACTGGCAGGACGAATTGCTCGATCAGGGAATCACCCAAAATATTGATCTCAACCTGCGAGGTGGCGGAGAAAGTTCCTCATTTAATATGTCGCTGGGCTATTTTAATGAAGAAGGAATGATGAAAAACTCATTTTTCGAACGCTTCAGCCTCAGGCTAAATTCAGATCACAAAATAAACAAACGTCTCAATATTGGCCAGAGTTTACAACTTACCAGCAGAAAGGGAAATTTTTTGAATACCAACTCTGCGCAAACCGGTTTGCTGTGGAGTGCCATCCGTTTTCATCCCGGCCTCCCGGTTATTGATGCCGATGGTAATTACGGTTCTGCACAGGTGAGCGGTGAGTTTGGAGATATTAACAACCCGATTTTTACCGTAGATACAGAAGATGATCAGGAAACAAGACACCGCATTCTGGGGACTTTGTATGCGGAGCTGGAAATAATCAAAGACTTAAAACTTCGTGCAAATTTTGGAATAGACGGTGAAATCTTCGACCGTGATAACTTCGAAATCATCATTAATGACCAGATAAGGGCAAGGGACCGCAATTCCCTAATCCGTTCTTACAGGGAGACTTATTCATTGCTTGCCGAATATTTTCTTTCTTATCAAAAGACCTTTGCTGAAAAGCATACGGCAGGAATTGTTGGCGGTTATGCCGCACAAACTTTTGATGAAGAGTCTTTTTTAGCCAGGCGCCGGGACTTTCCCGATGAGGCTGCTTTGCAAAGATACCTGGATGCCGGGAATACCATCGATAATGCCGAAGGAAACCGTACTTACGACGGGCTGGAATCCTGGTTTGCAAGAGCCAATTACGAATATGACAATCGCTACCTGCTTACCCTTACTTTCCGGGCCGATGGCTCATCACGTTTCGATGATGGTAACAAGTGGGGTTACTTTCCCTCATTTTCTGCCGGCTGGAGGATTTCCGAAGAGTCGTTCTGGAACGTAGGGTTAATCAGCGACCTGAAGCTGGTCGGCGGCTGGGGCGAACTGGGTAACCAGAATGTCGACCGCAACCAGTTTCTGGCTTTGATTGCTACCGGAGAAAGATATTCTTTCGGCGGGGAACAGACAGTTGGCGCTGCGCAATCCCGTATCCCTAACCCTAACATCACCTGGGAAACCGTGCAAATGACCAACTTCGGCGTAGAGATAGGATTCCTGCAAAACCAGGTACTGGCTGATATTAACTATTTTATCAAGGACACCAAAGACATGTTGCTGCCTGTGCCCGTTATCGGTTCACAAGGTCAGGCTTCGGTGCCGGACAGGAATTTTGGCGAGATGCGGAACCAGGGCCTGGAGATGGAGCTTAGTTACCGGGGTAACAAGGGGGATCTTAGCTATCGAATCAGTGGCAATGCTTCGATAATCAGGAATGAGGTAACCCGACTTAATGCCCCTTTCCTGGAAACCAGGCGATATGGCCGCCCTAATGAGGAAATTGCGCGGGTTTTTCCCAATGAACCACTTTCGCCATTTTACGGATGGGTAGCCGATGGCATTTACCAAAACACCAATGAGATAAGCGCCGACCCATCTATCGCGAATGATCCCCGAAATGAAGCAGGGTTGATACAACCAGGTGACGTACGTTTTGTAGATCTGAATGGCGACGGCTTGATTGATGAAAATGACCGCACCATCATTGGCGATCCCAATCCGGAATTAGTGTATGGCCTCAATGCAGGAGTCAACTACAAAGGTTTTGATCTCAATCTGTTTTTTCTTGGATCTGCCGGCCACGAAATTTTTAACGCCGACCGTATGCAGGGCATCGACCCTTCCTATCCTTTCAACATGTATGCCGAAACAACCGGGCGGTGGACAGGTGAAGGTACCAGTAACACCATACCCAGGATGACCACGCGTCGCGATAACCTGAACCACCGCAGCTCTACCCTGTTTATTGAAAACGGCGGGTTTTTCAGATTGAAAAATGTGACGTTAGGTTATACCATCCCATCTGAGCTAACGAGTCGCATTGGGATTTCAAGAGCCAGATTCTATGTAACCGGACAGAATGTATTCACCATCACCGACTACTCCGGCATGGACCCCGAATTAGGCTACGTGGATAATAACCTGCAGTTAAACGTCGATTATGCACAATACCCTCAGGCACGTACCTGGACATTGGGAACGACCATTGATTTTTAAGCATCATTTACACCAACACAAGACTTCGAAATAATAATGACCATAAAAATGAAGAAACTAATTTTAACCGCATCTACCATTTGCCTGGTAACATTTTCGATTATTTCATGCAAAGATGATTTACTGGAGTCCCCTCCCTTCGGCCAGTTCACCTCGGCTACCTTCTGGCAATCGGGAGAAGATGTAGTGGCTGCCACCAATGCCATCTACGAGCCTCTCAGAGACCACGACTTCTACGGCCATGCAGAACACACCTTTTCTATCGTCGAAGACGACCAATGGCGTGCAGGCGACCATGGTGAAGACCAGGCGATAGAAGAACTCACGTTCGATCCATCCAACGCCCAGCTTGCTGCCGGATGGCGCGAGAAATATGAGGTTATCTCCCGTGCCAACGCGGTGCTGCTCAATGCGCCTGAGGTCGAAATGGACGCTTCACTGAAAGACAGGTCCTTGGGTGAGGCCTATTTTCTGCGAGGTTTTTCCTACTGGCGGCTGCATCTTATCTATGGAAGTACTGCCATCATCCTGGAAGAAGACGTTTTAGCAGGAGAATATAACAAGCCCAAAGCTACCATTGAGGAGATGCAACGTCAGATTGAGTCCGATCTGCAAATGGCCACACAACTATTGCCGCAAAGTCATTCCGCTGCCGATCTTGGCAGGGTTCACAGCGGTACGGCCTGGGGCCTGTTATGCAAACTCTACATGTATATGGATAGGTTAAATGACGCCATCACAGCAGGTGATAACGTTATTAACGGTCCGTACCCATTAGCGGAAAACTATGCAGATAACTTCAGGATCGAAACAGAAAATAACCCTGAAATGCTATTTGCCGTGCAAGGGCTGGATGCCTGGGCAGGCACAGCACACCGGATTTATACCACGCCCAGGCCCTGGGGTGGGTGGGATTTCCACGCACCTACCCAAAACCTCGTCGACGAATTTGAGCAGGATGACCCGCGTAGAGATGCCACGTTGTTTCTGCCCGGAGAAATGGTCGATCTGGGTGGTGACCGCGGCCTTACCGAATACACTACAGAACTTTCGCAAACAGGCTATCATTTTCAGAAATTTGCCTCATGGCGTTCGGCAGGTGGTCTTGACGAAGGACAAAACGTTCCCATTTTGCGGGCCGCCGATGTCTATCTGCTGGTAGCCGAGGCAAAAATAAGATCCGGGCAAAATGGTGATACTGAACTCAACGCAGTCCGAACCAGGGCTGGCCTGGCGCCTGTGACTAATGCTACAATGGATGATATCATTCATGAAAGAAGGGTGGAACTCGCCGGGGAAAATCAACGCCACTTTGACCTGATGCGATGGGATAAGGCAGGCATTGTGGATATTGTTTCGATTTATGGGGAAGACAGGGGACAATTTGACCCGCCGAGAAGCTTTGACAGAAACAAACACTATTATTTCGCCATTCCTCAGAGGGAAATTGACGTCAGCAATGGTGTCCTTGAACAAAATCCAGGTTATTGATGGCGTACGCGCTATGTACGCCTGCAACAGAAGACTGTAGATTTAATGCTTCGGGGCTGTCCAATAAGTTTGATTTGGCTATGAAATGAAGAGTTTTGTTTGGCTCAACGTTCATGATACCCCCTGCCTCCCTCAAGGAAGGAGTAAGTTTTGAATGCTCCTCAAAGGGGGCGTTATGCTCCGATGCGAGGGAACTTCTCCCTTGAGGGGCAGGGGGTGTTCTCATCGCTAAAAGCAAATAAAATTGGGTGGCAAGTCGAAACACAATACTTATTGAACAGCCCTTCGTTATTAAAGGAAACATAATGATGAGAACTTTAATACTGCTTTGTTTGACGGCATTTGGCTTGTTGGCTTGTGAAAGCAAAAAGCCTCATAACCTGATTGTCGGGGCCTGGAAAATAGACTCTACTTATACTTATTACAACGGTTTTGACTTCACCCGAAGGGCATCGGACCGCAATTGGGCTACCTACGTGTATGAAAAAGATGGCATGATGAAGGAATTAAAAACGGGCCATTTCCGGCAATACTTTTTTGAGCTGCCTTCAAAAGACACACTCGTTGTCAGCGCTGCCCAAGGGGGTGAAAATGCCAAATTCAATATTCTGCACATCGACGAGCATCAAATGACCCTGAAAAAATCAAGAAAACCTGTATTCCCGGGTGGCAAACAGGAACGTTACGAAATAAGGTATTTTTCCAGAATTCCCCTGCCGGCAGACAGCCTTACACTTTTCGCCGATCCTCGCGATTAAGTATCTCGCTTACAAAGTAGGTGCCCTCTGTGTCTCTTTGTGCCTTGGTGCCTTGGTGGTTAACCATTTTTCACCACGGAGGCACCAAGGCACAAAGAGACACAAAGAATTTTGTCGGAAACGTTGTGCAACAGCCACGGGATGCTTGCGCCACCCGGTTGACAGTGCCGGTCATACTATGGCGTATAGTAAAGTGGTTATTAATACCGGAAACATTTCAACGGCCCGTTGCTCTGTGCTGCCATTATTAAAGGTTTTCCATCGACCCCCATAAGCCTGATCAAAGTCCGCCCCTCACCAGGCACAAAAAAACCGGATTGCTGCAACGATACCGGATCAAAATTCCCCAGCCCGTCTCCCAAAAGTAAAAGGCCGTTAAAAGCATCGTATTGGCCGTCAAAAGGATTGGAGGCTGACGAATTACCGGTTAACAATATATCGGGGCGTTGATCAAAGTTGAAATCACCGGCCAATATAGCATATACCGGGGCCATTTGTGCAGCCAATGGCAATGGATGCACCCTGAACTTACCACCGCCCAGGTTTTCAATCCAACTGCTGGTAAACAGGTGAACATCTATGGGATTGACCGGCAAATCAGGAAAAAAATCCTCCCAATTTGCATTAGCATAACTTTCATAATCCGGAAATCTTTTTCTTAAAGGAAATATCCAGGTAAGCATATCATCTCTGAAATGTACAGGCACCTGCCTGTCCTGAAGGTAATGAACCATAATAGGATCCGGTTTTTCATTTTTGTCATAGTCAGAGACAAAAAGGGATACAGGTTTATCAGCGCTTGTTTTGTAGTGGGTATTCAAACCCAGGTTTCCGGCAATGAGGTCGGGGTCTCCATCTTTGTCAAGATCACCGACAGCCAGGTCATTCCACCATCCAATGGTTTGCGATAAGCCGGTCTCCCTGGTTTTGTTGACCAACCTGCCTTTTTCATTCTTAAATAAGGATAATGGCAGCCATTCACCCGCTACAAAAAGATCAGGCCAACCATCCTGATCTACGTCTGTCCATGTGGCTGCTGTAATCATGCCATATCTGACAAGTCCAGGGGCTTTTTGGGTGGTAACGTCCACAAAGTTTCCGGCCTGGTTTTCCAGCAAAAAACTCTGAGGTGCCTCCGGATACCGGCCGGGTACAATGCGACCTCCTACAAACAGATCGGGATCTCCATCTTTATCATAATCTTCCGCCGTAACACACGAAGTGCTGACATTAATTACCGGTAGCGCGCAGGGATCATAAATAAAATCGCCCTTCCCATTGTTCCGGAAAAGTTTGTCCCGGTAACTTTCAGCACCCGACGCAAATTCGCTTCCACCATGGCATATATACAGATCCAGGTCACCATCCATATCGGCATCAAATAGCAGGCATCCGGTATTTTCCTGCGAGTCGGTAACGCCGGCAATATTTTCGGACTTAAAATTTCCATCAGGCATTTGAATAAAAACCCGACCTTTTTGCCCGGAAGCTCCTCCAATATAAAAGTCATCTAATCCGTCCCCGTTTACATCTCCTGCGCTCATGCCAGGACCCTCCTGGGAATGTTTATGGGGTAGCAGAGGCATCTCATTAAAGTCAGCATGATGGGCTTCTTGATGGACATAGGTAACCCCTTTTCCCGGTTGAAAAATCTGAGTATATCGAAGGTTGGGGAGGGGCGACGCTTTGCCGGATTCCTGATAGACCGTAAGCAACTGATCCCGGGCAGGGTTATGAATGGTTTGCAAACGGCTGTCAGGCCATTGAATTACTATCGAATCTATTGGCTCTTTGCTGCCCAGACCAAAATGGACGACAGGCTCGACACTTGACCGATATCCTCGGGAGGGATAGTGTTCGTAATATTGTCGTGTCGAATCACAGAATAACCATACTTTCGTGCCGATTGCCCCCAGGTTTTCAGGTGTTCCTTTCAAATCTATTCTCAGGTAGTGATTTTCCGGATGCTGCTGTGAGTGGTTTTCATAAATAAATACCTTGTCATAAGAATTGTTGGTGATATAATCCAAATCCCCGTCATTATCCAAATCAGCCACTGCCGCACCATGTGAGAACGAAGGCTGTGTAAATCCCCAGGCGGTTGACCGGTCCTTGAAGGTAAGATCTCCCTGATTCTGAAAAATAAAGTTGGGCAGGTAGGCGCCTTTAATGGTGTTTACCTCCTTGATCAGTTGCATCAACACACGCTCATTATACCCGGCTTTCATCATTTTATCCGCCTTATAGGAGGCAAAATCCATGTTTGTGATATCCCTTGGGTAGCCGTTGGTAATGATCAGATCTTTCAGGCCGTCATTATCCATATCCATAAGCAAAGGGCTCCAGCTCCAGTCCGTGCTGTGCATACCTGCCAGCAGACCTATTTCACTGAAAACTGTCAAACCACCGGGCACTTTACCCCGGTTAAGCTGAAGGGTATTCCGCATATATTGCGGAAAGTATCCATTTAACAGCTCGGAGCGAAACCTGTTATAGTTGTATGAACCAATCATTAGCTTACGGCGTGTGTGATCGGGGGGTAGCATATCCAAAGCCACAATGTCGAGCAGGCCGTCATTGTTAAAATCTGCCATGTCACAGCCCATAGAAGAATAACTGGTATGTTTGAAATATGCCTCGGCCTGATCGGTGAATGTCCCGTCACCGTTGTTGATATAGAGCAGGTCGTTTGAAAGGTAGTCATTGGAAACGTAAATGTCCGGCCAGTTATCCTGATTAATATCCCCTACGGCCACCCCCAGTCCGTAACCTTCCTTAAGGATTCCGGCTTCGGCGGAAACATCGGTGAATTTTCCGTGGTCGTTTCTGTAGAGCCGGTCGGTGTTGACCATTTCACCGTTGACTCTTTTGGGGCGGATAATGTTGGGGCCCAAGTCATCGGTTGTGTTATTGAGCAGATAGACATCCAGGTCACCGTCCATGTCATAATCGAGAAACGCTACGTGGGTTGTATGCGCATCATCATCCAGGCCATAAAAATTTGCCTGCTCGGTAAAAGTCAGGTCGCCGTTGTTAATGTATAACCTGTTTTTTCTCCTGGCTGCCTCATATGGCCCTGAGAAACACAGGTATAAATCCAGCAGGCCGTCGTTGTTGATGTCTACCATAGAAACGCCTGTTCCCCATTGGCCCGAAGTGTGGATGCCCGCCTGGTCAGTAATATCTTCAAAACTAAAATTTCCCTTGTTTAAATATAACTTACCAGGCACCATGTTGCCTGAGAAATAAATATCCGGCAAACCATCCTGATTGATATCACCAACCGCCACCCCGGCACCGTTGTACATGTATTCATAGGTAATAATGTTGAGGTCGGTTGTTTCATATAGTTTATTGGAAAAATGTATGCCTGTCGTTTCCGGAGAACGAAGCTCGAACAATGGTTTGCCATGCATTTTTTCATGGGAACCGGTGGTGCATTCGACTGAAGAAAAAATAATCAGGAGTGAAAAAAAATGAGTCCACGATTTCATATAATAAATTTCTTGGAGTGTATAGTATGGCTCAAAGCCATGCTATGGCTGCCAATATCGATAAATGATGTATCCAAAAACATCTTGCCTAAGCGTCTTGCAGCTTTTTCGCAATGGTTCCCGCACAAACTCTTCGTGTCTTGGTGCCTCGGTGGTGCGCTTTTTTAACCACGAAGGCACGGAGGCACAAAGAGTCACTAAGTTTCTTGTTATCCCCTGGCACAATCCTCTCGTGGGTGTTGCACAACTTAAACATGTGCCTCTATTTTTATTTACAGGCAAAAACGGCTGTGTCTCTTTGTGCCTTAGTGCCTCCGTGGTGAACAAGGGTTAACCACAAAGTTCCCCAAGGTCAGACAATTGACCAAACATCTAACAAAAACAACTAATTCATAAATATATGATATTCAACAATTTACAAATTACTTATATAGTAGTTTCCCAACAGCGTTGCTCCCATCTGCAGAAAATAACAGAACTTTAGTTATATGAGAGGCACCAAGACACCAAGAATTTTGTCGAAAACGTTGTGCAATACCCACGAAATGCTTGTGCCAGAGCATAGCACGGAATTTTCAACATAATTCGCTTGTAATAACCGTCGCTAATGTACTGAAATTTAACAAAATGCTGTATTAAGTAATTGTTAAGACTGGAAATGTTTTGGGGTGAAGCTAAAGCGCATGTTCTATGGCCTTTCTCAGGGCTTTGCACAGAGCAACGATAGTATGATGGTACTTCTTAATCCGCTCATGTGCATCTTTTTGAAGGTTATGCTTTTGTTGTTCATTCAGATGCCTTGCTGCAAGCTCCCTGTCCAGCCCGGTATTTTCCAGTAAGATACTCAAATCTGTCTCATGTTTTTGCAAAAACGAATGATGTTCCGCAATCGATTTTTCATGATGGTCTGTGGCTTCGAGGTGTTTCTCAGCCGCACTCGCAATGACGATTAGGTCCTCTTTGAGCTAGTTCAACTCCTTCTTCCAGAACTTCAGATCTTCCTGCCACATCCTGATCTCCGATTCCCATACCGTATGATCCTGATGCATACTTAGTTGTGTTATCGATTTGTTTTCACGCATGTCCGTATCTTTTTGGTTTAAATATGACACTTTTGGGAAAAAAACAGGATGACTGAAATCACTCGAAAATGTGATTTGAGACTATGTTTATGTTTAATACTTTTGATGAAATGCGGGGCTTCGATCACTACAAAATGGCATATAGCAACCGGTCAATGACCACGGATTAAATCAGGGTACCTTTTCGCTAACGATATGAACATCGGTATAAGATCATTGATTAATCCCGATTTCTAATAAGATGGACGCAATTTTTTTGATTTCGGCTTTTGTGAGGTTTAGCCAGGAGTCTTTCATGGGAAAGGTACTTCTGCCGAGGATGGCCGTGGCCGCTTTAATAGCGGGAACGCCTTTTCCGGTTTCGGTGATAATTCGATACAATCGGTTGAGTTCTTTCTGATGAAACCACATAGTCTCATAATCTTTTTGCAGAAAGGCCTTATAAAGCGCCACGTGATCCTCGATGCTGACATTCCCAAGCCCGGTCACAACTGATGCCGAGCCAGCCAGCAAGGAAGAGGCATGCAGCAGGTCATCACCCTGCATCCAGCAAAATTCATCTGACGAATGGCTTTCGGTTCCCTGCACAAATGATAAAAAATCACCCGAACTGTCTTTTACACCAATAATATTCTCCAGCTCCGCAAGTTTTATCAAAGTCTCAAGATGTAGCGGATTATTAGTCATCTGAGGGAAATTGTATAACACCAAAGGGATGGAACTGGCAGCGGCAATTTCTTTAAAATGAATATAGATCATATCCTGATCCCCCGGGTAATACAATGGAGGGACTGCCACGACATAGTCGGGCCCGAGGATCTGCATCCTTTCAAGATCTTTTATCACCTGGTGAGTGGTGGGCCGGATACAACACGCATAAAGGTCCACCGCTCCTTTTGTAATCTCCTTGATACAACTCAGGGTTTCACATTTTTCCTCAATAGTCAATAGCAGGCCTTCTCCGGTCGAACCGTTGACAAACAGCCCGTCCAGCCCTCCATTCATCAGAAATAACGTTTGCTTTTCCAATAATGAAATATCTATTCTTCCATCACTTTTGAAGGGTGTAAGAATTGCATTTACGACGCCTCTAGGTATGTTCATTTTCATGATTGTTTGAATTAAATAATCCGGATGACCAATGGATCAGCAATGCGGATATCAGTAGCGTCAGGGTTCCGAAAAATCCGGCCAGTATTTTTTGAGGTTGCGTTAAGCTTTCATTAAAAGTAATCCAGGATATGGCTATCATGCTTAAAATTACGGCCGGTACTGCTGCGGCATTACCAATTTTTTTTGAGAAAATTCCCAACAGGAACAACCCCAAAATTCCTCCACCGAATATGCCGGATATCTGCCATGAAATATCCAAAGCCGTTTTCACAGACATCATGGAAATGGCTGTCATAGTGCCTGTGATACCAAATATAATGGTGACGATTCTGAGATACATGACGATCTGTTTATCCGTCAAACGGCTTTTTGAAAAACGTTTGGTAAAATCTTCGACCGTTATTGTTGCCACACAGTTAATGCTGGAACTCAGACTGCTCATAGCTGCCGCAAAAAGGGCGGCAATCAACAATCCCCGGACACCATCGGGAAGTTCAGTCACGATGAAATACGGAAAGACCGCATCGGCCTTTTCGGGCAGAGCGGGATCAGGGTAAACCTGGTAAAACACAAACAGGCCTGTGCCAATCATAAAGAATAACAGGGTTAAAGGGACATAGGCCAACGCACCCAGCCATACCGATTTAGCCGCCTCCTTGTCTGACTTTGTGGCCACATAGCGCTGAATGTAGGTTTGGTCTACGCCAAAGTTTCTGAGGTTCTCGGTAATTCCGAAAACCATCACCAGCCAAAATGAGGAATTTGTAAAGTCAAACGCAAATGTTCCCAGGCTCATCTTGTCATACTGACCCGCAATACTGAATAACTGCGAAGGCCCTTCCGGCACTGAAGTCAGCAATATCATTCCACATAAAACAGCCCCTCCAAAAAGCACGAATACCTGGGTGACGTCAGTCCAGATGACCGCCTCGATGCCGCCGACAAATGTGTAGCCGGTAGTAAAAATACCGGTGACCACGATAAGTGTTACCATGTCCCAACCCAGCAGATGGTGAAGTGGCAGGCAAAGCAGGTAAAGTATCACCCCCACCCTGCCGATCTGATACATAATAAAACTAACTCCTCCATACAACCTGCCCCAATAGCCAAAACGGTCTTCAAGAAACTCATAGGCTGAAATAATACCGAGCTTTCGGTAAAAAGGCAGAAATACACCAACTGCCACAAAGGCAACCATAACCACGGTAATACTGAAAACATAGGCATTCCAGTTACTGTCATAGGCCTTGCCCGCATAGGCGATGAAGGAAACGCTGCTCAACAAGGTGCCTACGATCGATAAACCTACCGAAAATCCTGACATAGACCTCCCACCTACCATGAAGCCTTCCGGGGTTTTGGCCTTTTTGGAAAAATAAAAACCTATCCCCAGCACCGCCAGGATATAAAGCACTAATACAATGACATCAAAAGTCTGAAACATATTTACCACTCCCCTTTTTGCACGAACTTGTCCTTGGTGGCCTTTTTGAACCGGGCTGAAGCCTCATTAAGGTTTTTTAAAAATTCCGCGGCAGTTTGCCCTTGCGGTTTTCTGGCTACATCTATCATGGTGTTACATTCATGATGCTATTACTAGGTGAATTAGAACCTTCTGTTAAACCTAAATCCTATCAGTTAATACGCACTTCAGCAGCATTTGTACTACGCATTCCATTAAATATGTCCTTCAATAGTCATATCGGTCAATTTTTTCTCCATATTTTAGCCTGGGTTTCCCCGCCGTTGATCAGGTAAAGTAACGGTAATGGTCTGTCTGCCCCTTCTTCAAACTCAGGCCTGGCGGCCCAGGGCGTTACCGACAACACATTGGCCATATCCATCCAGTATTGCATCCGGGCCCGTTTCAGGCCCCAGGTCATATGAAAGTGATTGGCGGGCGCGTAATGTTTGTACTCCGTCATCGTAGCATATTTGGGCATCACAAAAGTGTGTGGCCACCATATCGGCTTGTTGTTCTCCGTCTACCAGCACATCGGCGTATACGACCGGTACCTGGGTTTTGCCAGGTGTGATCACCTTACCCGCGATCTGGTTGGCAGCCATTTGCACGATGTTACCAGCCCTGATTCTCGACTACTGGTCAATTCTCGGGTCACCGGTGGCAAATACCCCTATCACAGGAAGGCCGGAACCTGCATTAATACCCTGATCTAATCTTATTGCTGACATCTTTTTTTAGTGATTTGATATATTTACCAATATTTACCAGGCCAGTTGCCTGTAGCATTTCCCGAAAATACATCGCAGGGTTTAAAGGTCTTCCATCCGGAACATGGTTATCTATCCATTAATCATTAAAACTAATGACATAACCCCTTTTGTAAAATGTCAACTTCTGCTAAGTTTGTGTATATTCTGATACTTCTATCAAATGCTTATCACACGGGAAATATCTGTAACCGGGGATCCCTCCAACAGTAGTCAAATATTTAAAAATTTGAAATTCAATATTTTATGTTGCAGGTATTGGTGGTTTGAAATCTGGAAAGGCCATCGGATGTCATTCCCTTACTGGCAGTTATACTGGAACAGGAACAAAGGCGCATATGTATATTACGAAAAAAAGACAGATCTATTCCCCGATAAAATATATCTGATTCCTCCGCACACACCTTTTGCCACAGGCATCCACCACCAGCAATTGACCGGAGAATCAGCGTATTTCTTCAAATGCGGAAGGATCAAGTCGAAAACCTCGGAAGAATGGCATCTGAGTCGGAGTAATGTACTCCATTTCTTCACGCATTTCACATTGGGGTTTCCTTATGACTATGTAAAACCGGGTGTGTATGTCGTAGACCTGTCACAAGAAAGGAAAAATGATTTGACCGGTATTTTAAATATGCTCAGGGCAGGCTCTTCCAATTTTTCACTAAAAGAAAGTTTAAGCATTTACAATTTGGTGCTTTCTTCTATCAGCAGTCTGCCCGGAACTGTATGGCTATCCAGGAAGGTAGACCACCGCATTACCGATGCCCTGGATTTTATGGAAAGGAATATCAAAAACAGGATGACCAGTGAAACACTGGCCAAAAACCTGTATATCTCATCCAGTGCCTTTTCACGCTTATTTAAAAAGAATATCGGCAAAAGCCCCAGCAAATACCTGACACAAATCCGAATTGACAAAGCCTGTAACCTGCTTCTTCATACCAATACCAGTATGGATATCATTGCTGAGCAATGTGGTTTTACTGACCGTTATCATCTTACCAAAGTCTTTGGTAAAATCAAAAAGACATCACCGGGGCTTTTCAGGAAAAGAGGGGGATATTATTAGGGAGTTGTGTGATCATATAGCTCCATCACAACTTAAAATATACGCAGTAGAATCCAAAGGTACTGAACAAATCATCCGTTATAACAGTATCTTTAATGAAGATAGCCACCCTATTCCCTAAGAATAATATGTTAGCCTGAGCAACTAATCGGGGTTACAGAATTACTTTTTTAAATCAATTGGAAGGTCTCTGAATGTAAACTTTATTGATTTTTATTAGGCAACTCAAAAAATGAGATTTCTTCGTATTTAGTTCTAATGGAATGTCCGATTAGTTTTCTCCACGAAGAACTGAAATTTTTAATTACGCCATCTTCATTAGTTATTTCTAACTCAAAATGGCTGTAATTCGACCTTGTTGGTTTATGTATAGGTTTTACATTAAAACAAAACTCCGCCTGGGGAGCATTATATGGCTTTTTGTATTTATCTTGATAACTTATATCCATTACCGAAATAAAAAAATAATTTCGATTTTTATAATCATAGAAAAAATCCGATCGATTCACTTTCTGACAGTTTTCACCAATATTCCAAAGTTCTTCATATTGCTTTTTGCTTTTAAATTTGATAAAAATATCATTTACTTTTGCCGGAGGTAGTTTATTGTGAGAAAGTCCTGGAATTCTTTTAATTTCTATTAACTTTTCAGCATTTAAAATACCGTTTATTTTGAGGGGATATTTATTGGTGACCCAATGAATAAGAACATCTTTTGGATTTGGATCTGTAATTATTTCATCATGCGGTTTGGGCAAAAGTCGACTCGGGTAACTCAAAGGAAAATTGAAATGTATCCAATCCATTGTTTTGACCAATGATCTTTTGATCCAGGCTTTCAAGTATCTCATGAAGTTTGCCATATTCCTTTACTGGTTCCTGATCCCAGGACTTAAAAAATAAAATTGCCTCTAAATCCTCGTCATCATCAAAAAAAAATTCCAAATCAAATACGCTTTCATTTGATTTAAATCGAATAATCAAGCTTTCAGAAAGTGATAAATTTACGCTGGTATTTTTAATATTATATTTACTAATTTGGCTTAGGACCTTAAAAAACAAAATACGTGCTTTAACTAAATCTTTAACTAACTCAGGATGCTTAGAAATTTCATGATCAAACTCTTTCAGTAACGCATTACTTTTTAATATTCTGGTTCCCAATGCGATATTTGAAATTTTGTCCCTCCTTTCAACTGCACTGTTATTGTTTAAATAGTTTTCTAATAAATAACAGATAAAATGCGATTGCATAGCATCATCTTTTGTACTTAATGGATAAGGTTCCGCCATATTTTTTCCAAAACCGTCATCTATAATAGTATTCAAAAATTTCATTCGTTAAAGGTTTTATTTAGAAACTCTGACGCTGTATTTTGATTAGAATTACGTAATGACACAAAATCATTAAGATCACCTAGGACCTGCTTATTTAAATCATAATGGAAATTGAACTTTACGCTAATTGAATTTGAGTCATGATTGGCAATCGTAACATTCGCAATTCCTTTATCAATTAAAAATTGATAGATTAACTGCGTTAATCTTGAATCCTTAAAATGAATATGATTCTTTGAATCAAACCATTTATTTGCGTTTAATCCTTTTACAAGAAAATCAAGGTTTATACCAAATGCTTTCCCAACAATATGCGGTAAATTTCTGCAATATAATTTACCAACTTGAAAGGGGGCAGTAGATGAGCCAGCACCTGAAATTTTTAGCATACCTGGATCAAGAGTAATATTTACTAAATCATTATCCTTTTTGAGCACAACATTTGTAAGAGCAGGTGTCAAAACATAGGAATCCCGGTCTATCTCATCATTTTCACCAATTATTTCAGATTTCATCAAAAATGAATCGGTTAATAATGATGGATTATGACTATCTGCAAGAATCACCAAATTGCTGGATTGTAAAGTGATTTGAAGTTCCACAAATTAAAAATTTAGATCAAATATAATAAAAATAACATAACGACAATGTTTCAGGTAATTTCTTTGACGATACAGGTATTTTATTCATCCAATGGGTTGGATGTCCTCAAGCATATCAATAGTAATCATGCATTTTCTAAATGGTTTACTGACACCATTTTTAAAAGCAACAGGTTGATGGGTCATTTCCAAAAAGAAAGTTAACCCTTCGGATCGCGTTGAAGGGTTAACTTGATTGGATGGGAATTTTGTGCTTCGCACGTTTTTCTTTGCATTACCCGTATTCAGCCAGTTATTGCAGACCGGCGTATCCGGGGTTTTGCGGACGGAGATTGGGATTATTAATCATCTCGGTCATAGTAAGCGGGAATAAAAGATGTTTTTCCTGCAAGGGCTGGTTGGAGCTCAGGTTAACATGGCCCACAAAGTCGTCGAACCCATTGGTAAGACTGTTGTAAACCTTTCTGAGCCGGACCATGTCAAACCAGGTAATCCCCTCATAACAAAGCTCATGCCACCGTTCCCGCCAGATGGCTTCCCGGAAAGTCACCTGATCATAAGTGCCGACATCAGGTGTAACCAGTTGCGCTCTGTCCCTGATTCTTTTAAAAGCCTCATAAGCCTCCTGGCCGGGGCCGTTCACTTCATTTTCGGCTTCAGCATAAATCAACAGCACCTCTGCGAAACGAATCATTGGCACGTTGAGATTATCCCTGGCAGTACCTTCTACCCCAAAGGTACCATTGGCTATTACATTAAAATGCTTAAAAATGTAAGGCGCTCCCAGATCAAAGGGCTCCCCGCTGCCATTGGTATAATAGGTCGTATAAAAATATCCTTCCTGATCCTTCGCGCGAAGGTCACCGGGTTCATAAGAGTTATAAAACTGAATAGTCGGTATAGTACTTCCCGTGCCGGAAGGGCCACGATAGGTAACTGGTTTAAAATTGGGAAACATGTTACCCATCGGATTTTGAGCCACTTCCGCATTATATTGCAGGCTAAAAATGTGTTCTACCGTATTTTTCAAACGTTCGTCATGCACTTCACCATAGGTTTCAAACAGGTCGATCGACCCTGGGTTATCAATGATTTCTTTCGCTTTTGTGGCGGCCAGTTCGTAATATCGGGTACCCAAGCCAAGGGGAAAACCAGCCATGGTGAGATAAACCTTGGACAACAAAGCTTTCGCCGCAGCCTGTGAAACACGACCGGATTCATCCATCCGGGGCAATCCTGCCGCCTCCGCAACTTTCAGGTCTTCCACAATCCGGTTGTAGACTTCTTCCCGGGGAGTACGGCCTGGGGAAAAGTCTTCTGAGGTGAAGGATTGTGGTAGCAATATGAGGGGTACATCGCCCCAAATTCTAACGGCATAAAAATAGGCCCATGCCCGTAGAAAGCGGGCTTCACCCAACACACGGCGCTTGTGACTTTCATCCATATTGATTCCCGGGACATTTTCAAGGACGAGGTTGGCATTGGAAACGACCCGGTAAATCCGGCGCCACCAATTTTGTATATGGCCGGTGTTGGGATCGTAGGTCAAAGAATAAAGATTGTTCAGATCTGAGTTTTGAGCGGTCTCTGTGGTTGAAGTTCCCGTAGGGGCCTCCAGCAACTGCCAGTTTGAGGAAAAAATACCCGCGCCAAAACCATAAAACCTTGTATCGGCATAAACCGCTGCTATCGCTGACTCGGCATGCGCGGCAGTAGTATAAAAACTTTCCGGGGTGAGGTTCGACGGATCTTCTTCATCCAGAAAATCCGAACAGCCTGCGATAACAAACAGTAAGGTTACACAGTTAAACACCTTGCCTGAAAATCTCAATATATTTTTCTTCATGGTAAATGTCTTTTTAAATTAATTAAAGGGCCAGTTGCAGACCTATCATGTAAGTGGTGGATTTAGGATACTCATGCCACATCATGCCCTGAGAGAAGGCATTATTGTTATCATTTCCGCGAATGGGCGTTACCTCGGGGTCACCGATCAGTTCGTCATCGACAATTAAAAAGAAATTTTGTACAGAAGTATAAAGTCTCAACTTGCTCAGGTGAAGCCTTTCGAGAACGTCATTTGAAAAGGTGTAACCCAACAATACATTTCTACCCCGTATAAAGGACCCGTCTTTGATCCAGTGGGAGTCCACATTGGTCACATAACCTGCGCGGGTATCGCGAATTTGTGCCACCATGGTATGCTGATTTTCCGGAGTCCATGCATTTAGGACGGTTCTGTAACTATTAGCCAGCGCCTGCCGGTCTTCGCTGGGGTGGAGGTTCATATCCATGATATCATTGCCATATGAATACTGAAGCTCGAGGGTAAAATCCCAGTTCTTGTAGGTTAAATAGTTAGTGAAGGCTCCCCAGGCATTGGGATTGCCATTGCCGATAATCATCCTGTCGGCATCGGTAATGGCATAATCGCCGTTCACATCAAGGTATTTTACATCACCCGGTAAAATGGTCAAGCCATTGCGATAGCTCACAAATTTTGCCGCTTCATCTGCTTCTGCGGTACCCCATACCCCTAGCCTCACCAGACCCCAGAATGAGCCTACAGGTTCACCTACCCGGATAATGTTGGTAGGATTGGTAAAATTAGGACCGCCTACACCGAAAATGTCGGAAGGGGTGGCTAATGAAAGCACTTTGTTGCGATTCATGGAGATATTGAAAGCAGTAGTCCAGGTTAAATTATTGGTCTCAATGTTCACGGTGTTAAGGGAAAGCTCAATCCCTCTGTTTTCCAAAGAACCCACATTTTTTCTGATGACAGCATATCCACTGGTTTGGGGAACGGGGGCATCCAGTAGCATATCTGTCGTCTTTCTATAGTAATAATCCACTTCAAGACTGATCCTGTTATTGAGTAAGCCCAATTCCAGACCTATATCGGTTTGCACCGTTTTTTCCCATTTCAGATCGGGGTTAGCTAACCGGTTAAGACCAGTACCACCTACAGGGTTATCATTCCAGACTGCACGGTAATTTGAACTCAGCAGCGACAATGAAGAGTAAGGTGGTATTTCAGAGTTACCGGTGCGGCCATAGCTCGAACGCAATTTCAGGTTGGAAATCAAACGTTGATTGGCCATAAAATCTTCATCTGAAATCCGCCATGCCAAAGCCGCGGAGGGGAAAAATGAATACTTGTTGTTATCACCAAACTTCGATGAACCATCCACACGTCCTGTGACTGTTAACAGATATTTACCCATTAAGCTGTAGTTAATTCTGCCAAAGTAGGAGTTCAACGCGTGCCTGGAGTCATTGGAGGAAACAAACAGGTTATCACTACCTGCCCCTAAATTATTAAAAGTAAAATAATCGGTGGGAAAATTCCGCGAACCCTGGTTAATCAAAAAGGTATTGGATTCCTGCCAGGATACTCCCAAAAGCCCGGTAAAAGCGTGAATCTTGCTGAAAGTTTTGTTGTAGGTCAGGTAGTTTTCCCATGACCAGAAGGTTTGTTTCTCATTACTGGTGGAAGCAGAGGCGATACCGGCATTACTTAAGGTGCTGGCACTGAATTCGTTGTTTTCCTGTGTAATGATATTAATACCCAAAACAGTCCGTAATTCCAGTCCTTCTGCAAGTTTAACATTGGCGTAGGCACTTCCTAAAGTTGTTTGTGTATTGAGCATGTAATCCCTTCCAAACAACCGGTGCATCGAGCTTCTGGTGCCTTCTGCAAAAGGGTAGTCCCGGTTATCGGCAAAAGTACCATCTTCATATCTTACCGGCAGGAAAGGAAAATCTTCCACAATTTGCCGCGCCACGGCGTCGCTGACGTCCACAAGGTTCTCAGTTTGATAATTGTAGGAAAGGGTACCGCCGATTTTCAGCCAGTCTTTAACCTGGTCATCCAGGGTAAACCTGCCTGAATACCGTGTGAGGTAGGAGGTCTTTAAAAGACCCTGATCATCCCTGTATCCGAGGGAAAGTGAATAGGTAGTACGGTCATTTCCGCCAGTGAAACCCAGTTGATGATTTTGGGATATTTTATGCTGAGTAGTCTCTTCAAGCCAGTCGGTATCGTATTTAGGGTTACCTTCACTGTCAAAAATTCTAGGATCGGTCCTGCGCAGGGCCGGATTCAAATAAGCCCATTTACCGGCATTCCACCCTTCCGGATCAAATTTCTCCATATTAGCCCAGGCAAGGTCTTCTACCGCCAGGTATTCCTCGGCATTCAGCACTTCACGCTTGTTTGGCCCAACAGTCGGGACGCTAAAATCCATATCATAAGTTATTCTGCCCTCACCGGATTTTCCACGTCTGGTGGTAATAAGAATAACACCATTGGCACCTCTCGCACCATAAATGGCTGTGGAAGAGGCATCTTTCAATACCTCGATAGAGACAACATCATTAGGGTTTATGTAATCTATAGCCTGGCTAAACTGGTCCTGATTACCCTGGGGCAGTTGTACACCATCCACCACATACAGCGGATTGTTGGAAGAATTAATAGAACTGAATCCACGTATCCTCACGTTGGTTCTACCCCCCGGACGGCCGGAGTTAGTGTTTACCTGCACACCCGGTATTTTACCCGACAAGCCCTGGTTAAGAGAGGTGGCAGGGCGTTCCTTCAGCTTTTCCTCACTTACAGACCCGACAGCTCCGGTGAGATCAGACCGCTTTTGATAACCATAACCGATGATCACCACCTCATTGAACATCGTCACGTCACTTTTCATGGCAACATCGATAACGGTTTTGCTTCCTACGGTAATCTCCTGGTCATCATAACCGACATAACTAAATACAAGCACCGCGTTCTCATCAGGCACCTGAATCGCATAATTCCCCGATACATCGGTTACAGTACCCATCGAAGTACCTTTTAAAACAACATTTACCCCAGGCAGCTTCTCTCCATTTTCATCAGTGACCTGCCCCGTCACTGTGATATTCCTGAGCAGAATATCGATTGGGTAATCCCTCGTATGGTCGTCCTGTTTGATGCTGTTGACATTAATATTATTGTTTATCTGTTTAAAATGTAGCCTGGCATGCCTGGAAATATGGAGCAAAACTTTTTCAACAGTGGAATTATGCTTTACATAGCTGATTTTCCGGGTGTTACTTTCAATGGTGTAATTATCATAATTGAATACATAGTCAGTTCTGGACTCTATGTACGCAAAGGCTTCCTGAATTGAAATGTTATTGAAATTAACTGAGATCGACACTTCTTTCACACTCAGACTCTTTTGAGCATGTGTTTCACCAGCTATCAAAATAGCGAGGAAAAACGTTTGAAGGATAAATCCAACCAATAAATACTTCATCAGTACTAGCAGTAAACGTTTAAATTTCATAATTTTAAAAGGCTAAGTTTATACAATTATTTAGCAGTCGAGAACTCTCCTTTCCAAACGGCCAATTTGCGACAGGAGAGTTTTTTAACTTGAATTTGATCGTTTAGTCTTGTTGTATCATAGGCAGTTATTTAAATTTTATGGTTACCAGTTTGTCTTTGATCTCAAAATCAAAAGCTTCGTTATGGGCCATGCTTTCAAGAACCAGCTCAAGGCTTTCATTTTTATGGTAGGCCTTATATACCCACTTGTTTGAAGGCTTGTTTTCTACAATGATTTTTACATCATACCATCGCTCCAACTTTTCTATCACTTCCCGCAGGGATGCCTTATCGAAATAAATCAATCCATCTTTCCATCCATAGGCATAGTTCGGATCGAAGTCAGAAATCTGCCCGAAGGCTTCCGCTGTTTTGTTGAATATCACCGCTTGCCCCGGGTTGAGCGTCACTGTTTCGGAGGCTTTTTTACTGGTTCCCGTATCTGTAATCTCTACCTTTCCGGTAGCCAGGGCAATGGTAACCTCATCAGAATCATTAAAGGTTTTTACATTAAATGATGTCCCCAAGACCCTGAGAGCCAGATAATTTATCCTGACAATAAAAGGTTTGTTTTTGTCCGGTGCTACTTCAAAAAATGCTTCTCCTTCCAATTGAATAATACGTATGGAGTCTGAGAAACGATCCGGGTAAATAATTTTACTTTCGGAATTCAGGTATACGGTGGTTCCATCTGCTAGTGTTATGGTGGATTTACGGCCTCTGGGATTTGATTTTATCACTTCCGTCATACCATACTGATCTTCCATCACTTTTGGTGATCGATGATCGAAGTAATACGCCAGTAGTCCGGTTACTACAAAAAAAGCCATAACGGCTGCCGCCCTCAATGACACCCGGGAGCGGGTGTGTGAGGGTTTTTTACGGGGCTTTCCAATTGTGTGTTGTTTAAGAATTTTTTTCCGGATATGCGAAAGATCCCGGTATTTAAATGGCGCCATGTCATAAGCCTTCTCCAGATCATCGGAAACCATCTTTTCCAGCGCTGCTTCATAGTTTTCTTCTCCCAGCCATTTGATGATCTTTAATGCTTCTTCCGGACTGCACTTTCCCCGAATAAACTTTTCAATTAGCTTTCTGTCCACAGTATTCGTTTTTGTTTACTAAATAATAAACAATCGACTTCCGCCTGACACCTAGTCTGTAAGGAAGAAAAATGTTATAACGGCAAAAAGTAAAACAATAGGAATTGAAGGGGATGGGTTCCGGCTCAGTAGATAAATGTCAGGCTGAGCAGTGTCAGATGCGGTATGAGGCTCAGATACTTATATTCCTTCAGGTAACTTTTCAAGTCTTTCAGGGCTTTGTTGATATGATTTTCTACGGTACTTTCCGAAACCACCAGCTTTTCAGCTATTTCCCTGTTGCTCAAGCCTTGTTCCCGGCTCAGCTTATAGATTTGCTTTCTCTTTTCGGGCAGTTGCGAGATTTTAATTTCCAGCAAATCCTGAAGTTCTTTAAGAACTACCTGGTTGTCAGTAACATGATTATAATTCACGCCGCTCAGTGTCTTATACTTTATATAAGCCTCCTCATAAAGCCGCTTTTTGGATTTATTGATGACAAGGTTTTTGGAGATTTTAATAAGGTAAGGCACAAAAGGCAGATGAGGCTGGAGCCCGGACCGGTAAATCCAGACCTTCACAAATACTTCCTGCACAATTTCCTCGGCCTCTTCCGGTCTGCCTACATATTTAAGCGCAACATGGTAAAGTTGCGACGCATATCGGTCGAACAGCCTATTAAAAGCTTCTTTATGCCCACGCTTTACAGCTTCTAACAGATATTTATCGTCCGGTGTCATATTTTTTCCCAAGGTTGCACACCAAAATTTATTCCAATGTACAAATAATCGTTGATCCAAACAATCTGTCTTCAAGCAACTTTTGCCTCAAAATATGTCAGTTTCAAAAACTGATGATACCTCCCCATTTACGGCTTCCGGCCGTTTTGGCATCTGTTTCTGTGTGGCTCTTCAGGGAAAATAAATTTTCATTTATTTTTCAAAGAATTTACCATTAGCTATGTATGTTTGTTGTATCCCTGTAATCTGACAGACTAAAACACAGACGTATAAACAATGATAATCAAGACAACCTTATTATGGCTGGTATCGATTTGTTTTTCTTTTTCCCTGCTGGCCCAGGGAAAGAAAATGGAGCGTGAAAAGCGAATCAGGAAAGAAGAGATACCCGCTGTGGCGCTTACCCTGCTGAATAACCCGCTCGGTAAAGCGAGAAAGGTAAAGTACTTCCTGGAAACAGATGGTGACAATAAGAGCTTCGAAATCAAGTTTTTGCTTCACAGAAACCAGTATAGCGTAGAGTTTGACAGCGAGGGTCGACTAGAGGATGTGGAGGTGTTGATAAGCTTCGGAAAATTGAACAAAGACATCAGAAAAAATGTAACGGACCATCTGGGACAGTACGATAATTTTAAGGTAAAAAAAACACAGAAGCAGTTTTCTTCCCAATTGCAAACTGCAGAAGAAGTGATAAAAATGGCACTGGAAGATTTACCTGCAGAGACCGTACGTTACGAAATGATTGTGGAAACCAAAGCCGGCAGTACCTGGACAACCTATGAAATGTTGTTTGATGACCAGGGTAATTTCATCTCTCAAAAAGAGGTCATAGGCCGGCTTGAAGATAATATATTGTATTGATGCGTTTTTTCATCACACTGATACTATGCCTGTGCATAGCTCAGGAAGCCTTGTCCCAGACAGAAACCATCAAAACCAGATTTGTTTGGGAAGGGGGTACTGCACTGAATTATAAGGTGACTGATAACTGGTCTTTCAATACTTCAATAGGAAAACGAAGTGTATGGTCAACGGTTGCAACCAATAGCAATGAAGAATTTGAAGGAGAGCTGGCATTTCTGGAATTCGACCATTTTGCCACCTACCGGTTTAACCCTTCCATCAGGGGCTCTTTGGGCTACAAATACCGCTGGCGCGACCCATCTGAAGGATTCGGTGAATACGAGCACCGCATCACCCAACAGCTTGCCTATACGCATTTCAAGGAAATTATCAGGTTGGTAAGCCGTCTGAGGCTCGAACAACGTATCCGGAATGAATCATTTGCCATGCGCTATCGATACCGGCTGTCGGCTGACCTTCCTTTGTCAGGCGAAACACTGGATGCCAGGGAGTTTTACCTGGTCGGATCAAATGAAATATTGTTTGAAGCGGTAGATGTGGAGGAGGATACCTGGGAAAGCAGAACCAGTGCAAGCATCGGTTATCTTTTTAACCCCGACCTAAAGCTCGAAATGAGTTTTACGTACCGGCTTGAAAACTTTACCGGCTCCACAGAGGATTTTTTGTTTATCAATACCGGAGTTTTTATTAACCTCAATTAAAATTCAGGCCTTCCGAAGTTGATGGGATCATGTTTAGAAGGCACAAAGACACGAAGAGGCACGAAGACCATTATTTATGTAAGGAGGTGGCATCAGTAGGGGCGAATTATTTTTTCATCAAAAACCAGCAGCCGAACACAACCGAAACAAATAAAAATTGTTGTGTCAGTAACGATCGAATATTTCTCTGTTTTGGTATGGAAAAGATCCAGAATTTCCCGGAAATACAAAACTATCTTCAAACCGCAAATCTGAAAATAGATCAAAAGTTACCTGATTTCATCATTTACAGTTTTGACGAAATCAATGCCGACGCGATGTTCGACCAGTCAGCCTACCGGCATAACTTTTTTGAAATCACCTTTGAAATCACCAAGGGATGCAGCTTTCAGGTAGACAATTTTCATTTCCCGAATGAAAGTAACAGAATTTCTTTCATCAGTCCCCGCAGGCTACAATCGGTGCAATTGCATCAGGACTATAACCTGTACAGCAAAGGTTTTACCTTGTTCTTTAGCCACGATTTTATCAACACCCATTTTGATAATTTCAGATGGCTCCGTGATTATCCGTATTTCAGGCACACCCGTTCACCTGTCATGTACCTCGATCACAAACTGAGTGAAGAGATAACGGATATTTTCCGGAGAATCCAATACGAATACACGGAGTATGGCAACAAGAGCCGGGATATTATCAAATCCTACCTTCAGATTCTCCTGTTAAAAGGGAAGCGAAATTATCAATCAGGGCAGGCATATTGTGCCGTTTCAAGCCGGGATATAGAACTGACCCATCAGTTCGAATCACATTGCCAACAAGACTTTCTAACCCATTTTACGGTGAAGGAGATCGCCCAAACAATGAACGTATCACCCAAACACCTTTCCGAAACTGTCAAAAAAGTGACCGGCCAAAAGGCACTGGATATCCTTAACGGCTACCGGCTCACCAATGCCAAGGCCCTTTTGCTACAGACCTCATTGACCTCCACACAGATTGCCCGCGAGCTTAATTTCGATAGTCCTGACTATTTTTTTACCTTCTTTAAAAAATCCACCGGCTTAACTCCCAGCCAATTCCGGCATATTTAAAGGTTCCTCCGGCAATTTCAAAGGTGCATTGTTAATATACGCACCGACTTTTGAAGAAAAATCGGTGTTGTATGAAAAGATATCTCCTTTTATTGCTTTTGACTTTCAACGCACTGCTGGCAGAAGCACAAATTCCAGTGTTATTTTTTGGCGGGCATGAGGCCGCCGAATTTGAATTCCTTTGGTCAAAGGACATTGATCAACAGGGAAAATTTAACTTATTCAATTATACCCTCTTTATCGCTGACTACAACGAAAAGCAGGAAAACTTTTCAAATATCTGGCAGGTTATTACCTATAATGTTAACAAAACCTGGGGAATCGCCGCAGGAGGTGCTTTTTCCAACGGCGAATTTTCGCCGCAAATTGCCCTTTCATACCAGGTAGAAAGCAATGATTTGTATGTTAACCTTTTTCCTTCCGTTCAGTATTTACCTTCTGAACAGACACTGGGATATGCAATGTTTGGATTACTATTTTACCAACCTAAAATCAATGACAAATGGTCAGCATTCAGCCAGTTGCTTTTTGAACCCCTTTTTAGCAAGGACGGACACGTCTCAGGTTTTCAGCAGATACGGCTGGGATTAAATTACCAAACACTGTTTCAGTTTGGCGTTGGGATAAACCTTACCCAGACAGGCAATTCGTTTAGCAATTCAACCAATGTGGGGCTATTTCTGCGAAAAGAACTCTAAACGCTCATTTGTAAAGATTTTCGCTTTGAAGTTACTACCGGTTAAATTATCTTTAATGGTCACAGCCCATTGACAAGGAGGAGCAAAGTCTGCATGAAAATAACGAACTCATACCCTAACAGCCATCTTTCTAAGATTGACCTTTATGGCGGGGTACTTTGCCTGGATTTTGTAAACACCGTGCAAAACCGCACAAAAGATCCGTTGGTAAACTACCTCGACTCACCGGAAGACTGGATAGCCTGGTTGGTAAGGGTTAATTTGATCAGCTTGCCCGCAGCATTGAAAGCTGAAAAAATTCAAATCCCCGCATTACTCAAAAACCGGGAAAATATATACCATTTGATCACATCAGTTATAAACTCCCGCCCGATACAGGCAAGTTTATGGGCACGTATTAATGCGGGAATGCAGGAAGCATTGAGCAAAGTGGTTTTGACAAATGTCAACGATAAAATCTTATCGCAATGGTCATTTGATCCATCTAATCCGATGAATTACCGGTACCCTGTCTTCAAATCCCTCTATGAATTGCTTTTGTCAGAAAATCTTCACCGGGTAAAATCCTGTGAGGGATGCGGGTGGCTGTTTCCGGATACCTCCAAGAACAACTCAAGAAAGTGGTGTGATATGAGATATTGTGGTAGTCAGGATAAATCCAAAAGATATTATCGGAGAAAGACAAAAAAGCATGATGCCCCTGGTAAATAATTCCTTTTTTTAGTAGTCAATTCTTTTGATATTTTGTTTTTTGTGGCTTGAAAATTGTAGATTTTTGGATATCATGAATCTTGATTTCAACTGGATAAACCTTCTCATTCTTTTCGGCGCACTGCAGGGATTGCTATTCGGCATCATTCTGCTATTCAACAAAAAACATCCAGGTGCAAAATTCTTGAGTATTTTCATGTTTGTGCTGGCATACAATGGCTTTGAAACCTTTAACTGGAGCTCTCAACTGGGTAAATACTTTATTTTTTTTGACCTGTTTCCTTTTGTCTTGATTTATGCACCGGGGCCCAGTCTTTATTTGTATATACGGTCGTTATTTTATCCTGAGGAAAAATGGTCCTGGAAAAACATTCTCCCTCATTACGCTCCGGCAGCATTTCAATTTACTTTCAGATTCAGTATCGTCATTGTTTATCTTTTAATCATCAATCATGTTATCAATGATAAGGCACTGCTCGAATCCATGGTCCGCCTGTATTATCTTTACTCAGAACCTCTGAGTGTCATCGTTTTTATAGTTTACTTATACCTGTCGCTCAAAATGTTCATGAAAGTGCGCACCACGAACAAAATACCATCCGTTTCGAAGGAAATGCAGCAGGAGATTTATAAATGGGTAAGGGCATTGTTGCTATTCATGATCATCATAGGTGTAGCCTGGCCACTGACAGTGCTGGCGCCTTATATATTTGATTTATCGTACGATGTTCATTACTACCCGATAGAACTGGGGCTGGTAGCTTTCATTTACTGGATCGCCTTTGTTGGATTTCTCAGAATGAAAATAATCTTCAAACAGACACCAAAGATTTCAACAAATTCCATCTCAACCATAGAAGTGGAGCGATTCATGGTACAATTACTCGATGCCATGAAAAATGATAAACTCTATCTTAACCCTGCGCTCAACCGGGATAAACTGGCGGCATATACCGGCATCAATGCCAAAACCATTTCAGCAACACTGAATCAACATTTGCAACAAAATTTTAATGACTTCGTCAATAATTACCGCGTGAACGAAGTCTGTGAAAGGCTGTTACTGGATGAAAACCAACACCTGACAATTTCCAGTATCGCCCTGGAGGCTGGTTTCAATTCCCAAGCTACCTTCCAACGCGCTTTTAAGAATGTTACAGGCAAGTCACCCCGAGAATACCTGAAGGAACGGACAAAAAAGGAATCGCACTGTTAATTTATTATCTCCCGGTTATTTAATGCCGGTTGTGCTATTAGCTGGCAAAAAACCAGAGTGTCTCGTGGCACGAGTGGACGCGGGAGTTGCACAACAGCCATATCCTGCCTTGCTTCCTTCGCGGTAAGCGGTTTCGACACCAATAAAATTTGTCTCAAATCCTGATTTGAGAAGATTATCTGCTTTTTACAGGGCTTTTTTGTGAGGAGTTTAAAGCCAGACCAACATAAAATGCCGCGAAAATTATGCATAAACACCTAGCCCTGAAATTGCTTATTTTAATCATGTTTAGCTGGGTATCGAAAGCCCAGGGACAAAACATCACCATAAAAGGAAAAATAGTTGATATAGAAACTTCAGAAGCTATTCCTTTCGCACATTTACTGGTTGAAAATACAGGAATAGGCACTATTTCTGATTTATATGGTAATTTTATCCTCAGCTATCCAAAGCAATACAAGGACGCCAGGCTGGAGATATCCTGCCTGGGCTACAAACCGGTAAAGTGTTTAAGCAGTTGAAAAGCGCTATCACCTACATCATTGCCTCCAAGCTTTATAAAGTAAATTATGACCGGGGGGAGTGGAAAGAATCGATTAACTTTCAGTTACTTGGAGACAAATGGTATTTCAAAGAAGTTAATTCCAGCAAGCATTTCCTGATCTCCGGCAAAAAAAGAAAAATGGAGAAAGTACCTGTAGATGTTAGCCTTCATTACAGCACAGACTCCGTCACCAGCCATACAGCCTTTTCCGGCACAGTAGATTTTTTTAATCCAAAGAAAGCCTGGTGGGTCGAGGAAAAATACATGGCCGGCAAGTATAGCGCTTCATTCTGGAAGTGGTTCGATAAGCAAAGAGGTGTTGTATCGGATGATGTGTATCTTGGAAAGGAGGATTCTGTTACCCGAAAAAAGCAAGTCTACGTTTTTACACGGCTCGATACATTGCAGGGATCACTGACGCCGCTCCGTACATGTTTTGACGTTGGGTTCTATCACCTGGATGTGGAACTCCTGCCCCAACAGGAGATTATCAAAGGAAGCAGCCTTATACGGTTCAATGTGGTGGACCCCACCGACAGGGTACAGGTCGATCTTTACTCCGGTATGTCAGTCGATAGCATCATGTACCATGGCAATGCGTTAAGCTTCGAACGGGAATTTAATGCTATCTATGTGGATTTCCCGGAGATACTGCGAAAGGACGCGGTGGAGGAAATCAAAGTTTATTTTTCAGGACGCCCTGTTGATTTTAATCCGGAAATTCCATTATACGGCTCTTTTCTATGGGTAGAGGATCTAAACGGAAATCCATGGTTACAGGCTATTTGCCAGGGATACGGCGCCAGCGGGTGGTGGCCTAACAAAGACCACCTTTCCGATGAGCCTGACAGTGCCGCCATCAGTGTAACTGTTCCCGCTGATCTTGAGGTGGTAGCCAACGGCAGACTGAGCAACAAAACACCACTTGACAACGGTAAAACCCGATTCGACTGGTTTGTTTCCTATCCTATTAACAATTACAATATTACACTGAATGCAGGAAAGTATACGCATTTTGAAGACAAGCATGTCAACGGTAAGGATATCCTTGACCTGGATTACTATGTGTTGTCCTACAACCTGGAAAATGCCAGGAAAAAGATCGAAATAGTAAAACCCATGCTTGCGACCTATGAAAAGTTTTTCGGGGCATATCCCTTTCCAAGGGATGGATTTAAACTTGTGGAAACACCACATGCTATGGAACACCAGAGCTGTGTCGCTATAGGACATGAATATTTTAGCGAGGCTGACAACCACGATCCTGAAACGACAGCGCCGGACTTCGATCAAGGTGTAGTGGATTATCAGATAGTTTTGCATGAAACAGCCCATGAATGGTGGGGCAACTCCGTAAGCTGCACAGACAACGCCGAACTATGGATCCATGAAACCTTTGCTACTTACGCAGAAGCACTATACATCGAAGACCACTATGGCTATGAAAACTCGCAGGCATACCTTAATGCCATGAAAAAGTGGGTCAAAAACGAGGTGCCGGTCATTGGTAAATTCGATGTAAACCATATTCATTATGACATCAGCGACATGTATTACAAAGGCGCTCTCATGCTAAACACCCTGCGCCACACCATCGATAATGACAGCCTCTGGTTTTCGCTGCTCAAAGGCCTGCCATCTGAGTTTAAATACCAGATGGTTACCACGGAAGACATTGTTTTATACATTAATCAAAAAACAGGAATCGATTATAACTGGTTTTTTAACCAGTACTTACGAAACACAGATATTCCTCAACTGGAATTGATCTTTGATGGCAAGAAAGAAAAAAACTATCTGAAATATCGTTGGGTAACCAATGTTGAAGGCTTTAAAATGCCCGTCAGGTATACCAAAGGCGGAGCAAGGACGCACTTTTTATACCCGACAAATGACTGGAAGAAAATGGAGCCTTCTGATTCAGAAAAAGTTGATTTCCGTGTGAATACCGATCAGTTTTTTATAAAAGTAGCTATCAAAAATCTGACGCCCTGAAAGAGATAAGAACATGCCTCTAATTACCTTGATTCTGCTCCATTTCCCTTCTTCGCATCGGCATTGAATCGATCAGACGAAATATTTTTTCACAGCTTATGGGTTCTTTTTCCCGTAGTTTAATCCCTCCGTCAAGGCCGATGAGCAAAAGTTCAAAGTCACTGCCATCACTTTTATATTTTGAAAACAAATGATCAGATTTCTTCCATTTGTTCGGATTATCCCAGCCCTGCTTGAATCTTTCCGGGGTTACCTGGTAAACCAGGACTTTTCTTTCTTGCAACCCGGCAGCAAAGTGCCTGAATTCATTTAACTGTTTCTTCACATCCACATCACCCGGATCAGAGCACAAGAGGATGATCAAACGGTTTTCCCATTGATGTTGGGTTAAATCCTGAGCATGGACTTTCATGGACAACAAAACAAACATGGCGGACAAGAAAACTATTGAAACAGGCATGGTTAATAAAATTCGATACCCCGGCAGATCGTCAGCTTTTAACCCTTGACATCTGCCAGTTTATCTTTCCTATAGTCTAAAACTACAAAATGAAGTTTTTGTTTACCGCATTACTTGCTGACCCCCCGATACCGTAACGATTTTCGCGGTTTAAGAATACTGGCCGGATGCGACTAAAGCGAATCATTTTTTATGCTTCACCAATGATAAAATCATCCTGAATACCCCTCTGTCAGAGTTTATAAAATGGGTAAGGGCCTGGTCGGTTTTGTTAACTACTTCCATCAATTCCCTGGTAACCCTTTTGAATTCCTTCGTATTCGCCGATTTGTCGTCCTCCAGCATATTGACCCTGTTAAGTACTTTCAGGATCGGCTTTATTTCCCGGTCCTTCCTTTCCTCCGCTACCCTGCGGCAAAGTGCCCATACATCCCTTTCACAGTGAAAGAATTCTTTTCTCTCACCTTTCTTTGTGGTTTTTTCAACCAGATTCCATTCCATCAAGGCCCTCAGATTCATACTGGCATTACCCCTTGAAATGGAAAGCTCCGACATGATATCCTCAACCGATAGCTTTTCAGGTGTAATAAGCAGCAATGCGAAAATCTGGGCCATTGTTTTGTTAATACCCCAAGAAGTACCTAAAGTACCCCAGGCCTGTATAAACGCTTCTTTGGCTGAATCATAATCCATTGATTATCCGAACAAATTAAGATTTTTGCAATTTGATCTGATCATTTTCATACAAATCATGCATAATAAATAAATGGGGGACAGTTAATGCCGAAATAAACATGATAAATAGCATATAGGGCGATAAATCATTCCATAAATAAGGGGCAAGATAATAACTTATTACAAGAAAAATAATGGCAAGAAATGAAAAAGGAAAAATGTTTAACAGAAAATCACGCAGTGAATAGTCTTTTATGGCAAAATTCAGGCTTTGATATTCAATAAAAAGCGATCGTAGCGAATGCCATAAGCCAAAGTAAACAGAAAAAGTAAACACCGCATTGCTGAACGTGGAAAACAATACCAGACAAGCAAGCAAAAAAAGCTCAAACAACAACTTTTGCTTCGTGAGATATCGATGCACCCATAAATACAGAAAACCTGCCATCAGTATCAGCCCGCTGGCGGATGTAATGATTGTCCATAACCCAACTGACATCCATTCGTCAGCATTGAGCCATTCCAGACTGGCGATGATAGCCAGGACTTCGTGATAATTCAAAGCAATAATGGAGGATAACACAAAAACACCCCAAAGTGTGAAAATTACATGCCTTACCACACCAGGCCCCTTGACATAAAATAATTGAGACTGCCCGAAATGATAAGCAGAAATGGCCATAAAAAGGCCAAAAGTGGTCAACGGAAAGAAATACCAGCAGCAACAAACCGCCAAAATCAGTGCTATGTAGCGTGCATAGAAGTTAAAAGTATGCATTTTCGAAACGGATTTGTTACGAAAATGAATAACATGATCCAACGCACCATGGGGGATACCGACTAACCCGATGATAATCAAAAACAGGATGTTGCTATATGCCAGTATTTGTGGTAAGATGAGGATTAACAGCAACAGTAGTACTGTAAAAACCAACAACCACTTGTCTACCACTTTGAGAATCATAGCTTAAAAATTAAAGCAAGGAGATCCAAGTGTATGAATCTCCTTAAGCTGTCTACCAACTACTCCGCGGCTGCCGTCACACCAACCCTATCAGATTTTGCCACAGAGTACACCACTAACCCAAATCCGATTTTGTTTACCGCATCAGCAATGTTGTAAAACAAATCTACACTGGAAGCGGTCCAACCCAGGGCTATATTCAGCCAACCACCCGGCATACACATGTATCCGATGGGATAAATCGCCCAGCCTGCCAGCACAAACCACGCAAGAATCCTTATTCCTTTCACCACAGTCGGATTACCCGAAGCATCTCCCAGTTTTTTTACTTCACCCAACCAAGTAGTGTAAAGTATATAGATGTATCCTAATGTAGATAGCACCCCATAAGTCACACTATGTGCAGTGGCTCCGGCCGCCGCAGTACCATCTTCATTTAGCGGGACAAAGGCTTCGCCTATGTAACCCATGACCAGCATCCAGGCCGAAGCAATGATCAGTTTCCACAATAAACCGATTCTTGCGCCGGCTGCCTTGGTAAGCAGGTAAAATTCCACACACATCAAAGGCACTGTCAGCGTCCAGTCTATGTATCGTAAAGCAGTCGGATTTGAACCAGTTGCTGCATAGTAATCGCGCATGTAATAATAATGTACGGCAGCAATCATGGTAATTAAACCGGATACAAGCAGTGAAGTCTTCCATTTGCCTGAAACATTTCCCCTTTCGAAAAAGAAGAAGATTGAAGCAGCAAACATTGCCATGTAACCTGTAAAGAAGGTGAAGGCTACAGGATCATCTTTGGGTATAGATACCACATCTATTAATAATAAATCTTTCATTGGACAAGTTTTTAATTTATTATAAAACTCATTAGTTTCAGAAATGTTTGAAATTTCAGATTTAAAATTACAAATTTTAATTGCTTTCAATTTCCCGGCTCAAATAGAGTCAATCAGTTTTTGAGCAGGTCACCATGTATCTTCAATTCCCTCCTTCTCAATGGTATTGAATGGATAAGGCGCACTATTTTTTACAACCGATGGGCTTTTTCTATAATTTTATGGATTGCCTTATGGGCCAGGCTAAATTCAAACCCTTCGGACAGGTATGGTCCTCAAAAAAACCAGGGATTTGAAATACTTGTCAATTTTTCGGTTGCCATTGAAACTTTCCTTTACTCTTTTTGCAGAAAAAAATATGAGCAACTATAAAAAATTTCTAACCCTGTATGAGAAAGACACCCCTCTCCTGCTTGGGAACGTCTGGGATGCCCAAAGCGCCGGAATCATGGAGGCAGCGGGTTATGAAGCGCTGGGTACCTCCAGTGCCGCGGTAGCCAAAACCCTGGGATACGAAGACGGCGAAAATATGTCCTTTGAGGAATTGTTGTTTGTCGTTAAGAGGATTATTAATCGTGTGAGTATTCCTGTATCTGTGGACATGGAGGGAGGATATAGCAGAAATGTAGATGAAATTATCGGCCATATCGAAAAAATCCATGACCTCGGTGCCGTAGGTATAAACCTGGAAGACTCGGTGGTACATGATCAGAGAGAGATATTACCCATCGATGATTTTGCAGAAATGCTGAAAACCATAAAGACTGCCCTGAAAGAAAAAGAGATGGACCTTTTCCTGAATATCAGAACGGACACCTATCTGCTGGAATTACCATCTCCGTTAAAAGAGACTCTTAAAAGAGTCAGGGCTTATGAAGAAAGTGGTGCAGATGGTATCTTTGTGCCTTGTATCGTAGACAGGAACGACATCCGCGAGGTTACACAATCTACCCGGCTGCCGGTCAATGTCTTGTGTATGCCAAACCTCCCGTCATTTGAGATTTTGAAGGAGGAAGGTGTCAAAAGGATCAGTGCAGGGAGCTTTCTATACAATCACCTTGTCCGTGCCACTAAAAATGCTGTGAAACGTATACAAAGTGAGGAGTCATTTCAATCGTTATTTTTATGAGATGTTGGTAGAAAACAGAAAAATCATCCGTCGATACTACCAGGCCCTGCTGGACAGAGACAGTCAGTATTTGGGTGTATTTTATGTAGCGGTAAAAACCACAAATATTTTTTGCATAGCCACATGCCGCGCCAGAAAGCCCAAGTTGGAAAATGTTGTTTTTTATACCACCGCCAAAGAAGCGCTATCGAATGGCTTCAGGCCCTGCAAAGTCTGCCGTCCTACTGAAAATGTGGATGAACCACCGGTAGAGGTAAAACGTGCCATTGAGTTGGTGACTAAGAACCCTGACAAGAAAATCCCGGACGATCATCTCAAGGAATTAGGGTACAGTCCCGAAAAAATAAGAAGGTGGTTTAAAAAACATCATAACATGACATTCCAGGCCTACCAGCGCATGATTCGTATCAATATGGCCTATCAAAATCTAAAGAAGGGGAATTCGGTAACAACTTCAGCCTTTAAATCCGGTTACCAATCCTTAAGTGGTTTTGGGTATACTTTTAAAAACCTGCTGAAAACCGCTCCTGAAAATGCCGGCCTGATTAACATCATCTATTTACACAGGTTTACAACACCCCTGGGGCCCATGTTTGCCTGTGCGACAGCGAAAGGATTGTGCCTGCTTGAATTTACCGATCACAGCATGCTTGAGTCTGAGTTGAAGGACTTGGGCAGGCGATTGAAGGCCATGATCATAGCCGGTAAAAATGAGCACCTCACAAATGTTGAAAAGCAAATCCGGGAATACTTTGACGGCAAGCGTTATGTTTTTGATGTGCCTTTGGATACCCCTGGCACTGCATTTCAACAAAAAGTATGGCATCATCTCAAAGAAATCCCTTTTGGATCGACCCGTTCTTACAAGCAACAGGCAGTTGCTATCGGTCAACCCAGCGCGGTGAGGGCCGTAGCCAGTGCTAACGGGCATAACCGTATTTCGATCGTCATTCCCTGCCATCGTGTGATTGGTTCCGATGGTACGCTTACAGGTTATGCCGGAGGGCTTCCCAGGAAACATTGGCTTTTGGAACATGAGCGTAAGATAAAAGACTCCTCTTTAGAAAGGGGATAGACTCCTCATTTCCATATAACCAGTTTCGTCGGAAGTCACAGACGCCCGCGCTATGAGGATCTTGGTGTCTTTGTGCCTTCGTGGTGAAAAATGGTGAACCACCAAGACACCAAGGCACGAAGATACACCAAGAATTTTGTCGAAAATGTCACGCAACAGTCACAGACGCCCGCCCTATGAGAATATTTGTGCCTTTGTGCCTCCGTGGTGAAAAATGGTAAACCATAAAGACACCAAGACACGAAGGTGCCATACCAGTGTCCCGAAGTTTTCCCAAAGAAAATTTACAGTGAAGCGGTTGCATAACTGTTGCCGGCCGGTACATCTTCCCGTTCTCACCAAAATGCTTCCCATTCGCCACATTTTTAAGCGTAAATCAAACGTCTCTACTGATTTATGGTTAAATCGGATACGAAGTAGCAATTTGTTACTGACACAAGGATGCAACATTTAATAATTTATTACTATGGGCTTTTCAAAAGGAGAAAAACAGCGTTTAAAAAACAAATACGGTTCCTGGGCATTGGTAACAGGCGCGTCATCGGGGATCGGCCGGGAGCTGGCCGGACGGCTGGCAGAAGCAGGCATAAATTTAGTACTAACGGCCAGGCGTGTTTCACTGCTAAAAGACCTCGCCGGGGATTTGCAGGCACGTTATGAGGTTGAAACCTTTGTCATTGAAACCGATTTAACCAAACAAGAAAGTATTTATGCCCTTATCAAGGCGGTTGAAAACAAAGACGTCGGCCTGCTGGTGGCAGCCGCCGGATTCGGAACCTCAGGCTTGTTGATGAAGTCACCTTTGCAGGAAGAGCTGGATATGCTTCAGGTGAATTGCGCAGCACTGTTAACCCTTACACATTATTTCGCAAAAAAATTTGCTGACCGTCAACGTGGTGGAATTATTCTGATGAGCTCCATGCTGGGTTTTCATGGGGCGCCATTTGCTGCTCATTACGCAGCTACCAAGGCTTATGTGCAGTCGTTGGGAGAGGCGTTATCCGTAGAACTTCGCAAGTACGGGGTAGACGTGCTGGCCGCTGCCCCAGGCCCTGTGCAGAGTGGTTTCGCAGACAGGGCAAATATGCGAATGGGTATGACCCTGAAAACTTCAGATGTCGGTATACCCATTCTCAAGGCATTGGGCCGTCAATCAACGGTACTTCCGGGGTTCCTGACCAAATTTCTCGTAGGCTCCCTGCGGCTGTTGCCACGCTGGGGTAAAGTGAGAGTGATGCGTGTGGTGATGGGGAGTATGACCCAACATCATTCTTCAAATAATCCTATATTATAATTATGATAAAAAAACGGTCATTAAAAACCTTTTTTTAACAAAAAGTCATAATAAATTAATATATTTACATTTTTACTATTTATTTATAGCGAATTTTTTAATAAATTGAGGTTGTTATTGAATAATTTTTAACCCTTACTTCCTCTTTTTATTATGAATAAAACTTTACAGACTACAGTCATTACAATTGTTACTGTTTTTTACCTCGCCATTGTAACGGAGGCAAGTGCACAGGACCGAACTGTGACAGGTACGGTAATAGCATCCGAAAACAACGCTCCCCTCCCCGGGGTAAATATCCTTATTAAAGGTTCCAACGCGGGTGTGGTGACCGATATAAACGGCACCTACAGCATCAGCGTGCCAGGAGATACGCAGATACTGATGTACTCTTTTATCGGTTACAATACCATGGAGATTGAGATTAACGGCCGGTCAGTGATAAATGTATCACTGATACCCGATTTGCAGCAGTTGAAAGAGGTGGTGGTTACGGCAGTGGGTATTGAAAGAGAAAAGAAAGCCCTCGGCTATGCGGTTACTGAGCTGGAAGGACAGGCGCTTTCCCAGAAATCCGAACCCGACATTGCCCGTGCGCTCAATGGCAAAGTGGCTGGCGTAGTGGTACAAGGTGCCGGTGGGGTAACGGGTGGCAACACCAGCATCACCATCAGGGGTAATTCTTCACTGACCGGCAATAATCAGCCTTTGTATGTGGTGGATGGGGTGCCTTTTGATAACTCCACCCTGGGCTTCGATGCTGCGGCAGGCAACACAGTCACCAACAGGGCCTTTGATATTGACCCGAATAATGTAGAATCGGTCACGGTATTGAAAGGTGCGGCAGCGGCGGCGCTTTATGGTTCCCGTGCACAGAACGGTGCGATTATCATCACCACCAAATCCAGGGGCAAAGCCTCAAAAAAAGGATTGGAAGTTACCTATAACGCCTCTTTTGGAATTGAGGAGGTGGCTGCGTTACCCGATTACCAGAATGAGTACGGACAAGGGGGAAATGGAAATATTTACATCGAGCAATACTTCGGATCATTCGGCGCGCCCTACAGCGCCTATGACTCCGTGCCACATCCTTACACCAATCCGGGCCTGGGGCCGCTGCTTAACAGTCCCTCCTACCAGGCAGTAGCTACCCGCGGTGATAATGTCTTGTACGAACCTCACACTGATAAGTATGAAGACTTTTACGATACCGGTACTTTGATGGAACACGCATTTTCTGTCAGGTCAGGTGGAGATAAAACCAACCTCTCAGCAGGTTTGTCATGGATGAGGAACTCAGGCATTATTCCCAACTCGGAGGTAGACAGGATAAGTGCCAATTTTGGCGGAAATGCACTACTTGATAACGGACTTTTTCTCACCGGAAGTATCAATTACGTAAAGACCCGACAGGACAACCCCGCTCTGGGCAGCGCTAACTTTGGAGGTTTCAACAACTCGGCCTCCCAACTGGTCTTGTGGATGCCCACCAGCTTTGACTTGTTTGGCTTCCCCTATCAACGTGATGAAGATGGTGGTGTCATGTACTATCGCACTGTCAACAACCCCCTGTGGGTCGCCAACAATACTGAAAATAACAGTGAGGTAGACCGGTTTTATGGCCATATGAAACTATCATACGACATCACAGACTGGCTGAATGTAGCCTATCAGATAGGATTTAACGGCTATACCGACAGGCGGTTTTTTGTGTTGCAGCCCGGGGGTTTTGGCAGCGCTATCAGCCAATCGGGCATTATGCGCAACAGTACATTTTACCGATCCGAGCTGGACGGCAACCTCCTGGTTTCGACCGACAATGAACTTGGTGGTGATTTTCACCTGCGTACGGTACTTGGGTGGAACCTGAACCAACGTACTACCGATTTTTATACCGTCGAAGGCAACGGCATCATCGACCGGGGTGTCAATACACTTAACAATACTTCCTCCCAGTTTGTGGTCGACGACCGGTTTGTGAGAAGGCGGTTTACCGGAGTTTTTGCCGATGTTTCCTTGTCATACAGGGATTGGGCCTTCCTGAATCTGACCGCCCGCAACGACTGGTCTTCTACACTGCCAAAAGACAACCGAAGTTACTTTTATCCGGGCGTTAGCACTTCCGTCATCTTTACCGATGCCCTCGAGATAACCTCCGATTTTTTAAGTTTCGGTAAAATCCGTGCAGGCATTGCCCAGGTTGGAAATGATGCCGATCCATATCTCACTGCCAACAACTTTCTGATCAACCAGGCGGTAAATACCAACACAGATGCCACCCAATTCCCGTTTACCAGCGATCTCGGAACCATCAATGGCTCCACTTTAAACGACAACCGGGGAAACCCCTTGCTAAAGCCTGAACAAACCACCGAGTGGGAGTTGGGCACCGAATTAAGACTTCTGAACAACAGGGTAGGCATTGACTTTACCTTCTATAACAGAGAAACCGAAAATGGTATCACAGCCATCAATGTACCCCCTTCCTCAGGTTCAGCCACTCAGGTTGTTAATATCGGTAAAGTACGAAACCAGGGCATCGAGTTAGGCATGGATTTTACGCCGGTTAAAACCCGCAGTGGATTCATGTGGAACATGTATGCCGCCTTTACCCGAAACCGCAACGAAGTATTGGAACTAAGCGAAGGCGTAGACCAGATCGTTCTGACACAAAGGGCGGCAGGTAGTGAGATCGTGCAATTGGTACATCGCAATGGCCAACCCTTCGGAGTGCTGGTCGGAAGAAAAGCCATACGCGATGCAGATGGTGATTTGCTGATCGATGGCCTGCCCGGGCAAACATTCGGTAAATACCTCGATGACCCGGACCTTCAGATCATAGGCGATCCAAATCCGGATTTCACCCTGGGGTTAACCAATACCCTCAGTTTTAAAGGATGGCAATTGAGCGTATTGCTCGACTGGGTACAGGGAGGGGATCTTTATTCCAAATCGAACCGGGAAATTGTAGGCAGGGGGCTTACCCATGATGCAGGGGACAGAATGGTGTCACGGATCATGCCCGGTTATATAGCCGCCAGAAATCCCGATGGCAGCCTGGCACGGGATGAAAGTGGGAATTACCTCGCCGCTACCGACCAAAACGGGAATAAAATCAGAAATACCATTAACATTTCGAACTTTAACTGGTGGTATAACCGGGGTGGATTCGGCTGGAATGCAGCGGAAGAGTTTCATACTTTTGATGCAACGGTAGTCCGGGTCAGGGAAGTTGCTCTCAACTATACATTTTCCAAAGCCATGTTGGAAAAAACACCCTTCGGCTCAGCTACCATCGGTCTTTCGGGGCGCAACCTTTGGTTCAACGCCCCCAACTTTCACGAGGGACTGAACCTGGATCCGGAAACCAGCTCGTTTCCGGGATTACGCGGCATTGACTTCATCGGGGTGCCTTCTACCCGCCGTTACAGTGTGAACCTGTCAGTTACTTTTTAAGGAATTTTAAAAGAAAAATCATCATGAAAAAAATAAATATATTACCTTTCAAAGCAATTATAGCCGCGATCTTTCTGCTGCTTTCGACCGCTGCCTGTGAGGATGAATTCCTGGATATCAATGACGACCCTAACGCATCCACCGATTTAACCCTTTCCAATACCCTCGGTTTTGCCCAGGTATCACTGGTATCAAACCTGATGGAGGAGCTCAACACCAATGCGGGCTCATTTACCCGCATGTGGTACACCACAGATATCAGGGATTATGACCAGAACCAGGGAACCTATAGCACAGTCTGGACCAGCGTCTACGCCGGGCCACTGGCAGATCTGCAAACGATTATCGATGGCGCAGAAGAAGCCGAATCCGGTTATGCGGGTATCGCTCGTCTTCTTAGAGCCTACACTTTTAGCCTGTTGGTGGATATGTTTGGGGATATTCCATATTTTGAGGCTTTGAATGCAGAAATCCCTTTTCCCGGACTGGATAGTGGCCATGAAATCTATACGGATTTAATAACACAAATTGACCAGGCCCTGGGTGAAATCGATGCGTCATCAGGTACTATCCAGGGTGATTTGATATATGGGGGAAATCTTGCCCGGTGGAAAAAAATGGGCAACACCCTGAAACTAAAACTCTACGCCCAAACCCGGCTGGACGGAGGCATTGATTCGGAAAGTGGCTTCAACAGTATGATAAATGCCGATATTATTGCCAGCCTGCAAGATGATTTTCAACTACAATACGGATCCCGGCAAACCCCCTTTCAAAACCGTCACCCGTTGCATGTTAATCATTATAATGAGGCTACAGAATATTGGATGGACAATTGGACCATGGCCAATCTGCTAAATAATGGGATGATAAGCGCCACCACCGGCCAACCGGTTTCCTACCGCAGCGTAGAAGACCCGCGCCTGCCTTATTATATTTTCCGGCAGGTCCCCGATGATGCGGGAGGCGCAGTGGCCACCTGCCAGGGGGGAGGCTGCCCCATAGGTCTCCTCGGTAACGGCTATCTGGGCAGGGATGCCGGTGACCCTTCTGCTTTTTCCAATGAAGGGGCCCTCATCGCCACTTTCGGTGTTTACCCGGTAGGGGGACTGGTCGATAAAGGCAATGCCAAAACCGTAGACGCCTCAGATGGTACGGGAAAAGGAATTTTTCCCATGCTCACCACATTTATGGTGAAATTTCTGCATGCTGAGATGGTTCTCACTACAAGTGTTGACGGTGATCCCCTGACCTTGATGAAAGAGGGTATCCAACTGTCTATGGACAAGGTGAAAGCTTTTGGCGCAGCGCAGGACGCCTCAGTGGCAGGCTCCGTGTTTGAGATTAATCAGTCAGACGTAGATGCCTATATCGCCAATGTAGAAGCCGCATATAATGCCGCCGGTGATGATGCCGAACGTTTGAATATCATCATGACTGAATACCAGTTGGCGTTGTGGGGCAATGGGATCGAGGCATACAACAATTACCGCCGCACTGGTTACCCGGATTTTGCAGAAACCGCCCCGGTGATGGGTAATCCCCCCTTCCCCTTACGGTTTATCATCCCGGTTTCGGAACTGGAAACCAACCCTAAACTGGCCAACTACACACCTAATGCTTTTGAAGCTGTATTTTGGGACAAATAAAACTCTGACAATCATGAAAATACTATCATTAAAATATCATTTCGTCATGTTCAATTTGCTTATACTACTGATGAACAACACTGCCTGCGAAGAAGAAGAATCTATCAGGATGCCGGACTTCGAGGTAGGCATGGTAGCCAGCGCCGACATCGCTGCCGGAAAATATTGGTTCGACGCCAGTACACTGGATCAGGCAGAAATTGAGTTTGACCTGGATTATAATGGCTTTGACACGCACACTGCCGAAACAATAGAACTCTACATTAGCAACGGTACCGGAAAAGCTACTGTTGGAACCTACAGCACATTTCCAGCCAGGATTACCATAACCGCCAGTGAGGCCTATGCATATTTCAATGAAAGCCTCACCGACTTTGATGATGACGGCAGCGGAAAGGATGAATTTCAGTTTACCTATAAAATCACCACTACTGAAGGCTTGGAATTCTCGCAATTTGGCCAGTACTATGCCTACAATCCATCACTGGATGGACGTTTTACCGGTAAATACGCCCAGTTCTACACAAATTTGCCAGGTTTTGGTGTGCTGATATTTGACGTTAGACCCCCTAACCCTGATCACCCTAATGAAAATTAGGCACATTCCCTGTGAGCTTAAAGCGATAAAGGGGCTGCCCAATAAGTTTATTCAGGCCAGAAAATGGTGAAAGCGTCCCGCTTGTGCCTTTCAACGAAGGGGGAACACAAGCGGGACGTGGCTGTTATTTTTATTTTATCGGCGAAAACGTTGCGCAACACCCAAAGACGCTCGCGCCATAAGATGTTTTTTCTTAAACTGATGGTTATGCCCTCAAGGGGGAGTTTCCATGCACCGGAGCGTGGCTCCCCCCTTGAGGGGCAGGGGAGTGTGTCTATCGCCAAAAGCAAATAAAATTTGATAAAAGTCGAAACAGAATACTTATCGGACAGCCCCTTTTGTTTTATTTGGTCGCAAAATGAACCTCCGTAATGAGTTCATTATGAGGCACCTCGCCAGGATCATTGGCGTATGTTTCAAAAGGGTCTATCTTTTTGTTTGCTTTAAAAGACTTATTGCGTTCCATGCTATACAAAGTACTCCAGGCATTCCCAAGGTGCCCGTAGGGACCGGTATGTTTTACTGTATAGATCGGGGTTTTAGGTATTTTACCCGTAATAAAGCCATCGGGTAAATTATCCGGAATACGGCTAACCGGAACCCCGGAGGTGTAAGAAATTTTGTTTTTAACCAAATCCCATTTGTGGTAAATGGAAAATGGATGACCGCTAATCAAATCTTTGTGACCGGACATGAATGCCCATATTTCTCCAAAATCCTTCTCCATCTGTGTACCAATGGTTTCCTTGGTGCAGTCTGTTTTGACCCCAACATAGGTGCATCCCGGATAGGTCGAAGAACCGTTAAAATCCAGTTTGGAGTGCACGGTTCCATCTTCAACATACTCTTTTAACATAGACAATCCCCTTTCATAATCCATTCCTACATAGGCTTCCATCATCTTTTTCATCCAAAACATAAAAACCGGGAGGCTACTGTCCATCAGCCACGTAACCTCAGTTCCTTCACCCTGGGACTTCATTTCAAATCGCACCTTGGCTGATGACTTCCAGGGCTTGACAAAGTTCAGGTCATAGTCAATAGACTCATTGGACTTTTCAGCGGTCACTTTCATATTACCCGTACCGATCCGGCTACCTTCCCAGGAATAATATTTCGCATCGCCTGCCACTTCTACCTTTGCCTCGGGTTCCTGAATTAACCATGGCGACCAGGGAGTCCAATGATTAAAGTTATTGAGTGTATTGTAGATTTTTTCAACCGGGGCGTTGATCACGGTTGATTTCTCGATGTGCATCTTTGGCATGACGTTTTAGATTAGTTTGGTGAAATAGTAAATTACAAAAGAAATCTGAATGATGCCAGTTTTGGAAAGAATAGGGTACATGCATTTGATAAAATGTTCATGAGGAGAATCGTTGTTTGAAATTAACAATGAACAGTGGACAATGGCGGTTGTGTAAAAACAACAATGTTGCAAAAAATGACCAAATTAAATTCTGGTTTAGTTAATTGAAGGGAAAAACAAGTAACATAAGCTCATTTTATCGACTTTTCTCAAAATAATATTTTGAGAAAAGTTTTCAGCGTTTCGTTTTTACACAGCCTGAATGGACAGTGGACAATGGATGGTTCAGCGGGTTGGGAAGTGGAATGGGGGTGTATGGCTAAATGTAAAACTGTACCATCGACAGGAAGCAATTTGTCAAAACTTGTGGGCTGGGGTTGCCAGGGCTTTCTATACCGCGCCAACTGCCGGACTTCTTATTATAAAAATAAAACAAAATATACTATGAATTTTGCCAAACAAGACTTTGAAATAATTATCATAGGTGGGAGTTATGAAGGCTTATCTGCAGCAATGGCATTAGGAAGGGCTGCCAGGAGCGTGTCGATCGTCGACAGTGGAAAACCATGCAACAGGCAAACGCCTCATTCACATAACTTCATCACACAGGACGGACAAAAACCCGCCTCCATAGCTAAAATTGCAAAAAAACAAGTCCTCGACTACCCAACGGTAACCTTTCTCCATGACACAGTGGTAGAAATCACCGGAACCAACCATGATTTTATTACGAAAACCGACTCAGGAAAAGTGTTGGGAGCCCGAAAAATATTATTTGCCACCGGTATAAAAGACATTATGCCCGGCATCCCCGGATTTGCCGATTGCTGGGGAATTTCTGTCATCCATTGTCCTTATTGCCATGGCTATGAGGTCAAAGGTGCGAACACCGGTATTCTTACCAATGGTGATGCTACCCTCGAATTTGGCAAACTTATTAATCATTGGACAAAGAGATTGACATTCTTTACTAACGGGAAGGCTACATTAGACGAAGAATCGAGGCAGAAAATAAGCCATATGGGTATTGAGATTTCAGAAAAAGAAATCGCAGCCATACAGCACCAAAAGGGAAAGATCAGCAACCTGACATTTAAAGATGATACCAAGGTGGAGCTGGAGGCACTATATGCAAGGCCTTCCTTCGTACAACATTGTGAAATACCCCAACGTTTAGGATGTAAATTGACCGGGGAGGGTTATATTGAAATCAACGACTTTCAACAAACCACCATTCCCGGGATATTTGCCGCAGGGGATAATACGGGTCCATTCAGGGCGGTTTCAGTAGCGGTAGCAGCAGGTACCAAAACCGGAGCATTTATCAATCATAAACTTATTCAGGAAAAATCAGATGTATCAATCTAATGTTTAAAACTTTTGGATACAATATCACATTCAAAACAAAAAATACACTAACGGCGTGAGCCCTATATGTTATGGCACAAGCGAAATGAGGCTGTTGCACAACATTTTCGACAAAACGCTTTGTGTCTCTTTGTGTCTTGGTGCCTCCGTGGTGAAAAATGGTGAACCACCAAGACACAAAGACACAAAGAGCCACGGAGGTTTTCAGGAAAGGAAATCATTTTTAGGAGCTAGCAATTGACAATTAACAGTTGACAATTTTTTCACATTTCGTCCATTCCAAATTGTCCATTGTCAATTGTAAATTGTAAATTTGACCAACAGACTCATAATGCGGATACTACATACCGGCTATTGGATTACGTACACATTCTGATTATATTCAGGCCATTAGGTTTTTAAGATTATTTTTTTCTTTCATTATTAAAAAATCGTCATGTTTGGCTCAACCGCATTGAATATTGTAATTGGATTGATCCTTATTTATTTGTTGTACAGTCTGCTAGCCACGATCATTGGCGAAATAATTGCCACAGGCCTTGGCCTCAGGGCCCGCAATTTGGAGAGGGCCATTAAAAGGATGCTGGATGATCATACTAAAGATGATGATGACAGGAATAAGATAGTAGCATTTTTTGAAAGTCTTTTTCAAATGGTGAAAGGTTTCTTTTTCAAAAACCGTCAGGGCCTGGTTAAAAAGTTTTATGATGAGCCTGTGATAAAATATCTTTCGAGCAACAGTTTTTTTTCGAAACCATCCTACATCAGCCCCGAAAATTTCGCCAAAGCTATCATTGACCTACTCAAAAGGGATGGAGAAGGTGTGGGCGAGGTAGAAAAGATAAAAAATGCGCTGAATGTTGATCAGCAGCAGGAAAACAAGGAAGAAGCTATTCGGAAAATTTTAAACAACCACGGGTCGGAGGATGAAAAGATCAAAGAAATAAAAAGGGTTTTTCAAAGTCCTTTGGGGAAAGATACGGCCAGGCACATTTTATCTCTTCTGGAAGAAGCTAAAAATAATCCGGAAGAATTTAGGCTCCGCCTCGAGCAGTGGTTTGACGATACGATGGATCAATCTACCGGATGGTATAAAAGAAACATGCAGGTCGTATTGCTCGCAACGGGTTTTTGCCTCGCAGCCTTGTTTAACGCGAGTACTTTTGACATCGTCAAAAAGCTTTCCAAAGATAAAGACGCCCGCAATCAATTGGTGCAAATGGCTTCTTCTTATATAAAAGAAAACGACTCATTGATGGCCAACATTACAAAAATCCAGGCCGATTCATCATTCAAAAACCCCCGTGAACTAAAGATGATTGATACGATGCCGGATATTCATAAAAACCTGCAACAGGACATTGATGATGCCGGTTCTTTACTTGGCAACGGCTGGGAAATGCCAGAAAGTTTATATTTTACCCATTCAAATGCCAAAAGGGACTCCTCCATATCAAAACAACAACTAGTGGCCCCCCATCATGCTATTGTTATATACTTTCCTGAAAACCTCGATTTTGAACTGGCAAAAAAATGCTACAAGGTAAAACTTAATCGACAAAAAGAGGCCCAAACAGCAGTCATAAGCGTTAAGTTTCGCCGCACCGCTTATTTCATCAGACAAGTATGGGCAGATTTCTGGGGTTATTTTATCACGGCCCTGGCCATCTCTCTGGGCGCCCCCTTTTGGTTTGATTTACTTAGCAAGCTGGTTAAAATAAGAAGCGAAATCCCCAAAACCCCCAAACAACGGATTATTAATTGACAATTGATAATTGACAGTTGACAATTATTTGGGTGGTAGGTCTGAGGTTTTACGGCTATTGGGTAAAATACTATCTTAAAAATAGTCAATAAACTGAGTACAGTCCTTATAATTACCCCATTTTAAAAATAAACACCTGGCAACCTAACATTTACCCCACCCCACAATTTTATCCATCCCCAACCAAACATTGTCAATTGTCAACTGTAAATTGTCAATTACTAAACAAGATCGAATGCTAGCGCATATTTCATCACATCCGCAAAATGTTTGATCTCCAACTTGCGGTTGATGTTTTTTCTGTGTTGTTCTATCGTTCTGCGGCTGAGGAAAAGCTGGTCGGCAATCTGGGGATTACTATGGCCGCTGGCCAATAAGCTAAGTATCTCAACTTCTCTTTTAGTCAGGGTAGCGAATTGTTTGAAATGCTTGCGGGCAAATATCTGCTCGCCCAGCATTCTTTCCAGCTTTTTAACCAAAGACTCGGAGTGCTCAACAGGATGAGAAATAGTGAGCAATCCCGGACGTTTGTTGAATATCTTGGTAACAGTAAATAACAACCTGTACTCCTGACTCCGGCTGTCCAGTACTTTTTGAAAATCGCAGTACACCTTTGAGCGATCCCCCCTTCGGTAAAAATCCAGGATTTTAGGAGCAACATATTTCAGGCTTTCAGGATGAATATACTTTTCCAAAAACTTATATCCCATTGCATTGATCTCCGTTAAGGTAAGCGCCAGCCAATCACAACCGGACTGGTTTATGTATTCAATGCTCAGGTCTTCCTCATTGTTCAAGTGAAAGAAGGTCGGTAGGTATTCCCCAATCTCTTCCAGTTCAAACTCCCCTGTGCTCAGTAGCTTATCGATAATAAAAAGGTTCAGATTCTGGCATTCAAGAATTTCGGTTTCCGTACTTTTGTTAATCATAGGTTCAAGTTGAGGAAAATAGTTGAACAGGTTGAAATTTCAGAAAATATTACTGGAATTTCAATCACCAAAAATGACTATTTTTTAAGCTCAAAATAGTGAGTTAACCAAATATTCATTACTTTTTGCGAGTCAGGGACTTAAACAGATACTCATTTTGTCAACTCAGTGTCCAGACAGTCTTTCAATATACAGACGATAGCAGCCCGGTATTTCCGGTCTGCCGCATGAAAAATTTAAATTTATTTGGTCGATTAGTCCATGCGGACTAAAACGGACGGTATGATTCAAAACTAAATCCCATGAAAACCAAAGACAGGATCATTGATGCCGCTATCAATCTGCATGGGGTATTGTACAATAGGGAATACAGTTATAATTATCATTTTGAACGTTATGCAGCGATCAGCTTCAGCGAATTTATGGAGAATTACGACCCCGGTAAAGACCGTTTATGGATTGTGGAGGATGAAAATACCATCGTGGGGTCGATTCTGATTATAGGCCGGTCGGGCAATGTGGCCCAGTTACGGTATTTCATTCTGCATCCTGATTACAGGGGCATGGGACTGGGCAAAAGGATGATGCAACTGGCGATGGATTTTTGCAGATCTGCAGGATACGGATCGGTATATTTATGGACAGCCAGCGAACTGGATACTGCCGCCCACCTTTACCAGCGATTTGGATTCAAAAAGACAAAACAGGTCATCTCCAACCATTGGGGAAAAGAGGTGGTCGAGGATTGCTACGATGCGATTATTTAACCTTTTTAAATTTCAAAGCACAAGGCTCGATACAAAATAAATTAATGATCAGATGAGGTGGCTGTAGATCGTATCCCAGTTCAAACGCAGGCAGGCTTTTATCATCCCGGCAATCTTCCGGCATCAAAGCCTTCCTTTCCTGATCAACAGTGCCTGTGGTTCCCGGATTGGCTACACCATCTGCATAACACAAGGATTCGCTTGACGTAAAGGTGCCGTTTTCAAAAAATTCAATGGTATGATCGCTGTTGACAGGCTGGAAAGTGCCACTGCCATCGCCCGGATCCATCAACTGCTCTGTCAATTGCCATTTACCGGATAAGCTATTGTCAATGCTGCTCTCGCGTTCCAGGTTAGCGTCCTCGCTTTGTGAGCAGGCCCACATAAGCGCCAATAACATGATCATCAATGAAATGTTTTTCATGGTTACATTTTTAAGTCCCTGCTCCTAGGACACTGTATCTCAGGAAAAAGTTGGTACTGCTTCATTCCTCCTTCAACGCCATCATCCAATCCGGATCAGAGGAGCCGATATAGGCTAAAAGCGGAAGAATAGACCGTCTACTCCATGACGATCGATGAGATCAAGGAGATTTTCGATATCAAGTACGCCCTGGGAGCCATAGCCAAATGGGCAGCGAAACGCGGCTCAAGGGAAGAGTTCTCCGAGCTTCAAAGGAACATGAAGAATTTGTGAATTACATCATTGGTAATTGACAATTGACAATTAACTGTGGACATTAAATAGTTGATGAAAGTTCATTTTTTATCCCATTGTCAATTGTCAATTACCAAAGCCTTTTGTATCAACTCCTTTCCTTTCCCTTCAAATGCTATCTCCAGCGCCATGCTTCTCCCCTTTTCCGTCATTTTTCCCCAGGTTTTTTGCAGGATGGAAATAACCTTTTCATCCGCATGCTTTTGAAGAAAATCAGAAAAATAGTATTGCAAAAAAACCAGGCAAACCACATCTTCCAACTGCTGTGAAGGAGGGTCTGTTTTTAGTTTGTTTTTGTTGATCAGTAGCTTTACCTGATTGATGATGTCCGTTCCATATCCGTTTTCGGTCATTATTTCTTCCATCAGGTTGGCATGCATGAGTTTTAACTTAGTTCTCCATTGCAGATAACCTTTTCGATCCATCGGATATTCGTTTCTCGGAATGACCCAGCGTTTGATATGCTGGCCCCTGGCAGCCAGTTGAAGGGCTTCTTCCGGATTCTGATCGTATTTGAACAGGATTTCGGTCATACGTTGACTGTACAACAGTTCATGGCTGATATTTTTGCCATGGTGTAAAACTACATGAGGGTCATCACTATTGGCTTTGTCAATGGCTTTGATGGTCGCTTCAAAACGATCCTGATCGTCAATCATTTTTTTCAGGTTTATCCAACCAGTCCTGCGTCACTTCATTCAGTTTTTTCACTTTGTATTCAAAATCACCTTTCAAGCGGGACCTGAGCTCTTCAAGATTATCCAATAATTGCTGAACATCATCCGGCAGGGCCTCTTCCAGGTATTGCCGGATCCTTTTCGTTAGTGTCGGTGATTTACCATTGCTTGAAACGGCAATTTTAAGATCCCCTTTTTTCACAACAGAGCTCAGATAAAAGTCGCATAAGTCGGGGGTATCGGCCACATTGGTCAGAAGATGGCGTTTGGCTGTTATTTTTTTAATTTTCTCATGCAGTTCCCTTCGGTTGGTAGCCAGAATAACCAGGTCCATTTTGTCCAGATCCTTCTTTTTAAACTTTCGTTCCACCAGCTTCACCGTAGGGTGTTCCTCAGCCAACTGTCTGATCTTTGGCTGTAAAATCTCTTTTGCCACCAGTGTGACATTCGCTTCCGGGCTGTTTTTTAAAACTGCTTCCAGTTTTTCCAGGCCAACAAAACCCCCGCCTACAATCAATAACCTTAGTTGATGAAGTTTAAAAAAGGCGGGGAATAGAACGTTTCCTTCACTCATAGTAAAAAATTTGTATTCCTTAAATCAATACTTAAAGAAACAAACTTTCACTTAAATTCCCGACATCACCGGTCAAATAATTATTTTTATTTTTCACTCCCCCCTATTGGCTTCACCGCTTGGAATTGCACCTTTCCTTAATCACCTCATAAGCTTTCAAATCGCCCAGCTCACCTGCCTTGCTGAGATCCAGGCAGCCTTGTTCCAACTGCCCGTGTTCAATTCTTAAAATACCACGTAAGTAGTAAGCATCCACATTATTGGAATTAATTTCCAGTATTTTAGTGCAATCGTTGATAGCATCCTGGTAAGCTTCGAGTTGGTGTTTGGCCTTCCCCCTTTTGAAGTAAGCATCTACATGCGTTACATCCAGTGCAATGGCTTGTGAATAATCGGAAATAGCCCCGTAATAATCCTGTAATTCGTATTTGATATTTCCCCTGTCGAAATAGTAGTGGGCAACTTTCTGATCAATACTGATCGCATGGTTAAAATCTTTCATAGCCCCGTGAAAGTCTTCCAGCACTTGTTTCACCCGTCCCCTCATATAAAAAGCATCTGCATTGGCCTTATCGGCTTCAATGACCTTATTGAATTTTAAGAGTGCATTTTTATAATCCTCTTTTTCAAAATGCTGCATCCCGCTGGCTAAAAGCTGACCCTCCTGGGCATTGACCTCCATGAAGGTCATCACCAAAAAAAACATCCAGATTAATTGTTTAAAACACATTTTTAACAGTTTTTTTTGCCAAATAAAGGATAAACCACCTATTTAAACCACTTAAAAAATCAATGCCTCATATGGGTGTATGGTTTTCAAAAATATTCAATCTTTTCAATGAAAATGGTCATTTTGACCTGATTAGCCAAATACTGACGGAGCCATTTGAAGGGCCTGCTCAAAAGCAGTTTTGTCGAGGCCGGTTTCGACACTGATTTCATCAAAAAATGACAGCATTTCCTCTGTAGCCATATTTCCCACCAGTTCATCTTCAGCCATCGGGCATCCTCCAAAGCCTTTGATCGCCCCGTCAAATCGTCTGCAACCTGCTTCCCATGCTGCCTTTACCTTCGACCGGATATCCCCTGGACTGGCATGCAGATGGGCCCCGAACTCAATATGGGGAAACTGAGGAATGGTGTTTTGAAAAATGTAGTCAATACTTTCAGTATTGGACACGCCCACTGTATCGGCCAGGGAGATGGTACCAATGCCCATATTAGCAAGCTTTTCTACGAAGTTCCGGATATAGGAGGTATTATACGGATCACCATAAGGGTTACCGAAACCCATAGATAAATAGGTAACCAACTGTCTATTGTGGTTTTGACAAAGGTTTTGAATTTCCTGCAAATCGGCCATGGCAGTGGCGATAGAACGGTTAGTGTTCAGTTGCTGAAATGTCTCTGACAACGACAAGGGATACCCCAGATAGGTGATTTTTTCAAACTGCACAGCATCACGGGCACCCCGGAGGTTGGCTACGATGGCCAAAAGTTTGGTCCGGCCAACTGATAAATCAAGCTTTTCCAGCACTTCTGAGGTGTCGCGAAGCTGAGGAATGGCTTTAGGCGAGACAAAACTCCCGAAATCAATGGTATCAAAACCCACTTGCAATAGCTGGTTGATGTAATTGGCCTTTACATCTGTTGGAATAAATCCATGTAATCCTTGCATGGCATCCCGCGGACATTCGATAAGTTTCATTTGGCAAATTTAGAAATAAGCCCTGACAATTTGAGTAGGATAAGTTTATCTGTCAGGAAATTTGGGTATAATTGTATGAGCCCTATGCTCATAGCATGATTGCCAATGGTTTTTTATCAACCTTGAATGATCCTGAATGATTGAAGTCATGAAATTTTATTCCTGCTTTCTGTTACTGTTGGCCCTGTTAAGTTTACAGGCTTGTGGCCCTGGCGGCTCACCCCCCTTACGGGTTGCCACTGCTGCCAATGTACAGTATGCCATGAAGGCGCTATCACAGGATTTCGAAGAAAAAACGGGTATTGAAACAGAAGTCATTGTAGGCTCTTCGGGCAAACTTACTGCACAAATTCAGCAGGGGGCACCTTTTGACATTTTTGTATCAGCCGATATGAAATACCCTGCAAAACTTTATGAAAAAAACTTTGCGGTAACTGAGCCGGTGGTATACGCTTATGGAAAGTTGGTGTTGTGGACGCTGGGAAATGATGTTTCCCTGAGCCTGGATTCACTATCCTCGGAAAATGTTACGCATTTGGCGGTAGCCAATCCCGAAATCGCCCCTTACGGGCAGGCAGCGGTGGCGGCCTTGAAGTATTTCAACCTGTTTGAATCGATCAGGGAAAAAATCGTTTCCGGCGAAAGCATTGCCCAGACCAACCAGTTTGTGTTAACCGGCGCTGCCCAACTGGGATTCACGGCCAAATCAGTAGTTTTAGCCCCGGAATTAAAGGAAAAAGGCCGGTGGGTAGAGATTGATCCCATGAGTTATCCGCCTATCCGGCAGGGAGTGGTAGTTTTAAAAAATCCGAAAGGTGACAGGGAAAAATCACAAAAGTTTTTCGAATATTTACTTTCGGCGCAAGGCCGTAAGATTCTGGCTGGCTTTGGGTACGAAACAGCGGTTAAAAAATGAATTCTTTGCCGGGAAATATAAAAGAGGTCACTTCCGAAGGCAACATTTCTTTGGTAAAAATTGATGTGGCGCATATCGAATTCAAATCAATTGTAGTGGAAACCCCTCAAACCACCACTTATTTAAAAATGGGTCATCGGGTTAAAATCCTCTTTAAAGAAACAGAAGTGATCATCGGTCATAGCACCACCCACCCTATCAGCCTTCAAAACAGGATGTTGTGCAAAATTCTTGCCATCAACAAAGGAAAGCTGCTGAGCGAATTACAATTATCCTTTGGCATCCATGAGGTAACGGCTATTATCACCAGTCATGCTGTGGACCAGCTTCACCTACAGCCTGGCCATGAAGTGTCGGCATTTGTAAAAACCAATGAGGTCATGTTATCACCGGATTGATTGCAATTATCGGGCTATCCCACTATTTTTCTGCCATGATATTCCGTGGCATTGATTTCCCTGTGCAGATGCGCAAGGTTATCATATTTGACTTTTCCTGCCACGACCACTTTCAAATCATCTCCTGCGGCCCGGATCATCTCTTTAATCATTTCCTTTCCTTCCTCCGCTGTTAATGCTTTTCCTGAAGTCAGCACTGCATCGACGTTGTTTAAGGACTTCAATTGCTCGATGGCTTGCACGGGATCATTGGTTTGATCTATGGCTTTGTGGATAGTAACAGGCAGGGGCGCTGCCTTCTCAGCCAGTCGGCGAATAGCCCCCAAATCCAGGTTACCTGAGTGGTCCAGCGCCCCTACCACTATCCCGCTTACCTTATTGATTTTACAATAATCGATACTTCGAAGCATAGTGGCAATTTCATCGGAGTTATAGACAAAATCTCCTTCCCGGGGCCTTATCATGACTTTTACCGGTATCTGTAACGAATTTACGGCCTCAGTGATTGTTTTCTCAGAAGGCGTGAGCCCGTCCAAATCCAGCCTGCTGCAAAGTTCTACTCTGTCTGCGCCAAGCTGTTGTGCTTTTAAAGCCTGGGCTACCGTCTCCACGCAGGCTTCCCTGATTATTCCTGTAATATCCAATATCCAGTTACCTTATTGTTCGAAATTCAGGTGCAAAAAGCAGACCGTTCAATTCATGGTTGTTCCGCTTGCGGAGTTAATGAATAAGGTACCGCATCCCCGGATATCGCCCAATTTTCATGGGGTGATTTTCCCATCGTCAAATTCAACATACCACCTTGCTGAATCGTTTCATGATCAATCCAGGTGCGATCATATTTTTTCCCATTCAATTGGGCCGATTGGATGTAATAACTGTCAGGGCCATTATCGGTAGCATTGATGGTAAATTTATTTCCGTTTTCCAAAGTAAGTGTCACTTTATTAAAAAGCGGACTCCCGAACACATATTGATCTGTGCCCGGGCATACCGGATAAAACCCTAATGCGCTAAAAACATACCATGCGGAAGTCTGGCCGTTATCTTCATCGCCGCAGTAACCGTCAGGCGCATAGCTATACAATTTCTCCATCACTTCCCTAGCCCTCTGTTGTGTCTTCCATGGCTGATTGGCATAGTTATACAAATAAATCATATGTTGAATCGGCTGATTACCATGTGCATACTGTCCCATATTCACAATTTGCATTTCCCTGATTTCGTGAATAACAAAACCATAGTAGGACTCATCAAACACAGGCGGCAGGCTAAACACCGAGTCTAACATACTGATAAAATCCCTTTTTCCTCCCATCAGATTGATTAAACCCTGTATGTCATGAAAAACGGACCAGGAATAATGCCAACTGTTTCCTTCGGTGAAGGCATCGCCCCACTTAAAAGGGTTGAAAGGTGATTGGAATTGCCCGTTTTGTTTTTTTCCCCGCATCAACTTCGTAGTGGGGTCAAACAGATTAGCGTAATTTTTGGATTTTTGAAAAAAACGTTCCGCTTCTTCACTTTTACCCAGCGCATCTGCCAATTTGGCAATGGTGAAATCGGCATAGGCGTATTCAAGGGTACGGGCGGCATTCTCGTTGATACCCACATCATAAGGAACATAACCTAATTCGTTGTAATGATCAACCCCTGCCCTGCCTACGGAGTTAACCGGCCTCCCTTCATTTACCGTAGCATTTTTAAGCATGGCTTCAAATAATACCTCCACATCAAAACCTCTGATCCCTTTTAAGTAGGCATCTGATATCAACGAGGCGGAATTGGAGCCAATCATGGAATTTCTGTGTCCGGGACTGGCCCACTCAGGTAACCAGCCTGACTCTTTGTAGGTATTAACCAAACCCTGCATGATTTGCCCGTTTAACTCCGGGTACATCAGTGTAAAAAAAGGAAATACGGCCCGGAAAGTATCCCAAAAGCCGTTGTCAGTAAACATGTAACCGGGCAACACTTTTCCGTTGTAAGGGCTGTAATGCATCATTTTGCCGTTTTCATCAAATTCGTAAAACCGGCGGGGAAATAACAGCAATCTGTACAGGCACGAATAAAATGTTTTGATGTGATCTGTATCAAAAGCCTCCACCTGAATTCTGCCCAATTCATTTTCCCACACCTGCAGGCCTTTTGCCTTTGTTTCATCAAAGGAGTCATTGCCAATCTCATTTTTCAGATTCAACGCTGCCTGTTCATAGCTGATGAATGAAGAAGCTACCTTCACATTTATCTGCTCACCGGCCTTTGTTTTAAAACCTACAATGGCCCCGACATGATCACCTTCATTATCCGTAGTGTTTTTCTGTAACTTCCAACCATCACCCCAGGTATGTTGCGCTACAAAGGGTTTGTCAAATTCAGCCACAAAATAGTTATGAAAGTTATCAGGGACCCCACCACTATTGTTGCGGCAATAACCCACTATTTTTCTTTCCTCAGGGATAATCCGCACCTTTGATCCTTTAAAAAACGCATCTAACAAAATGTAAGAGGAATCGCTTTCGGGAAAAGTAAACCTGAATTGCGCGGCCCGTTCTGTCGGTGTAACTTCAACCTCCACGTCGTAATCGGCAAGATAGACTTTGTAATAGTGCGGTTTCACCACTTCGGTTTTATGAGAAAACCACGAAGCCCTTTCGTCCTCCTGGTATTTTAACCTGCCCGTAACTGGCATGAATGCAAAAGCAGCATAATCATTGATCCATGGACTGGGCTGGTGGGTTTGTTTGATACCCCTTATCGTATAATCATCATACTTGTAAGCCCATCCATCTCCCATTTTTGCTGTCTGGGGTGTCCAGAAATTCATGCCCCAGGGCAAAGCGATGGCTGGATAGGTATTGCCATTGGATAGTAAAAACTCTGAGTCCGTTCCCATGAGAGGGTTAACCCAATCAGTGAGATGACCATCAATTACTGAAAAACCCGGTTGTTTTTGAGCAGGCCTGTCTGTTTGATTGCCACAATTAAAACTTGTCAGACAGATAATCAGCAATAGCAGGCAGATGGTTATTTTTCGTTTCATGATAAAAAAATGTTATGGAATTGACAATTTACAGTTAGTGTTTGAAAATTGGACAGATTTTGGAAAGTTTCAGGGTGATGACCGTTTCAGACTTATAAAGTCTGATAAGCCGATAGCCGGATTCTGTTTTTATCGTTAGTGTTTTTGTCATGGTTTTGTAGGAAGCAGAATGGCTAAATGTCTTCTGAAGTGGTAATACCCCATGCTTTATTGGGCTTATTTCCCATAACAAAGACTATTTCGCCACCATCAGTTATTTGTTGATGTGAAAGATAAGGTTTGTCCCAGTCTAAACCATTTAAAGTGACTGACTGAATGTAGCTATTGTCCTTGCTCAGGTTTTCGGCTTTTACGGTAAAAGTCTTACCATCCTGAAGATGTATGACCGCTTGCTCATGCAGGGGCCTGCCGATGATGTAACGGCCATTGGCTGGGTTAACCGGATAAAACCCGAGTGCGCTGAACACATACCAGGCTGACATTTGACCACAGTCATCATTTCCGCACAGGCCGTCGGGGCGGTCTGAATATTGAGAATTCAATATTTCTGTAACTCTTTCCTGCGTTTTCCAGGGGGCCCCGGCATAATTGTACAGATATGCTACATGATGGCTGGGTTCATTGCCATGAGCATATTGGCCGATAAGTCCCGAAATGTCTACGGATACATTTTCACCTGTTATTTCTGAACTGATGGTAAAGAGGGAGTCCAGTTTGGCTATAAACCGATCATTACCCCCCATGATCCCGATCATCCCGGACACATCATGAGGAACATACCAGGTGTGTTGCCAGGCATTGCCTTCAGTATAATCGGTATTCACCCTATGATTCGATCTTTTAGGGTCAAAGGGCTCTCTCCAACTGCCATCACTCAACTTGCCCCGCATAAAACCCGAAACACTGTCATACAGATGGCGGAAGCCCTGGGATCTTTCGATATAATAGTTGTAATCGTCCTGATAACCTAATGCACTGGCAACCTGAGCGATGCACCAGTCATCATAGGCATATTCCAATGTTTTAGTAACCGACTCTTCGTTAAGGTCGGCAGGAATGTAACCGTATTCTTTGTAGTACTTTACACCCCTGATATCCTGCATAGCACTGGCTTTCATAGCTTTGTAAGCCAGTTCAATATCAAATCCGCGGAATCCTTTCAGATACGCATCAGTAATCACAGGAATTGCGTGGTACCCGGTCATCGTATTGGTTTCATTACCTAAAAGTGACCAAACGGGCAGTAATCCATATGCTTCATAATGGGCCAGCATAGAGTTAATCATATCATTCACGAGGTCTGGCTGTAAAATGGTAAATAAGGGATGGGCTGCCCGGTAGGTATCCCACAAAGAAAAAATATCATAACGGGTATAGCCTTTAGTACGCATGACCTGTCCATTTGCGCCTTTATACTCCTGGTTGTGATCTGAAAAGATAACAGGGGCCAGCTTACTATGATACATGGCTGTGTAAAAAGTGCGTTTAAGCGCCAGGTCGTCTGATGTTATACGGATTTTGGACAGCGCTTTCTCCCATTGCTTTGCTGCTGCTGCGCTGGTTTCCTCAAAACGCCACCCGCTTACCTCATCCAGGCTTTTGAGTGCTCCATCGATAGAAGCGGAAGACAGGCCGGTTTTGACCATCAGGAATTTATCTCCCTGTGTTTTTTCAAAATTTAATAATGTTTTCAATTTTTTTCCGGTATAAGCAGTATGAATAGGTTGCCTCTCGGTACTATCGGCTGTTTCGTAGCTGACTACCGGTTGTGAAAAGGCCATAGCAAAATAAACCCTTTGATCTTTGGCCCATCCCTGAGAGTACCTGTAGCCGGTAATTAATGTATCGTTGACAAATTGCAGATGTGTCATGGTAGGTTTATCCCAATTCACATGGTAAGAAAGGTCAAGCACGACTTGCCTTTTTGCGTTTTCAGGATATTCATAGCGATGCATTCCCGTTCTTTTGGTGGCGGTAAGCGCAACATGAATGCCTTGATCTTTTAAATATACTTCATAATATCCCGGAGAAGCTTTTTCCGATTTATGATCAAAACGAGACTTAAAATCATAGTCATTGCGGTCATTGATCACCTTAGTCAGATCGATGTCGCCGGTGGCGGGCATGATCAAAACATCGGCCAGATCGCCAATTCCGGTACCACTTAAATGGGTATGGCTGAATCCAACGATGACACTGTCCGAGTAATGATACCCCGAACACCAATCCCAGCCTGAAATCCCATTATCCGGGCTGAGTTGAACCATGCCAAACGGAACAGTCGCCCCTGGATAAGTATGTCCATGGGCGCCGGTACCGATGAAAGGGTCCACAAACTGTACGAGCGATTCTTCCACCCTGGCAGATTGTCTGTTTTGATGTGCGCAGGAAAGCATGCAGGCCAGCAAAAGGCAAAAAGCTATTGTATTGTAAAAGTTAAGGGTATTCCACATTTTTTTAAAAAATTAGGTCACTCGTTCCGATAATTGTTGTATGGATTCTTCTGTTTCAACAACGCTATGTCCCCATAACCCATAGGATAACACATAAACATAACAAAACAGCGGCACCAAAAAAGATAACTGTATACTATTTAACGCATCAGCCAGGGCCCCTTGCAATGGCGGTACAAGGGCGCCTCCTACAATCATCATGACAAGGAGTGAGGAAGCCTGACTTGTATACCTGCCTAAATCTTTGATAGCCAGGGTAAAAATATTTGACCATAAAATAGAGTTGAATGCCCCGATGGCAATGGCACTCCAGAAAGCGATCTTACCGTTGGTAAAAATGACCATCACCAGTAAACTGATCACAATTAAGGCAAATAAGGACAATGTTTTGGCCGGGTTCGATCCACTAATAAAAAACGCCAGATAATTCAGTACCAAAAAGAAAACAAACAAGTAAATTTCACCGAAGGGGATGAAACTAATGTAAAACTCTCCGCCATCATTATTGATACTGGTGACAAAATACACTACCAAAAAACCGATAACAGACAAACCTGCCATAATAAAATATTTTCTTGCCGTATCTGTAAGGCTACCCATGGATACAGACCCCAGGAACCTACCGATCATAGCGCCTCCCCAATAATAGGAAAGGTATCTTCCTCCTTCCACTTCCTCCAGTCCCATTATATTATCCATGGCAAAAAAATTAATGAGAAAGCTGCCTATCGACACTTCACCACCCACATAAGTAAAAATAGCTATCATACCCAGCATGAGATGGCGAAACTTAAAAACGGGGGCCCCTTTTTCGATCACTTCTTCATTAACAAAAGAAGGGAGATTCACAAACCTGATCAATATAGCCAGGAAAAAGAAAAGACAACCATAAATCACGTAAGGCGCCTTAAGGGAGTCCACTGTAATAGTACCATCGGAGAAAACCCTGTAAATCAGTATGGCCCCGATAATCGGTGCCAGGGTGGTTCCGAACGAATTGAATCCTTGTGCAAGATTTAATCTGCTGGATGCCGTCTCGGGTTTTCCCAAAATCGCCGCATAGGGGTTGGCAGCAATTTGCAGAATGGTAACCCCGGAAGCCAGAATGAAAAGGGCACTCAGAAAAAATCCGTATTTCTGAAATTCGGCGGCGGGATAAAACAAACAACACCCTAAACCGCATAGTATCAGGCCTATGATAATCCCGTTTTTATAACCAAATTTGGCAATAGGGTCACCCCTAAACACCGAAATCAGGAAGTAAAGGAGGGATATGATAAAAAAAGCACCAAAAAAAGCGGATTGAACCAATGAGGCCTGAACGTAGTTTAGTTCAAACGCTGATTTCAAATGAGGTATCAGCACGTCATTCATCACGGTGATGAATCCCCACATGAAAAACAAAAAGGTAATGGTGATAAAAGGACCCCTGAAATTAGAACTTGTACTCAAACTGAATAAATTTAGCGCCTAAAGTAACAAAATTTAAAAGAAACAGAAAGCTATTTTGAGAACAAACAACTATTAATCGCTGGTATTTTATTTTGGCATAGGGTCTGGGATATGGACCTGTTTGATTTGCACAAAAGAATCAGTAGTTTCACATGTCATGTGATGAACGTTTTAAAACGTATTAATCATGAAGCGCCGTTTCAAAAAAAACAGTCGCCAAAAATTTATTTTTCATGTTGCCTGGTTCCCTTATTCGCCAATGAACCTTTCAACAGGCAGGCTTTGTACAGAGCGCATGAAAGCAACAGAACTATCGGGGTCGGCAAAGGGAAACCGGTTGCCAAACCTTACAAAGAAACGAGAAAAATTGACCGTGTCGAGCAGTTACTATTAGAAGAATAGGAACGGTATAACACGGAAGAAGATCGTACGGAAATCGATCATCTGGCCGGTCAATATCCGGAAAAAGTAAAGGAACTATCTGCCAAATGGATGGAATGGACTGAAAGAGTTTGGGTCATTCCAAAACCCGATAAGCAACTATTAAGGACAAATATTTAATGAAAAAATTGAAAATTCATGGACTGGAGTCCGATATCATTAACTTTTAAGCTGGCGTTGACCACGACTTTGGTCCTGGTGGTTATCGGCATTCCTATGGCCTATGGGCTGGCATTCTCCAGGTTCCGGCTAAAACCGGTCATCGAGGCCCTGGTAAGCATGCCACTGGTACTGCCTCCTACGGTTTTGGGGTTCTACCTGCTCATAGCTTTCAGCCCTAACAACGCATTGGGCCGTTGGTTGGATGAGTGGTTTGGCTTCAGTTTGGTTTTTTCCTTCGAAGGTCTGGTGGTGGCTTCGGTCATTTACAGTTTACCGTTTATGGTTCATCCGGTTCAGTCCGGATTCCGCAATGTGCCGATAAGCCTGAAAGAGGCCTCACACCTGCTCGGAAAATCCCGGATGACCACCTTATATCGTGTATTGCTGCCAAACATGAAACCGGCTTTGCTGACAGGGGTAGTGCTCAGCTTTGCACATACCATTGGGGAATTTGGGGTGGTTTTAATGATCGGAGGAAACCTGTCGGAAGAGACCAGGGTGGCCTCTATCGCCATATATGACCGGGTAGAGGCCCTGGATTATCCTACTGCCAATACTTATTCACTGGTATTGTTTATTGTGACTTTTGTCATTCTTTTTACGGTCTTCCTGCTCAATAATGGTTACGCCTTAAAAAGGAGAATATGATCGATATTCGTTTGAAAAAGGAGCTTCAGGGCGCTCATGGCAAAATGACACTCGAAGTCGATAGCCAGATTCACCCCGGAGACCTTACAGTGATTTATGGCGTATCAGGAGCGGGAAAAACTTCGATTTTACGAATGCTTGCAGGTTTGTTTAAACCCGATAGTGGCAAAATTGAGGTGAATAATAGCTGCTGGTTTGACAGTGAAAAACGCATCGATGTCAAACCCAGGCACAGGAAAGTTGGTTTTGTGTCTCAGGATTACGCGCTTTTCCCGAATATGACAGTCAGGCAAAACTTGCGATATGCCCTGGACAAGGGCCAACCGGAAAAAATAATAGCCGAGCTCATGGATGTTACCGGCTTAACCCAACTGCAGCACCGGAAACCAGATACATTATCCGGTGGTCAACAGCAAAGGGTGGCACTTGCCAGGGCCTTGGTCAGACAACCCGAAATCCTGTTGCTCGATGAACCGCTTTCAGCCCTGGATGAAGGCATGCGGGTTAAAATGCAGGATTACCTCCTAATGCTTCACCATCAATTCAACCTTACCACCATCCTGGTTACACACGATATGGCCGAGATTTTTAAGCTGGCCGGCAAAATATTCATCCTGGATCAGGGCCAATTTGTCAGACAAGGCTCCCCTCAGGAGGTTTTTGCTTATCAGGAAATAAGTGGTAAATATAAAATCACTGGTACCGTACTGCATATCGAACCCAATGACATCGTATATGTGGTAAGCGTACTGATAGGCCATCAAATTATTAAAGTAATTGCTTCCGAAGCAGAAAGAAAAGGCTTGAAAACAGGTGACAGGGTTTTGATCATTTCCAAAGCTTTCAATCCCATTATTTTAAAGATCAATGGCTAAAAAACACCTGTAATCGTTGATCATGGGTAGGAAGAAGTTCTTAAAATAGCAAGGTGGTTTTAACGCGACTAGTCATAGTATGACTTGGAGTCATACTATGACTCATTTAACTTGAGTCACTGCCATACAAAAAAGTGGCTCCACAGCATTTAAAAAGAATACCTTAAGTTACTGTTAACAGAAGAAGCGATATAAATCAATAAATTGTTTTCACTGTCGAATATTTCGATTAATTTTAATACATAATCCTGCAGGCATGGGCGGAAATAACTATTTCAGCCCAACGCTTTTGTATAAAAGAGAGAAAATGCGTAATTCTTATTTACCCAGTATCATCAAACAATTGGCCTACTACCGGCTGTTGGGTCAAAAAACCTTCGATCAGTTGGATGAAGAGGCGCTTTTTAAACAGGTAGAGGAAGCCAACAGTATTGCCATCATTGTCAATCACCTGAGTGGCAACATGTTGTCGCGGTGGACTGACTTTCTCATCAGTGACGGAGAGAAGCCATGGCGCAAAAGAGACCAGGAATTTGAAGACCTGATCAGGACGAGAGCGGAACTCCAGGAAAAGTGGGACAAAGGTTGGGATTGCCTGTTTATGGCCATCAAAAACCTGAAAGAGAAGGACCTGGAAAAAATCGTCTATATCCGGAATATGGGATATACGGTTTTCGAAGCCATTAACCGTCAACTGGCACATTACGCTTATCATGTGGGGCAAATAGTTTTTATAGGAAAGATGATAAAGCGGAAGGAATGGCAAAGTTTATCCATTCCAAAGGGTGAATCACAGGCTTACAATATTGAAAAATTCAGTAAAGAGAAAAAACGGCAACATTTCAGTGACGAATTTCTCAAAGGAAAACCCGGTGCATGAGCTAGCATGCCATTAGCCCTATTGTATTCAAAGCTTTTACAAGATGGATAGAGAAAAAACCCATAAAAAGCTACGGTTCATTCCTTTGGCCAAAAATCTCATTTTAAACGCGACGGACTTCTGTAAATCCTCACTGGTCCCCAACCGGTTCGATGAGCAGGTCGACCCAAAAAAAGCAGGAAACTATGATTATATCCGGGTTTTTGCTATCGAGCTACAGAAGCGGGAGGAACCGATACAACTGGCCAAACCAACAGGAAAATATGATGCGGTATTGGGGGCCTGCTATGCCAAAGGAACGGGAAAGATCAAAAGCGCTATCAAAAGAGAAACCGTTTGGGAGGCATACGGCTGTTGAGCCGTTTGGATTCGTTTTCAAAAAAGCAGAAAACCGATGGAAGCCTTATCAACAGCGGAATGAAATTACTAATTTAAACCCCAGGGAATTATTGGTGTAATTTTGGTGTTAGTATCACTGTTTAACCTAAGGTTATTCGGAAATTCTATTTCAGTTATAGTTTGACTTTGCATCATGCTATAACGAATATGTTTTAAACAACATGGAATTCGACTCCCATGCATTTGGAATTTAAAGAAAACAAACTGGACGCAATTTTTCACCTAACCGATGAATTGGAGCACGTCAACAATAATTACTTTTCACAAAACGGACTGATTAACATCCTTTGGAACAGGAGTAACGGAGACATAACGTTCCACATTGATAACATCCCAATCACCCTGAAACCTCAGCAGATCACCACCAGTACCTACCTGCAAAAAGTATCCTTTAAGGGTACGGCCGATGGTTTGGTGGTATTCATGTTCAACCGTGAATTCTATTGTATTCAGGATCATGACGATGAAGTTTCCTGCAATGGCATCATATTTTTCGGCACTCAGGATATTCCTATTATTACGCTGGAGAGCTCCGAAGTCGAAAAATTCGAGACGCTATACCAGGTTTTCCTGGATGAGTTCGGAACGAGGGACAACATTCAGGGAGAAATGTTGAGAATGTTATTGAAGCGTTTGATAATCAAGTGCACCCGCATGGCCAAGAAGCAATTAATTACCAAAGAGCTGCATAATTCAAAGGTTGAAATCGTCCGTCAATTTAATGTATTGGTGGATATTCACTATAAAACCAAAAAACAGGTGAGTGACTACGCTGAAATGCTGAACAAATCACCGAAAACACTTTCCAATTACTTTTTACTGTACAATAAAAAATCACCATTGCAAATCATCCATGAAAGAATTGTATTGGAAGCCAGGCGTTTACTGGTATACACTGACATGACATCCAAGGAAATTGCCTATGAGCTAGGCTTCGAGGATGTGACACTTTTCAACAAAATGTTTAAAAAAATCATGGCTTTCACCCCATCTGATTTTAAAAGATCTCAAAAAGTAGTGAATTAGGGAAAAATTGACAATGCTTAGGGAAATGTGACCTATTACCCGGACTGCTATGTGCCGTAAAATTGTATCAAAAGTTAAATAAACAATTTTAAAACTTTAACAGATACAAAAATGACACAATTTTCAGTTCCTACAAAACAAGAGGTCTCAGCTAATAATCAGGCCATCTTTGACAATCTGCAAAAAGGTCTTGGCTTTGTTCCAAACCTCTATGCCACTTATGCTTACTCAGATACTGCCTTAGGTGATTATCTGGCTTTGCAAAACCGGAAAAGCTCGCTCAAAGCCAAGGAGCGGGAGGTAATAAATCTGGTGGTCAGCCAGGTTAATGATTGTAGATACTGCCAAAGCGCTCACACAGCCCTTGGTAAAATGAATGGTTTTACCGATGATGAAATTCTTGAAATTCGCTCGGGAGAAGCCTCGTTCGACGTGAAATTGGATGCCTTGGCCAGGTTTGTAAAAAACATTACAGTTAACCGGGGCAAACCGGACGGAGAAGTTTTAGAAAGCTTTTTGAATGCCGGTTATACCAAGGAAAATCTGGTGGATGTCATTGTAGTAATCGGAGACAAGATCATCAGCAATTTTCTGCACGGTGCCACAAAAATTCCTATTGACTTTCCAGTGGCACCTGAATTAAAAACACAAACTATTTAAATTTAATATCTCTGAAATCATGAAAAGAATTAAAATTTTATTTGCTGTTGCAGGGCTCTTGGTGAACTTTGCAACTTTAGCCCAGGATCAGGTTAAAACAGTAAAACTGGAACAAACGCCGGGTGAGTTTAAAACTAAAACCTTAAAAGTAAAACCGGGAACTTACGTTTTCGAAGTTACCAACAATGATGTAGACCACGAAGTTGGCTTTGTGCTGGCTCCCAAAAAGGCGAATATTGAAATGGATGACCATATAAAACAGGCCTATCTGTCAAAGACAATCAAAGCGGGAGAAACCGCATCATCGAAAGAAGTGACGTTGGAAAAAGGTGAGTATGTATATTTCTGTCCTTTGAATCCGACACCACAATATACTTTGATAGTTGAGTAACCAAATTGAGTGTGAGTGTGAGTGTGAGTGTGGGTTTGGGGGGCTCACGCTTCTTTTTATTTTTGGTTATTGGGTTTGGGTTGTAATTATTAAATGTGAAAAATGAATGATTATTTGATGAAAGATAGCTCATCGGTACTGAGAGTAGCGCTTGAGGGGAAACGTTTGGAGTGGGAGGCAACAGCTCCGGAGGCGACGAAGGTCATTTACAATGAAGGCGTTTCGGAAGTTCGGGAAAGTGGTATTTTAGAACATGCACTTCAGGTGGGGAGTAAAGCACCGGATTTCAGGTTAACCAATGCTACGGGCAAGGAGGTAGGATTAAGTGAAGTACTTGAAAAAGGACCGGTGATACTTACCTGGTACAGGGGTGGTTGGTGTCCTTATTGTAACATAACTTTGAGGCATCTGCAGCAACATTTGCAGGAATTTAGAAATGCCGGAGCCAGTCTCATTGCCCTGACACCTGAATTGGCAGACAACTCACTGTCGACCCGTGAAAAGCACGAGTTGCAGTTTGAAGTATTGAGTGATACAGGTAATAAGGTGGCCAAAAAATATGGCATTGTTTTCAAGCTTAATGAAGCGGTGGCCAACCTATACAAAGAGGCATTTGATCTGGAAAGTTATAATGGTGATGACAGCCATGAACTTCCGCTGGCAGCAACTTACGTAATCGACAATGAGGGGGTGATCCGGTATGCTTTCTTAGATGCGGAATATCGCAACCGGGCAGAGCCGGGCGATATCCTGGATATGCTCGAAAGATTAAAATGATTTGGGGAGAGGCGATGGGTTTATTTGCTGCTTCGATCCATTTGCTGTAGCAGTTTTAGCGACCTTTTGTTTGAAGGCTCTATGGCCGGAATCCTGTCGACAAGGGTTCTGGCTTTATCTTCTAACCCAATAAAGTAATAACTTCCGGCTAATTGATTAAGCAGATGAATGTTGGCGTTTTCCACTTTTAAGGTGTCTTCCAATGCCATAATGTTTTGAATGACAGCCAATAACCTTAAAGTGGTCCGATCAGCCCGATTGTCTTTTGCGGCATCCCTCAAAAACTCCAGGGATTGTACTAACCGGTTTCGATGAATAAGGCACAATGCTGCAAAACGGGCATATGCAGGGGATGGTTCGTATTTGTAGGCCTTCCGAAAGTAAACAGCTCCCTTTTCAAAGTCCTTCAGACGTAAACAAATGCTTCCTGCCTTAGCATAGAACGACGCCTCATACGGGTGTTCCATAATCACGGCCTCTGCGACTCGCAGTGTATTTTGAAAGTCGTTTTTTTGGTGATAATACTGGTAAAGTTTTTCCATAGCCCGGTCCCAGCTTAGTTGTTTTACTACAAGGGCTCCGGCCAGGGCTTCCGGAATGGTCCGGTGAGCCGTGTCTGTCTTAATTTTTTCATAAAACGGCCAACGCTCTTTTAAGATCCGGATTTCGTAAGTTCCCGACAATGTGTCTACTTACGTCAGGGTATATTCTGCCCGGATATCGGGAATCCGTATTTTGCGCGGGGTGGTGCCGATGATTGTACTGCTAAGCATTGCTGCATAAAAACATTCAGCCATCGTAGCAAAACCTTTGCAGGCTTTACCATAATTGTAAACCTAGCAGTTTTTCCCCCAATTCGCTAAGCTTTGCCCGTCGATACCTGGTTTGCTCCCAGTTTCTCGGATCTCCCGGAAAAGGGTAACCTTCGGGGATGATTCGATCTCGCCACGATCTGACACGCCATTGTCTTAGTTCTTCATTGTCTTGCCGGGCAGGTGTCATAGCAATGTATTGCGCTAATCTGGGCTGATCGGATAAATTAGATCTGATGCCATGAGCCAACATACTGTCCCAAATCAATAAATCTCCTGCCTCGAGGGCAACTTTTTCAATTTCAAACCCACTGATATCAGGTTTAAAAGGATCCCGGTCAGCAGGCTGGGTTTTTACCCATGCGTCAAATTCCCTGTATAAAGCCGGGATACACTGAAAACCACCCATTTGGGGGTCAGTCTGTTGGTTAAGGGCTAAAACACCCTGCACATTCACCGGTTTGGGGTCGAGTGAAGTATCGATATCCCAGTGTATAAAGCTGGGCGTTCCCTGCCGCCGGGGGTGTGGCAGGTTCAAATTGGCTCTGTCTATTGACACCCAAAGGGACTCTGTTCCCCATATATCCACAAAGGCGTCATATACCCTTTGATGCTGGCGGTTGTTCCAGAGGGTCTGATGGTTGTATACCTCTACCATACCGGTGCCCCTGAGCTCAGTCATTTTTATCGCCCGTTTGGTGTTGGTGGTCCGGTACCAGGTCGTACGGTCTTTCGGATCTTTTTCCTCAAACTCCCAGATAAGATTTACTAGGGCTTCAATATTCCCGGTTGGTACCGCCTGCTTCACCACCACATAACCATTGTTTTTCCAAAACTTCCAGTCCTCCTCTGAAAGCACACGCAGCGGTTCATGATGCGGTCTTGTGTTGAAATGATATTTGGAAGTATACGATACTGTGGCATTACCTGGCTGCGCTTTGGAATCCAGTTTTGTATTTCCCATAATTACTAAAGCTAGGTTTATCATTATTTATTATTATTAAGTTCGTTATAAATCAGGAGAAAATCAATGAAACAGCCTCAATCTCCTAAAGAAGCTAAACACGGCGTTCTGATCTCAAACAATCAGGTGAATTGTTTGTTACCTGAGATTGAATTCTTAAAACAAATGAAAACATGATGGTTGCATTGAAGTTAACTTATGCCGCTAACCTGCTGGTGGCCGGGTGGATCGGAATTTATTCCTTGTTTCTCCCAAAAACAGCTATAATCACCGTTTTCAGCAATGCTTACGAACCCACAGAGGTCGTCAGGCTTGTAGGCTGCCTGTGGTTAGCCATTGCATTGTTGTCGGCTTTTGGACTGTGGAAACCCATGATATTTTCTCCGGTTTTATTCATTCAACTGATCTACAAGGGCGGTTGGTTACTATTTGTGGCGACCCCAGCTATTGTTAACGGCTCGCCCTTTCCCAGAGGTATGGCTGTATTTTTTGTGATCTGGGTGGCGGTGTTACCATTTGTCATTCCCTGGAAAGATTGGTTTTAAGGGTAATTTACCTGTTTTACGGCACGATCATACTGAATTTTGTTTTTTCTGATATTCTACAAAACCGATGACCATTCTAATTTGGCCGTAGGTGATCTCCCTGGGCAGACTCTCCTTAATGGGCTTTAATCCAAAGTTTTGATTATTGGCAAGTTTCTGTTGAATGATGTCAACCCGTTTCTGATCCATGACCTCGTTAATTTTAATTTCACCAAACTGAATTAACCTGGCCATATGCGACTCGATCGTGCTGATTGTTAACATTCGATGCGCCGCAATACGCGCGATGCTCATCCCATTTCTAAAACACTGTAAGGTATCCCTGTGTGTATCAGATGGTCCACCGGTGTATTTTCCGGGTTGTTTCGATACAGGTGGCTGATGCCAACTCCCTGAAATACCGTTTTCTTCACAATACTTTTTAATCAGTGCCATTACAGGCCGTCCATACCTGTTTACCTTCACCTGTCCAAACCCATTAATTTTATAAAGTTGCCATTCATGAAGTGGAAGGTAAGTAGCCAGATCCTTGAGGGTAGCATCGGAAAAAATCATGTAAGGCGGAAGATCCTGGGCCTTTGCCCAGTCTTTCCTTAATTGTAATAACTGATCATATAAGGGTTTTTCATAGTTCTGAGTTTCCGGGACCGATTCGGCCAACCAGTTGTTTTGAATCTGGCCCAGCCTCACTTTTTCTCCCTTTTTCAATACCCTCCAACTGGCATCGTTTAGCTTCAAAACCGGATACATCCCCTTTTCCAATTCCAGGTAATGCTGTCTTACCAACTCCCCGATATAGTTTTTCCATTCGTTTTTAGACAAATGCGCCCCCTTCCCAAAGGTTTTTAATTTTCTGTCGTCTTCTTTGATCTTTTGTGACCGCGAACCTCTTAAAAAATCAATCACATAGCTAATACCATACCTTTGGTTGAGCCGGGCCACAGCAGACAGGGCCATTTGGGCAATCACCGTGCCATCGAAAGTTTCAACTGTATTCAAACAGATATCACACCCACCACAGTGATCGGGAAAATCCTCACCAAAATACCGTAGCAGAAACTGGCGGCGGCAGGTGTTTATTTCACAGAATCTTGCCATGGTTTCCAGCTTTTCGGTCATGATCCTGGTTTGGTCCTCGTTCCCCTCTATGGAGATAAAATATTGTAAACGTGCTACATCGCCATAACCGTAGAATAACACCGCCTGACTAGACAATCCGTCCCTACCCGCCCGGCCGGTTTCCTGGTAATAGCTTTCAATATTTTTGGGCAGATCCATGTGAACAACATACCTGACATTGGATTTATCAATGCCCATACCAAAGGCAATGGTCGCTACAATGATTTTAACATCATCCTTTATAAAGTCCTCCTGGTGTTTGTTTTTAACACTTATTTCCAAACCAGCATGATAGGGCTTGGCGGAAAAACCTTCATAAGCCAGTCTTTCAGCCAACTGTTCTGTGGATTTCCGGCTCAAACAATAGATGATACCGGATTCTTCCTTATGTTGGTTCAGAAACTGCAGGAGCTGTTCATATTGTTGGTTTTTAGGCAGAATGTGGTATTGGATATTTTCCCTGTTAAAACTGGAAACAAAAACATTTGGATCGGACAGGTGCAATTTTTCCACAATATCCTGCCTGGTAAGCTGATCGGCGGTAGCTGTAAGGGCCATTACAGGAAATTCCTGCTGAAACAATGCTTTCATCTCACCCAGTTTCAGGTATTCCGGCCTGAAATCATGGCCCCATTGGGAGATGCAATGGGCTTCATCGATAGCAACCAACGAGATAGATTGCCTTTTTAAAAAACTCACAAATGAAGTGTTATCGGAAAATAGCCGCTCCGGAGCGACGTACAACAGCTTAATTTCACCCAGTTCAATTTGCCTCAAAATGGCCTCCTGCTCCCGGTAGTCCTGGGTGGAGTTGATGAATGCAGCCCCAATGCCATGTTGCTTAAGTGCCTCCACCTGGTCCTTCATAAGCGCAATGAGTGGTGAAATGACCAGGGTTATCCCGGAAGCCATCAGTGCGGGTATTTGGTAACAAAGTGATTTGCCCCCGCCTGTTGGCATTAACACCAATGTATCCTTTTTGTGATGGATACTCTCAATAATCGCTTCCTGGTGACCCCGGAATTGGGTATAACCAAAAACTTTTTTAAGTATGTCCTGAGGGCCAGGCTGGGATCTGGTTAAAATATCGGTCATGGCTTTAAAGATAGAAAAAATAAGGCAACCAACCGTACAATAAACATTTGTTACCATTTACAAATGTAAATTAAATGTTTATAAATGGATAGAGGGATTGGCATTGTAACCTATGAAAAATGGAAAAAAATGACAGCACCTGATTAGACGCGTTGAAGTGATGGTTCGAAAACGCAAAAAGAACATAATTAATTCACAAAATATGACCACCCAGTCACTTTTATTAAAAATTTTTTATATTTGTGACCTGGTGGTCATTTTATGGAAACTATGCCAAAAGAAACCTTTCACAAACTCAGTCCGGACAAAAAGAAAAAAATCATAGACCGCTTCCTTCGGGAATTCAGCACCAACAGCTACGATGATGCTTCCCTTACCACAGTCGTGAAATCCCTGGGCATAGCCAAAGGCAGTATTTACCAGTACTTCGCGGGAAAACTCGACTTGTTTCTGTTTTTGCAATCAGAATGTGCCGCTATCAAAGCAAAATATATCGGACACATAAAAAGGGATGATTACCCCGATTTCTGGGCCTATTTCAGGGCCCTTTACCTGGAGGGCCTCAGGTTTGACCTGGAACATCCGCTTGAAAGCAATTTTTTGCACAACCTCGCCAGGCATATTCATGCGCCTTCGCTGAAAGAACTGACAAAGCAATGGTTTGATCAGGTCATTGAAATCATGTGCACATGGATTCAGTACGAAGTGGATACAGGCCATTTCAGGAATGATTTGCCAGTCAAATCCATGGCATTTTTTTTATATACGGTCAGCATCAGTATCGGCGACTACATGCGTACCATGTATGGGCTGAATCTGGAGGAAAATATCAAAAGTGGAAAGCCAGTCTACGGAGAACAGCGAGGCAGAATCCTGATGCGTGCTGTTGACGACTACATTAACCTGCTTCGCAAAACCTTTGAAAAATAAATACCAATGATACAAGTAAAAAACCTTTCATTTACTTACCCAGGCAGCACCCAACCTGTACTACAGGCGCTAAATTTTGAGATTAGCGAGGGGGAAATCTTCGGCTTTCTGGGACCATCGGGTGCTGGTAAGAGCACCACACAAAAAATCCTTTATAAGATACTGCATAATTTCAGTGGGGAAGTTTTCATTCAGGACAAACCCCTGGATCAATGGGGAAAAGGGTATTTTGAGCGCATAGGGGTCGGGTTTGAGCTTCCCAATCATTACCTGAAACTCAGCGGCAAGGAAAACCTGGAGTTATTCTCTTCCTTTTACAAAAAGGAACGCCTGCTGAAAATTCCCGATCTTTTTGAAATGGTAGGACTCCAGGACAGCATGAACAAGAAAGTGGAGGCATATTCAAAGGGTATGAAAATGAGACTGAATTTTATCCGTGCGATCATGAACAATCCGGATATTCTTTTTTTTGACGAACCGACTGCCGGCCTGGATCCGGTAAACGGGCATAAAATAAAGGAACATATCGTCGACCTAAAAAACCAGGGAAAGACCATTTTTATCACGACCCATGACATGGCGACCGCCGACGAAATTTGCGACCGGGTCTCTTTTATCGTCGACGGCAGGCTGCGGGTTACCGAGACCCCCTCCACACTAAAACATCAACACGGCGAAAACAAAGTCAGCGTTGAATCAAAGGATGGAAAATCAGCCGAATTTTCTCTGGAAAACCTGGGAAAAAACCTCCAATTTCTGGAATTCATACAGGAAAACCAATTGCTGAGGATTAACACCATGGAGGCCACGCTGGAACAGGTATTTATACAGGTAACCGGTAAAACACTAAAAGTATGAATGAACTTATCCAACAGATTAAATGGCAGTTTATCCTTCTGCAAAGAAATAATGTCATTACCATAAGTATCGTTGTAACCGCCATTTATGCGCTACTCTTTTTTGTGATAAAAGACCTTGGCAATACTGACAAAATACTGACCCTGTTAATCCTTAACGACCCTGCCATCATCGGTCTTTTTTTTATCGGCCTTTCTGTTATCATGGAAAAAGACCAGCAGGTAGTAGCAGCATTGTTTGTCACTCCTATCAGTTATCACTTTTATCTGATATCCAGGGTGTTGTCACTTTCCATTATAGGCTGGGTATGCGCACTGGGAATGGGCTTCGCAGCCGTTGGCACCTCGTTTCATTTCATTCATTTTTCTGCCGGCGTTTTGGGTATTTGCATACTCTCCTGCCTGGCCGGCGCCTGGCTGGTATGTTATACAGCAGCGTTTATGCGTTTTATGCTGAAATCAATTCCGATTCTGTTGATCTTTGTCAACCTACCACTTCTCAACTACTTCGGAGTCACCGATATCGGTCTTTTTAAAATTATGCCTGCGCAAGGCAGCCTGAACCTGATTGCGGCCTCACATGATACCAGCCTGTCTCTGTCTGCCATCATTTACGGGTACGCGTCCATTGTTTTTTGGATCCCGTTGCTGTACTGGTTGGCTTACCGCACCTTTATGTCCAAAATTGTCAACGTCTGATGCTATGAAACAATTAATTAAAATATCCATGGCCGATTTCAAACTGATATTCAGGGATCCGTCGTTGAGGGTTTTCCTGTTATTGCCCGCTTTGATTTTTGTGGTTATCAATGTTTTTCTTCCATACTTAACCGACAAATATGAGGCAGTCAATGAATATGTGCCTTACGTATTGATTGTAGCCACTATTGAAAATACACAAATGTTCGGGTTTATTTACAGTATGGTTTTAATTGAGGAAAAGGAAACGGAGGTAGCAAGGGTATATGGCGTTTTGCCTGTATCAAAAATCTGGTTTGTGCTGTTCAGGCTTATGATTCCATTTCTGATTACGGTCGTTCTGACCTGGGGCATATTGCTGTTACAGCCATTTTATGATTTATCTGTATTTTTAACTTTACTGTTTTCAATATTATCCGGACTCATCGTCCCTGTTTATTGCCTGGGCATTTCCACACTGTCGGCCAATAAAATGTCCGGCATGGTTTGGATCAAGATTTTCAACATATCGGTGGTATTACCGGTGATCGCCTTTTTTGTGCCTGACAGTTTTTCTCATTTATTCGGGATGCTTCCCACGCACTGGGCTTTTCAGGGTTTAAACAACGTTATTGAAGGTGAGGCGTTTTTTTTCAATGCATTTATTGCCTTTATTTACTTTCTTATCTTGACAACATTTACCGTCCGAAAATTCGCCAGTGTCCATTTTACCTGAGAAGATAATTTATTTTACAGGCGAAAACGGCTGTGCCTCTTCGTGTCTTGATGCCTCCCTGGTGAAAAATGGTGAACCACAAAGGCACCAAGACACCAAGAATTTTTCAAAAACGTTGCACTACAGCCAAGGGACGCTTATGCCTTTCAACAACGAGGGAGCACAAGCGGGACGTGGCTATTGCACTACTTGAGAATTTAGTTGTATTTTCATTCTATCGGGCAAAACCTCTGCGCCTCTTCGTGTCTTGATGCCTCCCTGGTGAAAAATGGTGAACCACAAAGGCACCAAGACACCAAGAATTTTGTCAAAAACGTTTTGCATTGATTTAGTATGTTCGGCACAAGGTAAGGTACTATTTTCAGTTCATCTGGCAATTGTTATCATTTTGACCCTGACTAAAAATCAATAACTTTAACGATCAGTAGGTTTTGGGTACAAATCTTGTGACGACAAGAAAAGCTGAAAGACCTCGTTGACTTTGTAACCTGATAAATAAATGAAGCTCACCCCATGAAAAAACTGTACTCCCGGATCATCATGTTGTTAGCCTTAACAGGATGTACCAGACCCGAATACCTCATTTTTTCATCTGACCGGGATGGCAATTCGAATATTTATAAAATGAAAAATGATGGAAGCACCATTGAGCAACTGACTGGTGACGAATGGAAACAATGGTCACCACAGGTAATGAACAAACATGAAATCAGCTTTCTTGCGCTGGAAAATGGGAAGTTTAAGCGTTACAAACTTCATTTAAAAACCAGGGAGCGACAGGAAATCCGGCAGCCACAGGCATGCACGCTTAAAGATAAAAACAGTATCCTTTCGCCCAATGGAAAATGGCAGGCCTATGTTTGCAACGGAGATATCTATTTGTCAGATATGACCTTTGAAAACACCAGGAATTTAACACAAAACATTAGTTCAAGAGACTTCAGCCCGGATTGGTTTCCTGATAGCCAGCAAATTGCTTTTACCAGCAACCGCGACGGAAACCTTGAAATCTATACCATCAATACAGACGGAACCGGCCTGAAAAATATCAGCCATTCACCCCACAATGAAGCGGCGCCCAAGGTTTCTCCTGACGGCCGGAAAATTCTGTATAGCAGCGACAGGGACGGCAATGGAAACCGGGAAATCTACCTGCACAATTTGCAATCAGGGGACTTGGAAAACATCACTCAAAGTCATAAATGGGAGCTTTTATCCACCTGGAGTAAAAAAGGAAAATACATTTATTACAGCAGCAATCAAGATGGAAATTGGGAAATCTATAAGTACGACCTGAAATCGAAGCAGGCCAAAAATATTACCAATAATCCATCATTTGAAGGGGATCAGCAGGTATTGAGATAGGGAAACAGTTACAAATAATCGATCATCAAATAAATATATCGATAGAATGAAAATGCATCGGCTCATTGTATTTATGATACTGAATATTTCGACTCCGGCACTAAGCCAACACCTAAGTGTGATGACGTACAACATCCGCTATGACAACCCCAACGACGGTGAAAACCGCTGGGAAGCCAGAAAAGATTTTTTGATCGCACAGATCAAATTCCATGCCCCGGATATTTTTGGAATTCAGGAAGGTTTGGCACACCAGGTGAATTACATAAACAAAGAACTCGCAGGTTACAAATATGTAGGTGTAGGGCGTGATGACGGCAAGAAGAAGGGAGAATTCAGCGCTATATTCTTCAACGCCAGCAAGTTCAAAACCATTGAATCCTCTACATTTTGGCTATCGGATACCCCGGAAAAGATATCAGTGGGCTGGGATGCAGCCCTGGAAAGAATTTGTACCTACGCCCTGTTTGAACATTTGGAAACCGGACAAAAAATATGGGTTTTTAACACACACTTTGACCATGTTGGTAAAGAGGCCAGAAAAAACAGCGTCACACTGATTTATGATCGCATCGGCAGCCTCAACAAAGATAATCACCCATACATTTTAATGGGGGATCTTAACCTGGAGCCCGGCACTGAGCCAATTCAGTACCTGTCTCAACACCTCGATGACACCAAAAAGGTCAGCAAAGAAGTGGTTTTCGGACCGGAAGGGACTTTTAATGGCTTTCAATTCAATAAACCGGTGACCAGACGAATCGATTACATTTTTACCAGTAAATCCGGTATCGAAGTCCAAAAGTATGCGGTTCTGAGCGATTCTAAAAATCTGAGATATGCTTCGGATCATTTACCGGTGTATGTGGAATTGGTGGTGAAATAAAGGTGAGCTGGCGCAACCCGAAACAAGAGCCCGATTCCAACCAAAAATTCCCAATTGATTTGTATAATTGCAATTCGGGAACAACGTTCCATCTCCTGCAAATCATCAAAACAATACTGCAATGGCGGAAAAATCTTATTGGAAAGGATCGGATAAATACATTTGTGATCCGGAATTGGCACAGGCTTTTCATATGGCGCGTACACTGGGAATGCCTTTGCTGGTAGAGGGTGAACCCGGTACCGGTAAAACCGAGCTACCACTGCAATATGCCGCAAGCCAGAAATTGGATCTTTTTGTGTATCCTGTAGGCTCAAAAAGTAATGTAGAACAATTTGTAGCCAAATTTGATCATGTCAAATACCTCAGGGATTCGCAAATTGAAGTGCTCAACAGCCAAAGGGAGGAAAAAGGTCTCAAAAGCAAGCTAAGTACCGGCAACCGGAGCACAGAAAACCTGGATGATTATGTGCTGACCGGACCAGCCGCCAGGGCTTATACATCGCCCGATTCTGTGTTGCTGATCGATGAGATCGACAAAGCCCCCAGGGAATTCCCTAACGATCTGTTGTATGCGTTGAGCCACAGAAAGTTTGTGATGCCTGAGTCAGGCAAGGTAATCGAGGTGAACGAGGAGGACATGCCCGCCATTGTGATTACCAGTAACCGGGAACAGGAACTGCCTACTGCTTTCAAGGGAAGGTGCATTTATCATTATATCCAATTCCCCGACCCCGAAACCATGCAGGCTATTGTCAATAAACATTACCCCGGGGCCAATAAAGAACTGGTACAATTGGCCATCGACTTGTTTTACCAGTTAAGAAGGCTTAAACTGGAAAGAGCGCCATCCACCCGGGAGTTATTAAATTGGCTCAGGTATTTACAAACATTTGCCAAAGGTGAGTCTTTGAAAATGATTAAAAAACTATCCGGCATTGGTGCGCTGGTTAAAACCCAGGAAGACATGGCGCGTGTAGAAAGGAACTTTATCACTGACCGCGGCCGTTTATCAAACTTCAACTGAATTGTTTCCCAGTCTGCCCCATATTTTTAAATCGCACCGGGTGCCAGCCGATGTAAATACCTTGCTCCTGCTGCGGAAAAGCATGGAAAACGGGCTTGTGCATACCCTCGGTGACATTTATCTGGTGTTGAAAGGGATTGTCGTAAAAGATCCCAGTATGATTGGCCCATTTACCATAGCTTATTATGACTATTTCCTAAGCGTTGATTTCCGGCCCGGGGAGCGTCCGGAAGAAGCGGTAGCCAGGTCCAGGGCCTTTGAGGAATGGAAAGACGAGTTTTTAAAGGTAGAAAAGCAGGCAGATGCAAACGACATCAGGGGATTGGTAAACCGGTTTTTGGATGAGGTACATCTTACCGGTTATGCTATCAAAGAAATTATAGATGGTCAGGACATTTTGGCCAATGATAATCCTAACATGGCCGATAGGGCTTCACAGTCGGGCAACGAAGGATCACGTGCGTTGGACCGGGCCGCCGATTACAGAAATATCAGCCTGGAAGAGCTTTTGAAAAGGATGGATAAAGTAGCACGGCAGCAGCGGGACCGCCACACCGGAGGCAGCCATTGGATTGGAACAGGTGGCATTTCTCCCTATGGTCATAGCGGTGCAGGTGTTGGGGGGGTAAGGGTAGGTGGACAAGGTGGAGGCAGGATGGCCCGGATGGTGATGGATGATCCGAGGTATTTCCCTGTAGCTATGGATCAGCCACTGAGTGACAACAATGTGGATGCTGCATTGGCAGCTTTAAAAGGTGTGGTGGAGGAAAGTGCTACAAAAACGCTGGACATTCCAAATACCATAAAAAACGGGTTAAAGCGGGGTGGCTTGTTCCTGCCCGAAGAAAAGGATGTCATTTCCGAAAAAATGCGTATCATCCTGATGATCGATAACGGCGGGTTTTCCATGGATATACACATTAAAAAGGTGACCGGACTATTCAAAAAAATGAAGACCCGCTTTGCCCACGATCTGGAAGTGTTTTACTATCACAACACCATTTATAATTACGTCTACGGCAACGAAAGAAGGACCGAGCGTCTCCCCATTGACCGGCTTTTGGCCAAAGACCCGGAGTATTCGGTTTTTATTATAGGCGATGCCGCGATGGCCCCCTACGAATTGAGTGATGCATCACTACGCCATTGGCATGACCTCCGGGAAAAGTTCAAAAAGGTCGCCTGGCTCAATCCCGATCCTATTGGAAGCTGGGGCTACTCATACACAGTCGGTGTGCTGGCTGCAATCATTCCTATGTATCCCCTTACTCCGCATGGTATCGAAGAAGCGGTTATTAACATGAATAAAATTAAGATTATCAAGTAGGTTGAGTTAAAAGGTATTCTTCCTTAACCACCTTTTGGTTCCTCCCCTCCATCTCCCTGCCAATCGATTTCTTGTTTCTGCTTACCTGATAACTTAAGCAGCTTTGCAGTTTCTTTAGTTAGTTTTGCTCAACTAAATTGGCCTTCTCCGGATAATAAAATCATGAAAAACTTTAATCCCCAGTCGCCAGGATGGATTACCAAGTCAACCGGTCATTACCAGACGAGCGGCAGGGAGCTATCTAAAAAGCAGTAGTCAGAACAAAACTTAACGCCTAAAAATATACCGGGTAATAAAAATCCCCTGGAGGTCGGTCTCTCCTCCGTCACTTTCTACGCCACTCACCACAAACACCAACTCCCAGCCATTAGCAGCCATTTGACTGAGTTTGGATGAAATTATAGCATCATTAGATGCCACATTTTGGAAATTAATACCAGTGGCACTGAAAAAATTAAGCATTTTGGTTTCTTCAATGTTGTCAATTTTCAAATTCCGCCTTTTGACCCGGCCCTGTTCCGTGTCTGTTCCAGCTTTTCGTTCCGTGGTGAATTCCTCAAGATTAACATCCTGTTTGTTGCTAATCATGCGTGAGCGACCTATACCCATAGGCACAACGGATTCAATCGTTGTGATAACGGAATACTCCTGACCGTGGGTGGTAAAGATGCAATGGGATAGGGTAGTTTTTGGGCCAGAGTTGTTTTACTTTTTCAATGAGCCTTCACCAAGCTATCCGGTATAATGTGTATGGCCACCGGCCGTTTTCCCTGAACTCAAAAGGTATACTGGTTTGACCGGTTGTAATTGTCAGTCTGTGATCCGGGATGGTGTGTTCAGAGAATCCACCTTTTGAAACCACAGGTTTCTAACCCGGCCTGAAGAAACTTGGCAACCGTTAATGATACCAGCCGAATCTCTTGTAAATTCAGCTTGGCCGAAAAACCACACGCTTCCGGAAAACATGTCTTTTTTGATGGGGTTTAATTGGATATTGCTCAAACGATCATGTTGTGCCATCAGTTTATCACCGACATGAGTAAAGCTGTACGTTGTGGACAGCTCCGGGCTATAAAACTGGCCGGTGAATTCAGCTAAATTTACGGTAGACTTATCAAATGGTATGGCTCTTGTCGCATCCATGATCTGTCCGTTTTGATGAAGTTTTAGTGAGGTAACTTTTCCACTGCTATCCGGAAAAAATGCGATGATTGCCCCGATGCCTTCAACAGAGAATCTAGTGGTGGATAAAGGTTTTAGCAAAACCTTTTGTTGATTGGTAGCCTGGCCAAATAATTCACCATTATTTGCTGTAATATTAATGGTAAAACCGGGCTGTAATTCATATGCTCCAACATAGGTATTTAACGTCTCCGGATCAACGGAAACGTTTTCATTGGAAGTCTCACCGGTTTTTGCATCATCGGTTGGCTCGGAGACAAATTCGGTTTCAAGATAAATATCAGCAAGTTTATGGGCCAGGATGCCTGCCCTGAAAGAGGCATCATTGCTAAAAACAATTACGGCAAAATTCTGATCGGGGAAACGTCCCAGATAGCTGCGATAACCCGCATCTGCACCACCATGCTGTATTTCATTCAGACCTTTGTACTTACCGACAAACTGGCCCAGTGCTCCGCCAAATGTTTCCCCATTGTTTAATACAGCCATGGCATTCATTTTATCTATCATTTTAGCGTCTCCGACTTTTAAGGAAGAAAAATTCATGGCCCAAAGGCTTAGGTCCTCCACGGTGGTAAACAGGCTGGTGGCCCCGACGTTGGCATAGCTCAGCACTCTTTTTTTGTATCCATTATTATCTGAATAATAGGAATAAGCCCTGTTTTTTACAATTTTTTCATGATCATCGTAAAAAAGCGTATTGGACATTTTCAAAGGTTTGAAAATGTTTTGATCAGTGAATGCTGAAAAGGATTGACCGGATACCCTCGATACTACTTCTGCCAGTAAGGTAAATCCTGTATTGCAATATAAAAATTCATCGCCAGGGTCAAAATTCAACTCCTTTTGCCGGCTCACAAGTTTCAGGATATGTTCTTTGGTGATTACATCGTCGAGCCGCCAGCCGGCCAAAGCCAGCAAATTCCATTGATCCCTAAGGCCGCTTGTATGGGAAGCGAGGTGTTTTAGCGTGATGACCTTTCCAAAGTCGGGTACTTCCGGGATATATTTTCTGACATCATCTTCTAAAGAAAGTTTACCTTCTTTCTCTAACAACAGGATTGAAAAAGCAGTAAACTGTTTTGAAACCGAAGCGATATGAAATATGGTGGACGGTGTGACAGGAATATTGTATTCCAGGTTAGCGCTGCCATATCCTTTTTTGTATACAATCGATCCGTCTTTTACCACCGCTATTGCTGCTCCTGGTGTTTTGTTACTATTCCAGGCGGCAAAGAGTTCATCTACTTTGACATTGGTTGTAACCTTGCAGGCATAAAAAAGAAAAGAAAAAAGCAGGGAAACACAAAAACGAATGATTACTGGTTTCATAGTGGCGCTACCTTATGTTTAACGGCATATGACAACTTACAAATATAAACGGACAAACACAACTGTATACCTGCCTTGGTTCCTGCTGTTACCATCAGATGGCGTTAAAAGGCACATGTTCTCTTTTTTAGATTTCAAAGAAAACGCCCATTACATTTCAAATACTTCGATTAAAAAGCAAGGGTGGATTCCGGGCTAAAATTTAAGGCAAAAATGATCCAGGTTTTCCTTAAATGATAATTATATCGCTGATTTTCATTATATTGCGAATTGTGATATAGCTACAGCCGGTATCCCTAACCTCACTATTGAGCAGCACTTTTCTTTAATTTGAAGACGCCGCCATTGGCATTATCGATATATATAAAATAATCCTTAAAAAAACTTATTCCAATTCGCGGTTGACTTGAAGGGTTAATATTCACATCGACATTTTCAAATACAAATTCCCCCAATCGAATTTCGGGTATTACCCCAACTTTTTCTTGCGTTTTTTGCAATCCGCCCAGGGTGTATCTGTCCCTTGTATTTTCAGAAAGTTCAACGATTTTAGCCACATCTTCCGCAAACTTCGAGCCTTCCGGTAAATTGAGGGTCGATGAACTTCCAAAATCAATCATCACCTGATATTTCTCGCCACTCATCTCAATAAAAGTAAAGGGTGATCCATCTTTCCTTATTATTTCGATCTCTTTAAAAGATTCACCCACCAGGTTTGCATTTGATATTTCAATTTTTTTGCCGGGGTAATTAATAAGCCAATTCGATTTTTTAATAATGGGTTGCCCAATTAATCCTCCAAAGTTGGGGATTTGTTCTTTGAGTCCAACCAAATCACCGTTGAGTGCGTAAGTGTCGGTGAATTTTGTGTTTCCAATCCGGATCAATGGCACTACCTCCCGCCCTAACTTCATTTTCCTTTTTGAAGCGCCTGAATATTTTGATGCCCGCCCTTTCACTGTATCTCTTTGCACCAAACTTAAATCCGCACCGGTATCTAAAAGGAATTTTTTAGTTTGTCCATCGATATCGACATCAAAGGCTATTACTGATTGATAGGTTTCAAACTCAATTTTAGAATAAAAATATTTGGGTTTGACATTTCCTCTTTCCTGTAATTTGGTCACTGAGCATCCTAAATGAGGAAGTAATAAAGTTACCAGTATTATCTTTTGATATTTCATTGTTAGTTTAACGTTCACAACAAACATACATTGGCAAAGCACTGGCCTGACTACATAACATTTGACTAAATACCCTTTACCCAATGTAGTTTCCAACCAAAGGCCGCGGAAATTTAATAAAAAACTATAATATCCCTTCGACTCCGTACCGGAGAGGTTTAAAATAATCGTCTTAATGTATTTCTTAAATTAAAAGAATACTGTTATTTTTACTCCGCAAAGGAGCTCGCAAAGCTTTTGACAAAACATGGAAGACCTTACTATTGCCGTCGCTCAATTTGAACCAAAGAACGGAAACAAAGCCTATAATTTATCGGTAATTCATGAACTTGCCCGGCAGGCCAGCCGGAAAGGCGCGGATGTCATTAGTTTCCATGAGATGTCGATAACCGCTTATACATTTTTTAAAAACCTGGACAGGAATCAGGTGCTGGATTTGGCAGAGGAAGTGCCGGCAGGGGAAAGTTGCCGGCAATTGATCAGCATTTCCGAGGAACATGAAATAGCCATTTTAGCAGGGCTGGTCGAAGTGGATGGGGACCGGATTTTTAATACCTATATTTGCGTAAATGAAGGCGAAGTAATCGCCAGATATCGTAAACTCCACCCTTTTATCAGTCCATACATGTCAGCGGGTGATGAGTATGTAGTATTTGACCTGAAGGGATGGCAGTGTGGCATATTGATTTGTTATGACAACAATGTCATTGAAAATGTCCGGGCGACCGCGTTGCTGGGCGCGGAAATTATTTTTGCCCCGCATGTTACAGGCTGCACCCCATCATCGATGCCCGGAAGAGGTTATGTAGATGACAGGCTCTGGCAGAACAGAAAAAAAGACCCTGTTCCACTTAGAATGGAATTTGACGGCCCCAAAGGCCGGGAGTGGCTCCTGAGATGGCTCCCTGCCAGGGCCTACGACAATGGGGTATATTACGTTTTCTCCAACCCTGTCGGATATGACGGTGAACATTTAAAAAACGGGAATTCGTTAATACTTGATCCCTACGGGGAAATTTTAACTGAGATCAGGGATTTTGACAACGCCCTGACCATCGCTACTATTACGCATGATAAGTTAAGCCTGGCAGGCGGGTTTCGCTACAAAAACGCGCGAAGACCGGAACTCTACAGGGATATAATCGGCGGGGCACATCAATCGGAAACGAAACCGGTTTGGTTGCAGAAAGACTAAGCCGGACGATTTTTTGAAGCGAACAAATTTTTAAAGATTCGTCAGCTAACCTAATGAGCCTGTAACTAAACCGCTAAACCTGAATGACAAGTTTCATTGCACACCAACTTGCAAACTTTGGTATGGCAAGTAGATGAAAATGCATCGATACGATTACCTGCCCTAAGCCATCAGTGACGTGGGACTTGATCTGCTGTTAAAAAACGGGCCAGCAACCGGTGAAAATGGTGTACCCCCTGTTCTCTTTCAGGCGAAAACCTTCCTGTGCCATAATACCTGGAGCCAACACCGGTCTGAACACTTTCTACAACTAATTCATCTTCCTGTTCAACACGGTCAAGCGATGCACCGGCACCCTTGTCCAGCTTTGACTGGTCGTAGACATAGGTAAGGAAGGAAACCCTGGTTCGGTCGATGGATTGCGGCTTTACAATGTTAACCGATAATCCCCAAGGATAAAAATTGAACATCAAATTAGGAAAAATCCAATAGTAATATGCAGCCACCTTTTGGCCGATGTCCACGTGTCCCTCCGGCAGGTCGAACACTTCGTCATGACCATCTGAATAGCCAATTTGCAGAACGAAGTAATCGTCAATTAGTGTCGCATAGTTGCCATAGTGCAGTACATCATTTAAACGCTTGTGTACATAAGGAATATGAAATCCTTCAAGGTAATTGTCACAATACAATGCCCAATGGGCATCGACCGTGTAATCCTTTGATCTTTCAGCATCATACCTGAATGTTCCCAGGGGCAGAAACCCAACTCTTTCGTTTATTTTGGCGATAATTTTATCTAATCGAAATGCAGGTTCAGGCCCGGTAAAAATAAACGGCCCCCATTGTGCAAGCATAAATTCATGCAAATCCTCGCAAGGCCGTGGAAAATCCATAGCCTCGCCGAATTCCGGCATAAACTCAAACCGCCCCGCCAGATCAAACCGCCTGCCATGATACATACAGACAAGCTTTTGAAGCTTCCCGGGGCGCTGCACAACCAGATTAGCCCGGTGGGTACATACGTTGCTCAAACATCTTAAATGACCGGCCTCATCCCGGACTAAAACCATGGGCTCCTCCAGAAAGCCCTCTAACAGGGTAAACGGATACGCAAAGGCGCCATGCGGAATACGGTCTTCATCGCCTGCCCATTGCCAGGTTTGCATAAATACTTTTTCTTTCAACCGCTCAAAAATATTCCTGTCCCTGTAAAAAATGCCGGGAAGCGTTTCAGCTTTGGTAATGTCAGGATCGATATAAAAATTATATTTCATCTAAGCTGACCATATTTCTTGTTTCTGTTATGATAAATATAACAAAGTATGGTACAACTATGGGCATTAATTTTTACATCCTCCCCTCCAGCACCATTTTATTGAATATCGATTTGTAGGAGTCCCCGATAGGCAGATATTTGTCTTTGATTTTTACTTTGCCTTTCCGGTAGGATTTTATCTTATTAATTGACACAATATAGGACTTGTGAATTCTTACAAAAGCATTCTGTGGCAACGCAGTTTCCAGGGCTTTTAAGCTTTTAATCGTCAAAATCGGTTGCTGTTCCCCAATATACACTTTCAAATAATCTTTATACCCTTCGATGTATTCAATATCGCTTAAATTCACCTTGATAATGTTGTGGGTTGATTTCAGGAAAATGTAATCATCCACCTGAGGGGTGTCTTTTTCTGTAATGGTTACAGGGCCTTTGTGCATCATGTCGTATAACTTGTCGGTAGCCCTCAGGAGCCTGTTAAACGAGAAGGGCTTTAACAAATAATCTACGGCGTTTAGTTCAAAACCTTCAACCGCATATTGGGCATAGGCCGTGGTCATAATAACCCTTGGCGGACGCTGCAGGCTTTTAAAAAAATCAATACCGGAAAAATCCGGCATATGGATGTCGAGAAAAACCAGATCTACCTCATGCTCCTTTAAAAAATTAAGGGCTTTAAACGAATTCTCAAAACTTGCCAGCAATTTCAAATAAGGTATTTTTGCTACATATTCCTCCAATAATTCAATCGCCAGGGGTTCATCGTCGATGATAATGCAGTGAATGATCATACTAAAATGGTTAACTTGGTTTCGTAATAATCGGGTGACTCATTAATCCTGAGCTCATAGCGGTCAGGATAACACAGGTTTAATCGTCTGATTGTATTGGAAAGTCCAATTCCGGAATGTCCGTTGGCGGAATCCAGTGTAGAGGTATTGGCTTGTTTTTTAGTATTATATACGTCAAATTTGATGACACTTGCCTCCACCTTCAGGTTAATAGAAACCAGCGAGACCCGGTTGTAGGAGACCCCATGTTTAAAAGCATTTTCTAAAAAAGGGATCAGGATTAAAGGCTCGATGTATATGGTGGAAAAATTGCCACTTTCGGTAAAATCTATCTTTACAGACTCCTTTCGTGATATTCTTAAACGCTGAAGTGCGATGTAGTTTTTCAGGCATTGAATCTCTTGTGTTAGTTTAATCTTTTTTTGAACGGAATCATACAGAATATACCGCATCAGGTCGGAAAGCAACAGTATGGCCTGGCTGGCATTTTTGGAGTTTCTTTGGGTAAGGGAATAAATATTATTCAATGAATTAAAGAGAAAGTGAGGGTTGATCTGTGACTTTAAAAAAGAAAGCTCCGAGTATAGTTTTTCTTTTTTTATCTCTTCCTTCTCACGGCGCTGCTCTTCGGATTTTAAGATCATTTCAAAACTGGTTCCAATAGAAAAGGTAAGGATGAAAGGAAAAATCAACTGCAGGGGAATGGTAAAAGATCTTGGCCTGACCCCTTCCAACCCGACGGCTTTTGCCTCCAGAATCTCTGCAAAGAGAGAAAGGGTTTCGATTTGGGTATTTATCAATAAAATCACCAAAAAAGACAGGACAATAGCACCGATATACCACACATAACGCTGGCCATTGAGAAACTTTGGGATAAAAACAAAAACATTAAGTAAATAAAATGGGACAAACAGCGAACCCCGGATGGTAAACAATTTGGCAAACTCGGAATTTGAACGCAAGGGTAGCACGAGCCAGGGTAATGACATCATTACCACCAAAACCAAAATATGGAATGCTAAGCGGTATTTTTTAATGTGCACTTTAGCCATGCTGTTTTCCATGGTGATTGGTGATCAGATTCTAGTCATCTTCTTCATAGACCTCATCCGGCCTGAATTCATAAGTATCGTCAAACCTTCTCGTACCATTTTGGCCTGTTGTGACAAACACCCTGCCCTGCAGCATATAGTGCACCGCCACTATCCTGGAGGCCCCTTCAAAGTCAGTTTTATCTTCCCACACATCGTTGCCAGGATTAAACTCCCAGACTGAACTTTGAACGGTGCCGTTTGATCCTCCAACAATGTATCCCCTGCCATCTAAACCAAAAGCAATAGCATCATGACGGTTTACTGCAAGCAGGAATTCATCATAATAATCGTCTTCATCATCCAAAGAACGGTCAATCCATGTATTGTCAGCAGGATTGAACTCCCACAGGTCACTTTCATATAAGCCATTGTTTCTTCCGGTGCCTACATATACCAGGTCATTCACAATAAAAGACACAGCTTCTTCCCTTTTTGGGCCAGGCAAACTTCTGATTTCTGTCCAACTGTCAGTTCCGGGATTATATTCCCAAAAGTCGTTATTAAAATTATCCCCATCAAAACCTGTTCCGACATACCCCCTACCGTTTATGGCAAACCCCACTGCGTTGTATCTTCTGGTTCCTGCAAAATCCCTCAACTGGGTCCATTGGTCTTTGGCAGGGTCATATTTCCAGAAATCCCTCAGCTCCTCGATATCCTCATCGCGGTTATAGCCTAACCCCACATAGCCGATACCGTCGATACTAAAAGCTACTGACCTTTCACGCAAAACTCCGGGGAAAGAATCTTTTTGCTGCCAGATACCGCTTTCCAGGTCGAACTCATAAAAGTCCGCCAGGTAATCATCTCCATCGTAACCTAATCCCACATAGGCCCTTTCATTGGCCACAAAAGCCATGGCGCCGCCCCGGGGTCTTCCTCTGAAGGGAAGGGTTTCTATCCAGTTTCCGTCATCTTCATCTTCATCGGAATCTTCACAAGCTGTGAAGCTGAAAACTGAAGTAACAATCAACAAAAAGTAAACCGGCCAACGTACAATAAATTTCATTTTTGTAATTAAATTAAGGTTCATTTCAAAAACATCAATCTTCCACAAGTGATATATATAAAACCGTGAGTTCCATCACGTATTCATGGCTTGAATCCCCAATAAAAAGCCTGTTAACGGTGCTGTTAAAAAGACTGTCAGGCGGCATGATTAACAAGGCATTTTCGTTGAATTCATCAATATCTAATTGACTGTTAATAAATGATGTAACATTGATTTCGTAGCGGGTTTCCCTGTCCAGTACGATATCTTCCAAAAGCCTAACCGGGTTTTCCAGTCCCCCGATGATCTCGTTTTCCTCATCGATTACATAAACAATGAGATTTTCAGGCAAAGGGGTGCCTGTACCGTAAGAATTATCGATTGGTCTCAGGGTAAGCACCGCATCGTTGATAAAAAAATCATCACCGGCAAAAATCAATGCGCTGATATGCGGAATCCGTATCTTGATGCCCAACCCGGCGCCGGCCTGCATGTATACCTCGTTGTCTGTGACTGTTGAATTCAAATCTTCTTCAAGGGTCAACAATTCCGATAGCCTGGTATCGGACCGGTCATAAATTATCTGACTGAAATAGGGCTCGTCACCAATGGAAAAAGTCAGGTATTTTTGATCGGTAGGGATAACAGATTTGTCCTGGTAATATATTCTCAACTGGGAATTTGTAGAAAAACCAATGATGCTGTTGCTTTGAAGGGAATCCGGAACCAGGGCAAAGCCTTTAAGATACTCTGAAAACTCAATGGCATTGGACAGAATTTCACTACCGTCATAAGCCAGTTGGATCAACTCCCGCCCTAATGCATCAGAAATTCTAAACTCGACTTCTTCATCCCTGAAGGGTCTCGGAGAGATGTTATAACTACCCAGTGGCTCACTTTCAAGATAACGATCAGGAGACAACTCGCGGAAAGTGGTGTTGTAAAGAAACTCTGTTTCATCATCATACTCCAATTCGTCAGTTAAACTATAAAGTGTGTATACCTGTTCCTGTAAAGTATCGTAATAATAATAGCCGTCGAACTCCAGGTACAAGGTGATTGAATCATATACAGCCACGTCCTCATCCAGCGCATAGGTAGCGTCCAGCCCCACCTCGAAAAAGCCGGTTGATTTCAGTTTTCCCAGTGTTTCATCTTCGGCATAGCCAAATAGTATTCTGCCTGTGCGGCTGGTTTGTAAACAGTCGAACTGAATGGTCGAGGTTACCAGTTCCATCGTGTCTACATAGGTAATCTCAAATGACTCATCATTAAAAAAATCAGTATTTATCGTATTCGGATCTTCAATGCAAGCCATTAATACCAGGGCCATGATGATCGATAGCAATAAGCTTTTTACCAAAATCCGGGGTTTATCCATATCCGAAACTAGTTATTGACGGTTTAACCCTTAAAATATTATATACCAGATTAACTGGTTTATCTACCTGGATACGGACTTTATAGAAAACCCAGGTCTTGGCAGGTGAAACCGTTTTGGCAGGTAAACTTTCCGGTTTGAACCCGAAAACCAGCGTGTTCATCTAATATAATTGTGAGCCATCGAATAGCTCCTACATTAGCATGATCAACATCTGGTCATACAATGAAATATTTCAGGTTCTTCAGGCTACTGATCCTGGTATCTATGCCATTGATCATTTTCGGCCACAGGCGTTGCGGGGCGCAGAGCATCGCCGGATCTGCCTACACGGTATTTGGGATAGGCGATTTATTACCGCGGCAATCGGCCGTAAACAAAGGTCTGGGAGGGAGTGGCATAGGGTTGAGAAGCGATTTTTTTATCAATTTACAAAATCCGGCTTCTTACACAGCGATCAGCAGTCCGGTCACCCAATTGTTTGAAATGGGGGCCCTGGTGGAATTTGATCGGTTCAGAACCACAAGTTCGGAAGAATCAAGCGCAAGCGGTGGTATCGGCAATATCAACCTTTGGTTCAGACTTTCATCCAAATGGGCCACAACCGTTGGCTTTGCGCCTTACAGTAAGGTGGATTATGATATTACCACGCAACGGAACCTGGGGGCACTGACAAACCAGAGCATCATCAACTACCAGGGCAGTGGCGGATTCAACCAGGTATACCTCGGTAATGCATTTCAGGTCACGAAAAACTGGTCTGTAGGTGTTAACAGCACTTTGATTTTTGGGTCTATCCTCAAGACCGAGCTCATCGAGTCACTGGAGCTGGCCAACAACTTTTGGGTGGAAAATCAACTGTACATGAATAAGATCTACTTTGATTTCGGTACCCAATACAGCATATTTCTGGCAAAGTCCACCCTCACCTTAGGAGCTACATTTGCTTATGAAAGCGAGTTTAGTGTTACCAACGAAACAACCTTGTTCGAATCCAGACTAAATACCATTAGTGGTGAAACAACCACCGAAGATAATTATTTACTTCCCTTATCCGCAGGATTTGGCATGTCCTTTAACACTTCCCGATCTACCATTTCCGCCGACGTAAAATATCAAAACTGGTCTTCTGCTTCTTTTAGCGATGACCACGGCTTCCGCGATACCTTTCACTATGCGCTGGGTTATGAGTATAAAACAAACTTCAATAGCGACCACAACTTTAATCTGGTCAACCTCAGATCAGGTGTATTTTATAAGGACAATTACCTGGATCTCAGCAACGGCACCTTTAGCGAATGGGGATTCAATATCGGTGTTGGCATTCCGGTACAAGGTAATAAGACGAGTATAAATCTTAACTACACTTATCACCAACGGGGAACTACTGAAAACGGCCTTATAGAAGAAACTGCTAGCCAGATTAACTTTGACGTTGTTATCAGGGACGTATGGTTCATCAGAAGAAAGTTTGATTAATAAGCGTTCAGCAATGCGGTGAAATTGACAATGGATAATGGGCAATTATTTTAGGGTAGCACCCTTGGGGCTGCGATTATGGAATCATTGCAGCCTCTGATGATTAAGGCTATCGGATAGGGTGAGCGGCTCGCTTGTGCTCCTACGGCGTCTGAAGGCACAAGCGGGACAAGGGTGTTGCACTACGTTTTTGACAAAATCCTTTGTGTCTCTTGGTGTCTTTGTGCCTCCGTGGTGAAAAATGGTGAACCACAAAGACACCAAGAGACACAGCCGTTTTTGCTGGGGAGATGAGAATACAGGCAACCTGCAACTTAATCGGGGTTACTTGTATTACAAGGTGCCGGATATTACAATATAGATCAATTTTTTGCATTATTCTTCCAAAAAAGTCTGGTGTCTTAAATATGCCGGATTTTCACAAAAGTTACTTACAACGAATACTAAATTTAAAGCGTCTTTACAATAAATTATGGATTTACAGGGGGCTGATGAACAATTTTGCCTGTAAAAGCCGTTAATTAAAAATAATAGTTGAATTATGGTGTACAATTACTTAATCTATCTTCCGGTTGCACTTTCCTTATTCCTTGCCAGTATTGGACAAAAGGCTCCTGCGGAGGATAAGATTCACTGGAATAACAGCCGTAAGTTGTCATGGCAGGATTTTAAGGGCAACCCACGGGAGAGCAGTCAATTCAGTGCCGAATCAAGCCTACAAATCTCCTATGGACTGAAGATCAGCCAAGAAGGGGGAGTTACAAATTACTCATTTACAGTAGACTGTTATTTTGAAAAGAAGGACAGTTGGGTGAAGCCCGATAAAAAAACCGACGCCCTTCTAAAGCATGAGCAAATACACTTTGATATTGCTGAGTATTTTGCAAGAAAGTTAAGAAAGGAATTCAAAAAAAATACCTTCACAATAGCCGATTATCAAAGCAAATCCAAGGCTATTTTCAACAAAAACTTCACAGAATATCAAAGCTACCAGACTGCCTATGACGAGGATACACGACATGGCAGTATTCCTGAGGAACAGGCTAAGTGGGAAGAGAAAGTCGGGAATTTACTGGTGAAAAGCATAAATTATAAAAAAATGTGACCTTTTAAGAAATGCCTAATTGCTGTACATGATCCGGATTTTTACCTTATTTTTTACCCTTATCTCTATAGGCCATGCCTGCTGGGTTTACGGTCAGCATCCGGCCCCGGCCTTTACAGGATTAAAATTTATCGAAAACAAAGGCCAGTGGGATGCTTCCATCAAATATGCAGCCGATATCCCGGGGGGAAAACTTAGTTTAAAAAGGGATCGACTTCACTACACATTCTATGATACCAGGGCCCTGGCCAGGCAACACCATCCTCACACCGGAGCAGGCGACAACGCGAGATCATCGGGAGGTGTCGGTTTTGAAGAAATCCCGATGGAGCAGATACAGGTTGAATTCAAAGGCGCAAACGACTATCCCGGTTTTAAGGTAAAAAAACACGGTGGGGAAATTTACAATTATTACCTGACCAAAGACCCTGATACATGGGCTTCAGGTTGCAGGGCCTACGAAGAAGTAATTTATTCGGAATTGTATCCCGGCATTGACCTGCGGTTGTACTCGCAACATGATTTTCTAAAATACGATCTGGTGTTACAAAAAGGGGCAGATCCGGAACAAATCAAATTCAGTTATCAGGGGTTGGAAAAAATATCTGTAAGGAACAGGCAGCTTTATTGTGAAACTAAAATAAATACCATCATAGAAAACATCCCTTACGCGTACCAGATAGACGCGAAAGGAAAAAAACAGGAGCTGAGTTGTGAGTTCCGGTTAAAAGACAATGAAGTTTCTTTTCATTTTCCCGACGGCTATGATCCCCAAAAAAGCCTGGTTATCGATCCTCAATTAATTTTTTCCACCTTTTCTGGCTCTGTTGCTGATAACTTCGGTTATACTGCCTGTTTTGATGATGCGGGAAACCTTTACAGTGGTGGTATTGTTTTTGGCAATGGTTTCCCTTCCACAGACCATTCCGATTTCCAGGGCGGTTCGTACGATATCGGAATCCTTAAATATGACTCCTCAGGACGACAGTTGTTATACGCCACGTATATTGGGGGAGCTTCGCAGGAAAACCCACACAGTCTGATTGTGAATAACCGGAACGAACTGCTGATCCTCGGCACTACAGGATCATCCGACTATCCGGTCGCGGGCAACCCTTATGACCAAACCTTCAACGGTGGAACTCCTTTTGTTATTTTTGATTCCCTGAAAGTCGGTTCCGATATCGTACTGACTAAATTAAACACCAACGGTGAACTGATAGCATCTACTTTTATCGGCAGTAATGGAAATGACGGGATCCTGAAAATGAATACCGTTGGTGCGTATGAGAACGCCTTAATACGTAATTATGGTGATTACATTCGTGGAGATATCATTGTAGACAAAGACGACAATGTTTATGTTGCAAGCAGTACAGACGTCGATGGATTTCCGGTAACCAGTGCCATTCAACCTGTCTATTCAGGGGGTAATTCCGATGCCGTGGTTTTCAAGATGAGCAGCGACCTGGGCAACCTGCTATGGAGCACTTACCTGGGGGGAGTGGCTGATGACGCGGCTTATTCAATCAAAATTGACTCCTCCAACTTTGTCTACGTTGGCGGAGGCACCACCAGCAGTGATTTTTACACCACCGCCGGCGCTATTAACGAAAGTCCTCCCGGAAATATCGATGGTTTCATTACCAAAATCGACGTTGACAATGACTCCATTGTTTACAGTACTTACCTGGGCACAGATGCCTATGACCAGGTTTATTTCATTGACCTCGATGGATCGGAAAACATTTACGCAATGGGCCAAACCAAGGGCAATTACCCTGTAACCTCCGGGGTTTACCACAATCCTAACAGCGGCCAGTTCATTCACAAACTTACCAACGAAATGGACTCAACGTTGTTTTCCCTTGTTTTTGGGGCAGGCACCCGGGAACCAAATATTTCACCCACTGCATTCCTTGTCAATGAATGCGAAAACATATTCCTCAGCGGCTGGGGAGGCAATACAAATTTCCTTTTCAGCCCTAACAGAGGTTCTACCAGTGGCTTACCCGTCACGGATGATGCCATCTTTCCCACCACCGACGGATCGGATTTTTATTTAATGGCCCTCTCGGCAGACGGAAAAGATTTGTTATATGGAACGTTTTTCGGCTCCACCAACTCCTCCGGCGATCATGTAGACGGCGGCACCAGCAGGTTTGACAAAAGGGGTATTATTTATCAATCAGTCTGTACCTGCGGTGGAAGTACTGACAATTTTCCTACTACACCCGGCGCCTGGTCCAACATCAACCGCGGTGTACGTGGCGGTCAGGAAAGGTGCAACAACGCCGCCTTTAAGTTTGATCTGGCCTCTCTGGAAGCCCATCTGGAAACCAATAATCTTATCGGCAATGATTTAGGCGTGAAGGATGGTTGCGCCCCACTTGAAATAATGTTCTTAAACCAAAGTGTCGGTGGTGTGGAATTTTTCTGGAATTTTGGTGATGGTAATACTTCCACTCAGGAAGACAGTGTTATCAATGTGTTTCAAAATCCCGGCTCTTATTTTGTGACCCTGAAAATCAGGGATGTCAATACCTGCACCGTGGAAGACATCGCTTCTACCATTATTACCGTATATGATGACGACTTTACCATTTCAGAGGATGTGGAAATTTGCGGTGGTGAAAGCGCACAATTGTCTGCTTCAGGGGGCGTCGGTTACATTTGGACCGATGACCGGAATGCCTTCGTCAGTGATATACCCAATCCTGTCGTAAGCCCCGATACCACAAGTGTGTACAAGGTTAACGTCATTGACAGCAACGGCTGCATCTTTGAAGATTCCTTAACAGTTTCGGTAGTTCCCCGGATTACTGCCAATTTTGACGTGAATAAACTATTTAATTGTGAGTCCATTCCCCTGGTAAGCTTTGAAAATACCTCTGTTAACGCCGATACTTTTCTCTGGGACTTCGGTGATGGCAATACTTCCGATGAGGATAGTCCCCATTACGAATTCCAGGGTTTTGGTGATTTTGAAGTGACACTCACCGCCTTCTCCCAAGGATGTTTGCACCGGGAAAAAACAGTTGTGTCGCTATCAAATCTTTTTATCCCCAATATTGTTACTTTAAATGATGATGGCAAGAATGAAAAATTCCAAATATCAACCGGAGAGCCAATGTCTGTCACAATATTTAATCGCTGGGGAAGAAAACTTTTTGAGTCCGGCAACTATCAGAACGATTGGCCCTCCAAAGACATCTCAGCCGGTGTATACTACTACGAAACCCTATTCCCCGACGGCACACCCTGCAACGGATGGGTACAAATTATGAGATAACGAAAATGGAAATAAAAATTAAAAGGGGATTAAATGGGACTGCCAACCATCATTTTCATTTTTATTTTCACTTCCCCCCGTTTGTGCTCGAGAACTTGTTGGGGTTTGGAGAGATTTTTTTAGGGATAAAAATTTTTAATTCAGATAAATTCTTCATTTATTGCCGTCAGATTTTTTAAATTCCCTTCTATGTTATTACAAACTATTGATTGGGTTATCATATCCGGATTCCTGCTGCTTTCGTTAATTATCGGTCTGGCGGTCAGTAAAAGGGCCGGAAAAAACTCATCGGAATTCTTTCTTTCAGGCAGGACCATGCCATGGTGGTTATTGGGTATGTCCATGGTTGCAACTACCTTTTCGACAGACACCCCTAACCTGGTTACAGATATAGTCAGACAAAACGGCGTTTCCGGAAACTGGGCCTGGTGGGCCTTTTTGATCACGGGGATGCTCACCGTTTTTGTTTATGCAAGGTTGTGGAGAAAATCGGAAGTATCTACAGACATTGAATTCTATGAGTTAAGGTATAGCGGAAAATCGGCTTCCTTTCTCAGGGGTTTCAGATCATTATATCTGGGTATTGCTTTTAATGTGTTAAGTATGTCGGGTGTCACACTGGCAGCCATTAAAATCGGTGAAATTATGCTGGATTTGACCCCCATTGAAACCATAGGGATTGCATCATTGGTTACAGTTATATTCAGCACACTGGGTGGATTCAGGGGAGTTATCCTGACAGATTTTATTTTATTTTTCACGGCTTTGATCGGGGCCATTGCGGCTGCCTTTTATTCGGTCAGCCTGCCGGAAGTAGGCGGGTTAAAAGGATTATTGTCGCATGAGATAGTTTCAGACAAATTATCAATGATCCCTGATTTTGAGGATAAGGAAACATTTATCTCTATCCTGATCATTCCGATAGCCATACAATGGTGGAGCTCCTGGTACCCGGGATCAGAACCGGGAGGCGGGGGTTATGTCGCCCAAAGAATGCTGGCGGCAAAAAATGAGAAACACGCCATTGGTGCCACCCTGTTTTTTAACGTGGCCCACTACGCGGTCAGGCCCTGGCCGTGGATTATCGTTGCACTGGCATCGATGATCGTTTTTCCGGATCTGGAAAGCATCAAAGCCGCCTTTCCAAATATTTCTCCTGATAAGCTGGGACATGACCTCGCCTACCCCGCCATGTTAACGTATTTACCCGCCGGGTTATTAGGTCTGGTACTGGCATCGCTCATCGCTGCCTATATGTCCACCATATCTACCCATCTGAATTGGGGATCTTCCTACGTGGTTTATGACTTTTATAAAAGATTTGTCAACCCGGAGGCTTCTGAAAAGGAGCTGGTCAATATAGGCCGGGTCTCCACGGTGCTCATGATGGCAATGGCGGCAATAATTGCCCTGTTCCTGACCAATGCGAAAGTATTATTCGACTTCATCCTGCTTTTTGGGGCAGGTACCGGGTTAATATTCATCCTGCGATGGTTCTGGTGGCGAATCAATGCCTGGAGTGAGATCGCGGCCATGACATCTTCGGGGATCGTGGCATGGATATTAAGTCTCGATACGATTACTGCTTCCATGGAAAGCTATGCATGGCTAAAGTTACCATTAGGCGTGGGCATCACAACTGCCATCTGGCTGATTGCAACCTTCCTTACCGCACCTGATAATGAAGAAAAACTGCGGGATTTTTACCGGAAAACCAAACCGGGTGGGCCCGGGTGGAAAAAGGTTATCAAAGATGCCCAGAAAGAGGGGCTGGACCTGAATGAGGGTGAAATCGGCAAATGGAACGTGCCTAATGGCATAGCTGCGATGTTTGCCGGTTGTTTTTTTGTATACAGTACCCTGTTCGCTACGGGCTATTGGCTCTATGGCCAGATCGCCAGTGCCTCGATATTGACCCTGGTAGCGCTGCTCTCCGGCTATTTTCTCAGTAAATTATGGTCGAAAGTCAGCGTCGCCTAAATTCGGTTTAATTCATCCTCTCAAGAGACAGTCACTAGCTTAAATCCGGGCTTTCGAAGTTCCAAAGAAAACCATTATGCAACAAAATTTGTGTCAGCCTTACATTTCCACGACACATCCTGACTTTTTATTAACAATTTAAGATGAATAATTTTAAAACAGTTAAAAACAAATTAAATTCACGTATGAGTTTAGTACAGAAATCTTAATCACTTATAATTAGGCGTATTGTTATGACCATAACTGAAATTAAATCAAGTTTTAAGCCCGGTGTTTTATCCGGAGATGACGTTCGAAATTTATTGAATTATGCCAATGAAAATAACTTTGCTTTGCCAGCCGTAAACGCTATCGGCAGCAATTCCATCAATGCCACCCTGGAAACGGCAAAATCAGTGAACTCACCGGTCATCATTCAATTTTCAAATGGAGGGGCTGCTTTTATAGCGGGAAAAGGTCTTGACAATACCGACCAACGGGCATCCATTGCCGGGGCTATTGCCGGGGCCAACCATGTACACATTCTGGCAGAACAATATGAAGTGCCGGTAATTCTTCACACTGATCATGCCGCTAAAAAACTTTTACCCTGGATAGACGGTCTGCTGGACGCAGGGGAAAAATATTATCAGCAAAACGGCCGGCCTCTCTTTAGTTCACACATGCTGGACCTGTCAGAAGAACCCTTGGAAGAAAATATAGAAATCTGTAAAAGATATCTGGAACGAATGAACAAGCTGGAAATGACTTTGGAGATCGAACTAGGGGTTACGGGAGGTGAAGAAGATGGTGTGGACAATACGGATATCGACAGTTCCAGACTGTACACACAGCCCGAAGAGGTAGCCTATGCCTATGAAGAGTTGGGTAAGGTAAGTGACCGGTTTACGGTAGCAGCAGCCTTTGGAAATGTCCATGGTGTGTATAAACCCGGGAATGTTGAACTCAAGCCTATCATCCTGAAAAACACCCAGCAGTATATCAAGGAAAAATTCCACACCGGAGAAAACCCTGTGAATTTTGTTTTCCACGGTGGTTCTGGCTCACCGAAACACCAGATTAAAGAGGCCATCGAATACGGAGCCATTAAAATGAATATCGACACAGATATGCAATGGGCATTCTGGGCAGGTGTGAAAAAATACTATGGGGAAAAGAAAGATTTCCTGCAAAGTCAGATAGGTAGTCCTTTAGGTGACGACAGCCCTAACAAAAAATATTACGACCCCAGGACCTGGTTGAGAGAAGGCGAAAAAAGTCTTGTTGAAAGATTGAAACAGGCCTTTGACGACTTAAACTGTATCAACATCAACCCTTAATAAAGTTAGTCGATGAAGGCAAAAAAAACTATTGCATTGGTGGCCCATGACAATGAAAAAGAAGCCTTGTTGTCTTGGGCCCTTGAAAACAAAGAAAAACTACAAAAACACTCCCTCTACGCTACAGGAACTACCGGCAAACTGCTGCAGGATAAATGTGATTTGAAGATCAGAAAACTTCAAAGTGGTCCGTTAGGGGGTGATCTGCAGATAGGGGCACTTATCACTGAAGGAAAGATTGATCTTCTCGTTTTTTTCTGGGATCCGCTGGAATCCCAACCGCATGATCCGGATGTGAAGGCATTGCTGCGGATATGCGCAGTATGGAATATACCCATCGCCTGCAACCGCTCCTCGGCAGATTTTATGTTTAGCTCTCCCCTGATCAATCTGTCTTACGATCACGAAATCAAGTCTTTTGACCACCATCATAACCGGCCGGTTTGATCATCAGCCCATTCATTCCACTGGCTCCGAATACCCAAAAGAACACCCCGCTAACCTAATCCTGTACGGTTGTGCTTTAAACACGTTGCTTTTTTTCCTCCTCCAACCTCATAAAATATTTCTTCGCCTCTTTTTTAACGTTCGGTGACAGCAGGATGGCAGAAATCATGGTGGGAATTGACATCAACGCATAAGAGGCATCGATAAGACTGATGATAGCGGCCAGAGAAGCCGTGGACCCAAAAACTATCGTGCCTACATAAAAATAATTATAGAGCTTTTTGTATTTCGCTCCCGCGATAAATGACAAACATTTGGTGCCGTAATAGGAATAGGAAAATAACGAGGTAGTGGCAAATATAGTCACGCAAAGCACCAGTATATAAATGCCGATGCCAGGAATAGCCTTATCAAAAGCATTGACAGTAACCGTTACACCATTACTCTCACTGTCTTGCCATGAACCGGTGATCAGAATGGACAAGGCTGTTAAAGTACACACCACAATGGTGTCAATAAAAGGGCCTAACATAGCTACCAGCCCTTCCCTTACCGGTTCCGTTGTTTTTGCTGCCCCGTGGGCCATTGGCGCTGTACCGATTCCTGCTTCGTTGGAAAAAGCCGCCCGGCGGGCACCGGCAATGATCACTGCCCCCAGAGCGCCTCCGAGTACGGCATCACCGGTGAAAGCATCTTTTAAAATGAGTAAAAATGCCTCCGGTACTGCGCCAAAATTCGTCATAATAATATAGATCACAGAGGCAAAATACAGCACAACCATCATCGGCACCATCCTTCCGGCCACCTTGCCGATTCTTTTAATTCCTCCGAATATAACTAATGATACTACGAATGTAATGATCAGGCCGGTGATTAGATTGGTTTTAAAACTGCCTTCAATGCCATGGGGTACCAACAATACATCCCTTAAAATCTGCGTAAACTGATTGGCCTGAAATATAGGCAACATGCCAATCAACCCGGCTACTGAAAAAAAAACAGCCAAAGGTCTCCATTGGTTGCCCAGGCCCTCGGTAATCACATACATCGGGCCACCCTGCACCTCCCCATAGCTATCTTTACCCCGGTACATGATAGCCAACGTACATGTGAAAAATTTGGTAGCAATGCCTACAACAGCGCTGACCCACATCCAGAATATGGCCCCCGGTCCACCGGTGGTAATAGCTACCGCGACACCACTTATGTTACCCATCCCAACTGTAGCAGCCAGCGCAGTTGACAAGGCTTCGTAGTGATTGATCTGTCCGGGGTCATTAGGGTCATCATATTTACCCCTTAAAACATCGATGGCATGACGAAAATATTTGAAAGGAATAAAATTTGAATAAACCACAAAATAAACACCTCCACCTAATAATAAAAACAACAGGGGTGTTCCCCATAGCCAATTGCTGAAATCTACAATAAGCGTTTCAAGAATTTTCAATAGACCCGAGATTAACGTTGACGAGTAAAAACAATTCCCTAAGATAAAAGATTTCAGTTAAAAGCAGAAAAGCGGTAAAAACTACGCTCATAAAATGGTTGCCGGAACTTTTTTGTGTGGTGATGTTTCTGTGTCAAGCCCTTAATGGATGGAGGCCTTTTCATCCTTATCTTTTTTATTTTTTTCGTTAATTCCTAAAGAGGGTTTGATGCCACTCAGCAACGATTTCCATAAAAAGTTAAAAATCGATTTCTGTTTATCCCTTTCAAAATAGATTTCCCCTACCCTCATGTTTTTGCCGTTGGGATTTTTGTTGTTGATCACAAAAGTATTGGCCAGAAATGAGGCAAAACCTCCCTTATCACCCGTTTTCTTTTTCATTACTGTGATCTTCAAATCATTATACCTGAAGTGCATTTTACCGACGGAAAAATTATTGTTACCATCAAAAGAAAAATCCAGCCTATCATTCTGACCGCTTTTAACCGAAACATTAGCCACATTTTCCAGCATTGGATTAATGTTTCTCAAATCCATTTTATCGATAGTTCCGGAAAGACTGAATTTGTTTTGAATGTTGGATATATTACCTTTAAAATAAGCCTCAATTTTGCCCTCGCCCATTAACCTCGCCTGCGCATTGATGGTCAGCACATCATTTCTTTTCCAGGCCTGGGGAGAATTGGTTATATTTCTTATTTCCGCATTCAGATGGGTAAATTCGATTTTGCCAGGCCTTTGGCCATCTTCGGTAAACTCTTCGTATGACACATAGCCATTTTTTAATTTCACCAAATCCAGTTTTAAGTAGTGGCCAAAATCCCTTATCCACTGCTGTGGCATAACAGGCATTTGACTTTCAGGAAACGGCAGCCGTTTATCCCTGAAATTTCTTGCCCGGAAATCGTTCACGTTCACCACTTGCGCCTTCACCTTTCCCAAAAGCAAATAATCCTCAAAATTAAAATTATTGAACTCTATCGACCTCGCATTAAATTCCACCCTGTCTTTTTCATGGCCCAGACGGTTGGCAAACTGGTATTTTCCATACTTCGGAATCAACCTTACAGAGTCCAGAAATATCCCGGATTTGGCAAGACTGACCCCGATTTCATCTGCCTTGATAGCGTATAAACTATCCGGTAACAGATAAGTATAATCTTTAATCCTCAGGTCAATATCATCGGCATAAAACAACCTGGAGTCTATTTTTCTGGATTTCCGATTCAAATTAAAGTTTTTAACTTTTCCTGAAATCCTCTCCAGCACCATGTCTTTACTGTTGGGATTATTTACTTTTTTCAGGGAAAAGGTAGCATTGCTGAAGTCAAGCCTTTGAACATTCAGAAATTTCAGGTTCTTGGATATCAACTGATCCAGGATATCTTTCGGATCAATCCTTTTTTCCTCTCTGACAGGCTCCTTATAGCTGATCAGGCTGACATCCGGGTTTTGGATGAAAGCATTTTTGACTGTATAATTCTTTTGCAAATAAGCCCTTTCAAGATCGATGCCCGTAAGCTCGATCGATGGAAAGGTGATGTCAAATAAAAGTTTGTTTTTCTGATTCCTGAGCAATTTATTGTAATTCCTGTTTTTCCTTGGCTTTAACATAAAGTTTTCGGCCGATAAAAGTTTTTTGCCGGAGGAAATATGAATGTTTTTAGCTGTTATATTATGGATACTGTCTGGCAACCTAATCTCATAATCTGTCATATCGACGTCAATGTCATCTGCAAACAGAATTTTTTTATTGTTGTTCAAAATGACAGAATCCAGCAAAAAATCATCCAGCTTCATGGAAAATCCGGTGGTAGAAAAGATCTGCTTTTTGTTGCCCAGCAGATTACCTAACACCATTTTCCCATCAGTTAATTTTACATCTTTAATTTTAACACCTTTCAGCAACGCCGGCATTCTGGCCTGGTGTGTGCGGGTAATAAATTTGTTTTTCCCTTTTATATCAACTTGGTTGATGATCTCGAAAGTAGGCTTACTCAACTCTATATCATTGATTTCGAGCATATTACGATAGTATAATTTATTGATATCCACACCCTGCATCACAATGTCAGGTACGGCAACATTGTAAAAAGCCGGCAGGTCGACAGTATCGAGCCGGTTGCTTTTAGGGTATAACCGCGATGATTTTAGGTAGATTTCGGATTTTGCCGTGGAAATGCCCACTTCCCGGGTCTTTAAAACATGTACACTGTCCGGCAGGTTGATAAGATAGTTGTTGAGTTTTACTTCTATGTCATCAGAATAAAATATTCTGTCTTTATTCCGGCTCGATCGGCTGTCGAGTATAAAATTAGTGGCTTCTATCGATACGTTATTCTGCGATAACGTATTGGCATCTTTGGACGTATTGGTGACAACGTTAAAAAAACCATTATTCAGACGCATTTTGGTAATATTGACGGACTTTAAATAGTCTTCGAATAACGCGTACAGATCATCCTTTTTAAAAGTAGCATTTCTCCTTTGCCTCGCCATGTAAGAATACCGGTTCAGTTCTACACTGGGCCTGTCGATGGTAATGGTGTTGATATTCAGAAGACGCCTGAAATAAGCTTTACGGATATCAGCACCGTTAATAACCAGAGAGGGAATATCGATGTTGTACAGTACCGACTTGTTTGACCTTCGTAAAAACACATCTATATTTCTGACAGGAATAGGAAACAACTCGATACCATGGGCGTAAATTCTTGACCGGTCGGTGGATATGCCAATTTTTCTGGCTTTCAATACGTGCAGGTCATCTGATAATTTCATCAGGTAATTATCAAGGGTAAAAGTGATATTGTCAGCAAAGAAAATACGGTTTGAGGTATATTGCCCCACTGAGTCGAGTTTGAAGTTATCCAGGGTAAAGGCAATTTTACCGGCTCTCAGTGTGTCCTTTTTGGCTCCTTTGTAATGGGCGTATTCAAGGCTTCCGTCACTGAGCTCTATCTGCTTTACATTTACAGACTTTATATAGTTTTTGATAAGCCGGTATAGCGAAGCTTCATCCATATAGCTGTTGCCGGGCTTTCGGCGGCTGTAGTCAGAAAGCTTTACAATAGGATTCTCAACCAATAGTCTTGAAAATTCCAGTTCCCTGCGATTGTAAACTTTCCGGAATTCAACGCCCTGCAAATCCAGTTGCGGAACCGAGATATCATATAATTCCTGCTCTTGTTGCCTCGCTAAGGCCTGCTTACCCGGAATAGGTTTTAATGAAACCGATGCGGCAATTGCTGTTTTGTCAAGGGTCGAAAACTCGACTTTTTCGGCGGTTAACAAGTGAATGCTATCGGCCAGTTCCATAGTATAATTTCCGATATTTACATCCAGATCATCGGCATAAAATATTTTATCCGCGTCCCTCGAAGAAGTAGAGTCCACCAAAAACTTTCCTATGGCCACAGAAATATCGTTGGCAAGGATGTGAGGTTTACGCTGATCTATCCTTTGGGTAATGACAAACTTCCCCTCTTTGATTTTAAATGAATCCACGCTGATCCTGTCCAGGTAAGCTGAACTCAGAGAATACAGGTTTCTGGAAACAGAGTCCGAGTCGATGTCTGTAAATTTTTTTCTGGTAATAAACCGGATTTCCGGTTTCTCCAGGCTGACCTCCTCTATATTGAAAATCTTTTCGAAATAAGCTTCGTAAATATCCGCACCCCGGATTTCCATCTCAGGAATATAAATATCATAGAATTCCTCATTTTTATCATTTTTAATGCTATCCGGAGCCATACTTGGCAACAACCACAATTTCCTGCCGGTAATTAAAGATTCCGAAGTCGAAACCTTCACTTCCTCAGCCTCAAGAACATGCACACCGTCACTTAATTTGAGCCGGTAATCTTCAATATCGAGATCAATGTGGTCAGCAAATAAAAGCCTGTGGTTTTCGCGTGAAAAAGTGGAGTCAATGCAAAATCCGTTTAAAGTGATAAATATATCCCCTGCTGTCGACAGCGCGGTTTTCCCATACTGGCTGTTGTCCAGGATCATAGAGCCATTGGAGAATTTCAGCGTTTCAATCGTGAGTGATTTAACATATTTTCTGAGAAACGGATATATGTCGTTGTATATCTTATTATGCCTGTTACCCCCGTTGCTGAAATGGGTCGTTCCTAAAAAATCAATCTTAGGTTCCCGGATTTCCACATTGGCTATATCCAAAACGCGGCTGTAATAAAGCTTGAGCAAACCTATGCCACCCACCTTGAGTTCAGGAAAATGAATGTGATAGTAGGTATTAATCGTATCGGATTTGATTTTATCCCTGAAGGCTCGGTTGGGCCTGATGGTTAAATCCTTCACTTTAAAGCCGCGTCCAGCGAGGTTGATATGGATTTTTTCAAACTTGATTTTGTATATGCCACCACTTTGTTCCATCAGTTGCCGTTGCAATAGCTGCCTGATGAAAGGATCGGAAAAGTAAAAAAGGATCACTTGAAATATCACCAGAATACCAAAAAGGGACAGCGATACTCTTAAAAGTCTTCTCCTGGTCCTGCCAGGCCTTATGGCTTTTTTTTGTTTAATATTTGTTTTTTTATTACTCAAAAAACAGGACTTATTAGTAAAAATAAGACAATCAGTCTAAATAATCACAGCATCGCCGGAATTTCAAGTGCCAACTACGTATGGTAATATAGTACCTTAAAACAAAAAATAATCCGAATTTATCCGGATAAAAGGGTTGTTGTAAAAATATTTTTACTGCATGTGCAGTGATTTCCGAGATGGTACAGGCCGATCTTATCAAAACCTATCACCTGGGGAAACCGGGTATCGACAGGCAGTTTTCCGTATCCAAGCGTAATATGCGGCCAATAATGTTCCCTTGTGCCCTGATCCCCATATGAATTGACATAATTAATACTTGCCTCGCTAATTACGGTGTCATGATTAAACATGCCACCGGTTACTGTCATCTCCATATAGTCACCATATGCATAGATGAGGGTTTCATGAAGGTGCCGCAGATCCTTCATATTTTCAATATTCAGACTTGTACATTCGTTTCGATAAACAATTTTATCGATGTTCAGATAAAACTGGCAGAAAGACGCTGCTAACGCCCGTAGTTTCGCCTTCACCGTCTCAAGCCTTTTGACCGGCAACCCGCACATCAATAACGATAAATGCGGCAGATTACCGGTTTGGGAAAGAATAATTTGCCGGTCTTCAGGTTGAAACAGACACCTGTTTAAACGGACAATATCTTCCATGTGCTCATCTGATGGTAACAACACAAAATCAACCGCAATAATTTCTGTTAATTGTTGATATAGTGGATCAGTTTCCAGATTTTCGATAGACTAAATTACCATATTTCCAACTCCAGATAGAGTTCACCTTCATTGTCAAAAATACCGCTATCGATATCATTGCACCTTAACTGTAACAATTTAGGATAGTCGGTTTTAGGGATTAAGATACCATCCCTGCCGATAGCAAACACCGTTTCCTTATTTTTTTCCCCGCCATTTTCCAGCTCGGGAAACTCCATCACAAAATGCCCGTTTGATCTGATTTCACTGGAGTACAACACCCTGCCTATGAGGCAACCTTCGTTTCTACCCGGCACAGGGTATTCAGGCTTTTCCGCTATCACAGGCCCTCCTTCGGGGCCATATTTATCGGGTCCGTGCTTCCGTGGATTTATATTCCATAAACCCTCTTTGTAATGCACAAATACAGAATACCCTGAAGGAATAGTGATCCCCTCTTGCCAGGTTTTGAAGGCTACGACTTTTCTAGGTATTTTAGCTCCCATAGTCTGCTATGTTTGTTTACATCTTTAACCAAATCCAAATATAACCATCATAGTGCTTTAAAACGGCTTAAATATGGGTAATACCTCACATGCATAAAATATCTCCGGCAATGCTCTTAATTCCATCTCTATAATACGCCCAAATAGGCTCAAAATTGCCCTTTCTGCTTATTTTAGCTTCTTTTTAATTTCTCTTATATCATTTTCAATCTCCAGGATCTTTGCTTCTACCGTAGAGGGCGGGTTTAAATAAGTACTGTAAACGCCATAAACCTCCCATAATTCAAGGATTTCGTCAGTATCGAGGTACATGGATGAATAATTAGGATCATCGGAAGAAAATTCAATCTGCTTGCTAACGGCCGTAACCCTCCGGATAATGATATTTTCCCTTTTAACCACAACAAAAACCTTTCCCTTTTTAATGTTTTTTTTGGTCAGGCTTTCGATCTTATAACAAAGCAAAATGTCACCATGATGAAGTCCGTTATGATTATATTCCATTTCACTGCCACTGAGCTGAAAAGCCCGTGATTTTTCCTTCCGCGTTACCGGTAGGTAGATTTTTCTCAACTTGGAAATAAAATCCTTGTTTTGGTAATTGACAATATACTCCAGGTATTTATCCAGTAACACCAAGGCAATGCCTCCCGGTGGCATGGGATTGGCTTCCTCATCCTTATCAGCCAATTTGGTACCGGCCCGGTCTCCTACAATTACGTCAAATTTATAAAGATCGTTTATAGTCAACTCTTTATTTAATAGCAAGTCAATCGAAAGTCCAAAATAGTGAGCAATTTGAACAATTGTATCAATTTTTGGCTCTGCCCTACCCTCTTCATAGGCCCCGACACTTGGCCGGGCAAGATTAAATAATTCAGCAAAACTGGCCTGACTAAGCTTTTTTACCGTTCTGATCTTCTTAATATTCTTCCCTATAAACGACATATTGATAAAAATTTTTATGCTAATTTTTTGAGCTTATCTAAAAATTTTAGTATATTTATTTCGTAAAAGAAAATATATTCAGTCTAATTTAATCAAATAGTATCTAATTTTATTATCAAAGTAAATAAAATTAGCAATATTGAATCATTGTCATAAAATCTAAAACCAACTTACACACGCATGAAAAAAAGCCTGGATCGATATTAAATGTCCATGACCTGAAGCCAACCCGGTTCAAATTAATCGGATAAATCAATTTAAACCAATTTTATTTCGAACAGAACTCACTAAAACTTAAACCATGGACAACAATTTTCAGAAAGTAAAAAATTACATTCTAGAGCTAAATTATTTGATAACCATAGAAAATGAAGAAGACGGCCTGATTGTCATCGAAAAAGAAACGGAAGGTATTAAAAATTTGGTATTAGGAATAGCCGACCCTTTGCTGATCGTGGAGCAATTCATTTTGCAAATCAGCAACACACGCTTTGAAATTTATAAGCGTCTTTTACAAAAAAACCGCGATATCATACACGGTGCCTTTGTATTGGACGAAAGCGGCAAAAAGATCATTTTCAGAAATACACACGAATTAGAAAACCTCAATTTAAATGAAATAGAGGGCACATTAAATGCTTTGGGGCTGTTACTGAGCGAGTATTCCGAAGAATTAATAAAATTTTCCAAAAACTAAAAGTCCGTACAATTATGAACATTTTCAAGAGAATCTTTAAAATCGGCCAGGCTGAGGTACACGCTGCCGTCGACACCCTGGAGGATCCCATCAAGATGACGGAGCAGGGCATCAGGGATATGAGACAAAACCTGGATAAAAGCCTGAAAGCCCTGGCAGAAGTAAAAGCTTTAGCCATCAGGGCACGGGATGAAGTGGAAACCAATAAAAACAAGGCCAAAGATTACGAAAACAAAGCCGTGCTACTTTTAAAAAGGGCACAATCAGGCGAGATGGAAATGGCCGAAGCTGACAGGCTGGCTACCCAGGCATTGGAAAAAAAGGAACAGTGCCAGCAACAAGTGACAAGGGCCCGGGCAGAACAGCAAAGGTTTGAAAACAACTTGGCCAGTCTGGATGCGAATATCAAAACTATCAGAGGTAACATCAGTAAATGGGAAAATGATCTGAAAACCCTGAAAGCCAGGGTAAAAGTAAGTGCTGCGACTAAAACCCTGAACAAGCAATTAGCTCGAATCGACTCATCCGGTACCTTGTCAATGCTGGAAAAAATGAAAGACAAAGTCTCGCAGGAAGAGGCCCTGGCAGAATCATACGGTGAAATAGCCAATGAAAGCCGTTCGATTGATGAGGAAATCGATAAAGCCCTGACCGGTACCGGCCAGAACAAAGCCGGGGAAGATCTGCAAGCGCTTAAGAAAAAATTAGGAATGAGTAATAACGAAGATGACGATAGTGACGAGGTGAAGAATTAATAGGTAACAACGTCCATGAAAGAACTTTTTAATGCTGCGCGATTTCATCGCCCAACATTATACCAACTGCCTTGTTGGGGCTGGCGCTGCTATATTGGTTAACCGTAGTAATAGGGGCGTTGGACTTTGATGCACTGGATTTTGATGTCGATACGGATATCGATACTGAGGTGAATGCGGAGGTGGGTCCGGTAACAGATGCTGAGGTAAATGTGGCGGATGTAAATGCGGATGGTGGCGTATCGTTGTCCTGGTTCAATTCAATCCTTGTATTCTTTAATATGAGCAAAGTCCCGTTCATGCTGTTTTTAACCTCGCTGGTTTTGCCTCTGTGGGTGATTGCTATCATGACAAACCATTACCTGGGCATTGACTCGTTTCTGGGCGGATTAATCGTATTGGTCCCGGCATTTATGCTAAGCCTGTTTTTTGCAAAATTGCTGACCTTGCCCTTTGTAAAGCTGTTTGCACACATGCAAAAGGAGGACAGTGAATCAAAAACGGCTATCGGAAAAATCTGCGTTGCATCTACCTTAATTACGGATACAAAAATCGGCCAGGCACAGGTAGCAACCAGTGGCTCACCGCTTTTACTCAATGTAATTACCAGCACGGGACATGCACTTAAAAGTGGTGACTCGGCACTTGTCGTCGAGTATTTAAAGGACAGACATCTGTACCTTGTAGAACCTTTTAGTTAAAATGGACAATTGACAATTGATAATTGGTGAACGCAAAATTAATAGCGGAAAGCCTGTAATAGGTAATTGGCAGTCAGGTGGAGATAACAATTGAGTTTAACCCTATAACCGACACCTTAAAACCTGCACCTATCACCACATACAAAACCCAAATATCAATACTAAATTGTCAATTATAAATAATAACACATGGGAACATCATTGCTTTGGACTGTAGCTTTAATTACAGCATTTATTTTAATGGCCGTCGCGATACTCATTGCGAGAATGTATCGCAAGGCGGTGCAGGGAGAAGCTCTGGTGAGGACAGGGGCGGGAGGCACTAAAATATCGTTTAACGGGATACTTTCTTTTCCGGTAATCCACAAACTGGAGATTATGGATATCACGCTAAAAACCATGGTGGTGTCAAGAACGGGAAAAGACGGCCTGATTTGTAAAGATAACATGAGGGCTGATATCCAGATTACCTTTTTCATAAGGGTGAACAAAACCGGGGACGACGTAAAACATGTAGCCCAATCGATAGGTTGTCAGCGGGCTTCCGACGAGGAGCAACTTGAGCTGCTCTTTGATGCCAAGTTTTCAGAAGCCTTGAAAACTGTTGGTAAGCAGTTTGACTTTGTAGCGCTTTATAATTCCCGGGCAGATTTCAGGGATAAAATCATTGAAGAAATAGGGACCAATCTAAACGGCTATATCCTCGACGACTGCGCCATCGATTACCTGGAGCAGACACCCCTGGAGTCCTTGAACGAAAATAATATTCTGGATGCGGAAGGTATCAAAAAGATCATAGATATCACTTCACGGGAAAAAATAAAGGCCAATTTAATTGAAAAAGAGAAGGAGAAAACAATTACAAAACAAAATGTGGAAGCGAGGGAGACAGTATTAGAGCTGGAAAAACAATTAGCAGCATCTGAAGAAAAACAACGAAAGGAAATAGCTACCATAAAAGCCTGTGAAGAAGCCGAAACCAAAACAATACAAGAGCAGGAAAGGCTGAAATCAGAAAAAGCCCGTATTGCCACTGACGAAGAGGTACAGGTGGCCGAAGAAAACAAAATGCGCGAAATAATTGTGGCACAAAAAAACAAGGAAAAAACGGAGGCTGTGGAGCATGAAAGAGTCGCACAGGCACGGTCGCTGGAAGCTACGGAAAGGGAAAGGATAGTGACACTAGCGCAGATTGAAAAGGAAAAAGCCGTAGAAGAAGAGCGAAAAAATATACAGGATGTTATTCGTGAAAGGGTCGCAGTAGAAAAGGCGGTGGTAGAGGAAGAGGAAAAAATCAAGGATACAAAGGCCTATGCGGAAGCAGACCGGTTGAAAAAGGTCGCTATTACACAAGCTGAAAAAGACGCTGAGGAAGCGCTTGTAAAGGAAATAAAGAGTGCAGAAGCCAGGAAACAGGCTGCGGAGCACCTGGCCAAACAAAAGCTGATCGATGCCGAGGCAGAGCAGGCTTCAGCAGGGCAGCGGGCAGATGCCATCAAAATCCTGGCCGAGGCCAAAGCCGCCGAGGCAGCAGCCTTGGGTATGTCTGAAGCAAAGGTAATGGAAGCCAAGGCAGATGCCCGTATTAAGCAGGGAGAAGCGGAGGCCAGTGTCATCGAAGATCAGGCCCTGGCAGAAGCCAAAGGCATTCGGGCCAAATCTGAGGCACAGGCATTGGCCAATCAAAAGATCGGTCTGGCCAGGGCCAGGGTCATTGAGGCAACCGCCGAAGCTGAAGAAAAGAAAGGTTTGGCTGAAGCAACCGTCATGGCTGAAAAATTTGCGGTAGACGCCAAAGGCATTGAGCAAAAAGCCGGTGCCATGAAGCAACTGGATGGCGTTGGAAAAGAGCATGAAGAATTTAAGTTAAAACTGGGGAAAGAGAAGGAAGTCGAACTAGCGACTATTCATATCCAGAAAGACATCGCCGAAGCCCAGGCCAAAGTGATTTCCGAAGCCCTGAAAGCAGCAAATATCGATATTGTAGGTGGTGAAACCATGTTCTTTAACCAGATAGTAAACGCCGTAACAAAGGGTAAATCCCTCGACAGAATGGTGAATAACAGTCAGGTGATTGGAAGCATTAAAGACACCTTCTTTAATTCCGACACAAGCGGCAACTTCAAAACCAGGCTCAGACATTTCATAGACCAATTTGGCATCAGCACCGAAGACGTCAAAAACCTGAGCCTTTCCGCCCTGCTGTTGAAAATGATGAACAAGGCCGAAGATGATAGCACCAAAGGCATAATCAGCCAATTGTCCGGCGTTTCAGAAGCACTGGGAATTGCCGACAAGCCCGCACTGAGCATTGGTGTGTAGCCGTACCGTTCGCTCTCCCGGAAAATCCGGGTTTTAGCCTGAATTCCATCATGGCCATCACCTAACACTGATAACTAAAAATAGAAAGACAGTCTTGTCGGATTTGTATGGAAGAGGTATGCGTTGTCATACTTAACGCTCGACTCAATGAATAGTTCAAACGAAAAACTAGCTTGTAAAATAAGTGGCCTGATCATCAGCATTTTTATCACGGGCATGCTGTTGATACTATTGACCAATGCAGACCATTATAGCGTTTCGACCTGGATTGCTTTTTTTATGGCTATCCTGGGTTTGGTTGCACTGAATATCGTTTACCTGAATTTAATAGAAAATGTATTTAGAAAGCTCAATCACAAAAATTAACATGAAAGACCCTATCAGTAAGTTTGAAGAAGAAATGCACAGGTATGAAGTGAAGGGGTTGAAAAAGAAGAACCGGGAAGAAGCTATGAGACAACTCAAAGACAAGCAGGAACTGTATGTTGCCGGAGAAAATGTCATTCAATTGGGAAATTACCGGTTTTCGGTCAATACGCAACCCCTGGATCCCACCATTGTACCTAAACAGGATGACATGTATTCCCACCTTACAGGGACCGGTTTTTTTGAAAAAATCCGGGATCAGGACTTTCATAATTGCCGGTTGGTGTGGGATCAAACCTATGTTTCAGAAAACGCCTCGGTCTACAAAGCTGAATACCTGGCCTATAAAATTATACAATCTGCTTCTGTCAATGCCCACAACAACAGCGAAATGGCGGTGCTTTCCCTTGGAGATCTCATAAAATCAGATGACAAAAAGCTGGGCAATTATATGAGGCAGTTTATGGCCGTGAGGTACAATGAAGGCTATATTAAAGGCGTACATGATCACGACGCTACCAGGATTTTAAGTGTTTTGCTAAAATTTCTGAATACTGCGGATCTCTTGAGGTATTCATCGGAAGCGAGGGCTTGTGCCATGTTGTTCTGGAAAATCTTCATTTCGGAAGAAAACAAAAACCATCTCAATCATCAGTTGAAAGGGGTGGGCACTATTCTGAAAGTATTCCCCAAAACACATGAATTCGATGATATTAAAATGGAATTGCGAAACATGCTGGAGGCATTTGTTAGCAACACGGGGTTATTCGATCCGTCTGTTACAGCGCAGGCAGCCGAATACCTTTTTCACGAGGTCAACCGGGGAGACCACTTTGTGATTGATATGGAATCCGCCAAAATATACGAGCAATTCTTTTCATATCTCGATAAAAAGAAGGCGAAAAAAGAATTTGATCACTCCATCGGGCAAATTGCCAACGGTCCTTTGGCCAAATACCGGTTGATTAAACATTGGTTACAGGCTTACCTGAATGCTGACGCCAGTATTTCAGGGGAAGCATATATCAATGAAACTGCGACGTTGATTTTAGCCGACGCATTTAAAACAGCTCACATAGTTCATGTAGCCTTAAAAGAGCCGGTCGAAGGTTTGCTGGGCACACACCCTGTCATACAGGACAAAAAGTATGCACTGGACTACCATACATTTATGCTCAAACTAGGGCATTTTGAAAACCATGTTGTGCCGCTATTCAATCAATTTGTACAATGGAAGAAAAAAATGACCGAGGCATATGGTGATACTTTGAGGTTGCGGGAGTTTAAGCCGGAAATCTTGTCTTCTTTTGTCAGAAATCAACTGATCGACCAGGTGTATTTGCCCCTCATAGGCGCCAATCTCGCCAAGCAAATCGGGACCGTGGGAGAAAACAAAAGAACCGATCTAATGGGCCTGTTGCTCCTGATCTCCCCTCCCGGTTACGGGAAAACTACTTTGATGGAGTACATGGCCAGCAGACTGGGGCTGGTGTTTATGAAGGTTAACGGTCCTGCCATCGGTCATAACATCACCTCTGTCGATCCGGCCGAAGCTACCAATGCTGCCACAAGGGAAGAGTTGGAAAAGCTTAACCTCGCGTTCGAAATGGGCGATAATGTGATGATCTATGTGGATGACATCCAGCATTGTAACCCGGAATTCCTGCAAAAATTCATTTCACTTTGCGATGGGCAAAGGAAGATCGAGGGTATTTATAAAGGAAAAAGTAAGACCTATGACTTTCGTGGTAAAAAGGTATGCGTGGTAATGGCAGGCAATCCCTACACTGAAAGCGGCGAGAAGTTCAGGATCCCCGACATGCTGGCCAACCGGGCTGACATCTACAACCTGGGCGATATTATTGGTGATAACGCCGCAGTCTTTAAGCTAAGCTACCAGGAAAACAGTCTCACTTCCAATCCGGTGATGAGTAAGCTGGCAGGTAAAAGTCATCGAGACCTGTACACCCTGATCAAAATCGCCGAAACCGGTAACAGGGAGGGGCTCGATTTTGAATTTGACTATGCTGCGGCTGAGATCGATGAATACACCAACGTGTTAAAAAAGCTGTTTAAAGTCCGGGATGTTATCTTAAAAATAAACCTGGCATACATTTATTCGGCTGCACAGGCAGATGAATACAGGACTGAGCCCCCTTTTAAGTTACAGGGTTCTTACCGTGACATGAACAAAATCGCTGAAAAAGTGATGCCAGTCATGAATGACAAAGAACTGGCCACCCTGATCAATACCCACTATGAAAATGAGGCCCAGACCCTGACCACAGGCGCCGAAGCCAATTTGTTGAAATACAGGGAGCTTCAAAATAAGTTGGGCAAAGAAGATAAAAAAAGATGGGAAGCCATCAAAGAGGCCTTCCTGCGTAAGCAAAAGCTCAGCACACTAGGCGGACAAAACCAGGTGGGCCAGGTGTTGTTGCAAATGGAAAACATTAATAAAGGGTTAAAAGGCATTGTAAATGCTTTGACGCGGGAAGAACAAGCATAGATTTGAGGGTTAAAACAAAATCATCCAAACCGGGCCATGCCAAACTGTACCGGAAAAAGCGATCCGGTCATGTCGGTGACACTACATCTTTCGAGGTATTTATTTCACTGGTAATCGTGGTCGCTGTATTAATTATCATGCATGTTTTAGGGATTTTGTAATCGCCGAAGGCGAATCCTCAATCATGGTTTTCAAAGCAGATAACAACATGTTTACATGATTTTTGGTACTGCTTTCCCCCATAAGACCGATTCGCCAGATTTTTCCTGCAAGGTCACCCAGACCTCCGCCAATTTCAATATCATACGCTTCCAAAAGTCTCTTTCTAACCTCCACTTCTTCGAGCCATGAAGGAAGCACCACCGAGTTTAACACAGGAAGTCTGAATTCCGGTTTAACCAGGAAGCCAAAGCCGAGCGCCTGCAATCCATCCCGTAACAACTCATGATTTTGCTTGTGACGCATAAACCGCTTTTCAAGGCCTTCTTCCATCACCAGTTGCAGTGCTTCCCTGAGGGCAAACATGGCAGATACCGGGGCAGTGTGATGATAGGCTCTTTTGGCACCCTGCCAGTAGTTCTTGACCATCGTCAGATCCAGAAACCAACTTTGAACCCTGGTCTTTCTTTCTTCCAGCACTTTGATAGCCCTTTCACTAAATGAGACAGGCGATAAGCCCGGAGGGGCGCTGAGGCATTTCTGCGTTCCTGAGTAAAGGGCATCGATTTGCCATTCATCCATTTTTATTTCCGTACCACAGAATGAAGTCACCGCATCTACCACAAAAAGTGCCCCGGCCCGGTGCGCCAATTCGCTTAATGGTTCCAAAGGTTGCAAAACCCCGGTAGATGTCTCCGCATGAACCACCGCCACTAATTTGGGAGAACGATTCCGTAATGCTTCTTTCACCTGCTCCGGATCAACGGGCTCTCCCCAGGGTGCATCCACCCTTACCACTTTCGCCCCACAGCGTTCAACAATATCACTTATCCGGTTCCCAAACACCCCATTTACACATACCAAGGCTTCATCTCCCGGCTCCAGAAGATTTACCAGGCACGTCTCCATCCCTGCGCTTCCCGGAGCCGAAACTGCAAAGGTCAGATGGTTTTTGGTTTGCAACGTTTTTTGAAGCATGACCTTAATATCGTCCATTACCTCCAGAAACTGGGGGTCAAGGTGCCCTACCAGGGGTGTAGACATGGCTTTTAATACACGGGGGTGAACATTGGAAGGCCCCGGGCCCATCAGGATTCTTGTGTTGGTGTTTAAAGGATCTCGGTATGACATATATATTTTTGTAGTTTATTTCTCGGTGTGCCGGCAAAATTAAAAACTTTATCTATTTCAAGCCCTATCCAGTTGCCAAATCCCTTTATTATTTTTTCATCGACCCCCGAGAATACACTCCGTTCAAAATTTCCCCAATATCCCAACACACCACCATTCCGACCAAATACTCCAAGATTCCATCATTCCAAAATTCCACAACGCCACTACCTTACAGAGCAATATCCTTTCCCCATTACCGAGCTATCCCCATCAATCCCCCACCAGGGGATCGCTTACCTCCAAAAAATTCACAGCTATCAACCCCAATACCCCCACAATTAAAACATAATACACCGTAGGAATGATCGTTTTACGAAGCGTGCTCCCCTCCTGCCCCAACAGTCCGACCGTAGCCGATGCGGCCACCACATTATGAATGGCAATCATATTGCCGGCAGCAGCACCAACAGCCTGAAGGGCTACCACCATCGACATGGGAATCGTCAGGTTTTTTGCCACACCAAACTGAAACAAGCTGAACATTAAATTACTCACGGTATTACTTCCTGCTATGAATGCCCCCAGGGCGCCTATTGACGGGGCAAACAAAGGCCAGATCACGCCCACATGTGCCGCCACCCATGCTGCCATGGCAATGGGCATACCCGATATACCCAGTTCATTTTCACCCGAATTAATATATATCCTTACCATCGGCACTGTAAAGATCAGTACATAGCCCGCTCCAAAAACCATTTTTGAGGAATCACGCAAGGCCCTTCCCAGTTGATTTAAATCCATGTGATGCAGAAAGTACGTGATGGCCACCACCAAAATCAGGATAGTTCCCGGCAGATAGAGGGGGGTGCTTACACCATCCACCCCTGTATCCAAAATATCCGGCCAGCTAACTTTTATACTGGTTAGAAAAGCCTTGAAGGGTAGCTGTGGCAGACGGGAAATGACAAGCAGCAGTGCTAACAGCAGATAGGGTATCCAGGCCCTGGCTATGGTCATGCCGGTGTTGGTGGTTAATTCATCTGTTTTGATCTGTATTTTTCCCATCCAGGTATCTGCCCAGGTTTCCTGCGGTGCAAAATCCCAGTTTTCTTTTGGGGTAAAGATTTTTTTCCTGGCCAGAAAAGTGACCAGGATCATCCCGGCCAAAGCGCCCAGTAATGAAGGAAACTCCGGGCCGAGGAAGATGCCTGTAAGCAGGTAAGGGATTGTAAATGCCAGCCCACCGATGAGCGCAAATGGAAATATAGCCAGTCCCTCTTTCCAAGACTTATTTTTACCAAAATAGCGGGTCATCATCGCACACATGAAAAGTGGCATGATCGTACCTGCGATGGCATGCAGCACAACTACGTGAACGGTAATCAATTGCAGGTAATCACTGAATTCCAGGCCCACGGAGGCCAACCGGGTATTAAGTTCCGGGTGCTCCAGTCCGCCTTTAATGCCTACCAGTACCGGTGTACCCACTGCGCCAAAGGTTACAGGCGTGCTTTGAACCATCATACCCAGCATGACAGCCGCCACGGCAGGGAAGCCCAGTGCTACCATCAGTGGTGCCGTAATGGCAGCAGGTGTACCGAATCCCGCAGCCCCTTCTATAAAGGCCCCAAACAGCCATATGGCAATAACAACCTGTACACGGCGGTCGGTACTTATCATAGAAAAACCTGTGCGGATTACCTGAATAGCCCCGGAGTATTTCAGTGCATTCAGCAATAATATGGCCCCAAAAATTATGTACAGAATATCAAAAGTTATAAATAAACCCTGTATGGTAGAGGCCACGACCCGGGTTGTACTTACACCCCACGCTAAAATGGCAATGACTACTGTGCTTATGTAGGCAAGTGGCATGGTACGGCTCGCAGGCCACCGGAAGCCAACAAGCATTATTGCCACGCCAAGAATGGGGAGAATTGCCAGCATGGCTTGTAAATCTAAGGACATATGTTATGGTTCTGGTTTTTCTTTCTTATCTGTGTTAACAGATGGTTATTGCCTCTCCCTTAACGATTCGATCTCCATGCTGCAATTTACCTAAAAATTAAGACGGAAAATTCCCCCGGACCCCCTACCCGGTTTTTTGTTTTTATGGTTTCAGGATTTGTTTCAGGGCCAGTTCCGTCTCAGTGACTGGCAGCCGGCAGGACTTATTTTGACAAACGTAGATGGTGGTTTTACCATTTACCAGTTTGTTTTCAAGCAAGGGCAATTGCCCTTCCCGGGCACCTCCCATGAAAAACACGTTAGGCAAATAGTGCCGGTCAAACTCTTTTCTGATACTTTCGTAATCATTTCCGACAATTGCCACCTCATAAGGTGGTTTTATCATCCAGCTCATCAAAATAGCCCAATTGGCATAGTAGGGGCCACCTTCGGCCAGGTTCTCCTTTACGTTATTAAGCATTTGTGTGGCCATGTCTACCCATGCTGGCTTGTACAAGTACTGGCCAAGCACGTACAGGTTTTTGGCCATGGCTGAGTTGGACGAGGGGATGACATTGTCCGGAACCTCTGTTTTCCTGGCCAGCAAGGCAGGATCGAGGTCAGATGTGTAATAAAACATGCCGTTGTCCTCGTTGTAAAAATGAGCCATGGTATAATCCAGAATTTTCCCGGCTTTAAAAAGCCATTCTTCCTCAAAAGTGGCCTGATACAAGCTTATAAAGGCATCGATGGTAAACGCATAGTCATCTAAAAAAGCGTTGATGACGGACTTGCCGTCTTTGAAATTTCTTGTCAACCGGTAATCTTCTTTTAAAACATTTTCAAGGATAAAGGAAGCGTTTAACCTGGCCCTATCCAGAAATGCCTTTTCATTAAAAGCCCTGTAAGCATCCACATATCCTTTGAGCATGAGGGCATTCCATCCGGTTAAAGCCTTGTCATCTAATCCTGGCCTCACCCTTGCTTCCCTGGCCTTGAACAGCTTTTCCTTTGAGCCGGAAATTTGCCTGGCTAACTCTTCCGTACTGATACCAAACTTTTCAGCTACTTCACTTTCGGGGGTTTCCCTCAATAAAATATTATGGCCTTCCTCCCAATTGCCTTCCCTGGTAATGGCGTAATAATGGTTAAAAACCCCGGCATCTTCCCCAAGCAGGCTGTCTATTTCTGATTTTTCCCAGATATAAAACTTCCCCTCTTCCCCTTCGCTGTCAGCATCCAGCGAAGAATAGAATGCTCCGGAGGGTGAAGACAATTCGCGCTCTACGAATTCCAGCGTTTCAAAGACTATCTGCTTATACAGCGGTTTTTTATTGAGCTGATAAGCGTGGGAATACAGGCTGACCAACTGCGCATTGTCATAAAGCATTTTTTCAAAATGAGGAACTTTCCAGTAGATATCAGTGGAATACCGGGCAAAACCTCCGCCAAGCTGGTCATAGATTCCCCCATATGCCATTTTATCCAGCGTAAGCAGGGCCGCCTTTTGAGCCGACTCGTTGCCGGTTAAGAAGGCATATTTCAACAAAAATTCCTGACCTATGGGCATTGGAAATTTCGGCGCCTTTTTTTGTCCCCCCAATTCATAATCAATAATCGGTTCCCAATTTGAAAAAATCTGCTCCAGGTCTTCCGGCGTATGCGTTTTTTCTTCTTCAATGAGGGGGACCAGGCCAATGGCATTGATACCTTCGGTAATCTTCTCCGCTTGCCGGAAGGCCTTATCGGGTTCACTTTTGTATACCTCCTGAATTTTGCTTAGCAAATTCAGCCAGTTATCTTTTGGAAAATAAGTGCCTGCAAAAATGGGTCTCCCATCCGGCAAGGTTATGGCATTTAACGGCCAGCCTCCCCTGCCGGTCAGCAATTGGGCCGCATCCATATAAATCTGATCCACATCGGGCCGCTCTTCACGGTCTACCTTAATCGACACGAAATCCCTGTTCATAATTCTTGCCACGGCAGAATCCTCGAATGACTCTTTTTCCATCACATGACACCAGTGACAGGCCGCATAGCCAATACTGACGATCATTAACTTGTTTTCTTCTTTTGCCTTGTTCAATGCCTCTTCACCCCAGGGATACCAGTCTACAGGATTATGGGCATGTTGCAATAGATAGGGGCTGCTTTCATTAACCAGCCTGTTTGTATAAAGATGTTCTTCTGTTTGTTCCAAAGTATTTGATTTTTGCCCGCATGAATTATTCATAATAACACACAAGACCAGACATAATCCTATTTTTATTCTTTTCATCATAAACTTTTCGGTCTCAGGAATTATGTAATTCATTTCACGGAGTTAACAAAATAAGGCTAACTATGGTGCCAGCTTTCCTAAAATTAAAAGAAATAAAATACAATACCCACCCTGTAACGAAACTTTCCACTGGTAAATTTGATATCTTCGTTATCTGTATTGGTGAGATTTCGATAGACATAGTCCGCGCCCAGTTGCAGAGCTACATCCCTTGATTCGTTCAAAAAGATATCGTATCCAAGCCCACCTGTAGCGTAGAAACCATTGAAGTTGGTCTTTCGGATGGTATTCCCGGTCTGCTCCTTCCTGTTGTTGAGCCCATAACCTCCCAATACTTGTAAAAACAGTTGATCCACAAAATACCAACGGACGAACGGGCCACCAAAAAACTCTCCGATCGTAGTTTCGTTACCATTTTCCTCTTGTACAAAGCTTACATCCACCGTGACTCCCAATCCAATAGCAAACCGGTCGGCGATAAAATACCCCCCCTGAGCTGTACCCCATAGGTCTAACGTGGTTTCTTCTTCTTGTACCGTGGGTGTGATATCTATTTCGTCCTTACCATGGGAAAGGCCAAAGTTAGCGTTTAGAAGCAAGTCATCTTTCAGGTATAGCTCATCTTCCTCCACGCTATAGGGCAATAAACGGCTTAAAGTCGAAGTGGAAGTTGGCTTGGCATCATCAGATTGTGGTTCCTGGGCAAACAGCGGGCGCGAAATCAGCCCACATACTATGAAAACGATGGTAGTTATCTTCATGAATAAAGCAAAGATTAAATCTTGTATGATTTGGTTTCGTCTAAAATTTTCTCTAAAGTAGACGCAAATAATCAAAAAAATGGAATTATCTCAAGAAAATTGATTTTTCAAAATTCCCTCATACCGTTAGCCACTATCACAGGTTCCCTCAACCCTTGCAAAAGTCAATTTTTTATAGAAATATTACATCATTCAATCACAGCTTGTTTATCGTTTATTTTCAGTACCAATTTGGCTAAATTGAGACAGGTTTAATTCCGGCAGAAGAAGGCCGTATGTAACAATCTAGAAGTTAAAATAGCAATGAAATCGATGCGGGCAGTTTTTATGGTTTTGATGGTTTTGGTGTCACAAAACCTTTTGGCAATGGAAAACAAGGGAATTTTTTCAATTAAATCACCGAAAGCCGGCCCCCCTTTAGTACCTTTCAGGCTATCGGACAATGTTTTTGAAAAAGATTTTCATCAGGATAATTTTTCCCCTACTGACAATGATAAAGAATTAAAAATAAGAATAAACCGGGGTAGGAAATTTACCAATAAAGGAGAAATCGAGGTTGAAATAAGACCTATCAAGCTAAGTGCCACACTCATTTCCAAAATGAAAATCGGTTTTCAACCCGACCTGAGCGATGCAGAATGGGAAGTTTTTGCAAACAGTAAATCTGTCAACATTCCCGATTCGGAGGGCGAGTTAGTGGTTTACGCGGTTTTACAAGACAAGGCAGGAAATGTTTCTCCGGTTGAAAAGGCAAAGATCATTGTGGATACTACCCCTCCCACCGGCGCCAGTCTTATTATCAATAAAGGCGCCGAGGTTACCAATAACCCCGAAATGCAGGTGCGTCTGTCTATCCTGGCTACAGATGCCTATAAAATGCAAATAAGTAATACAGGGCAGTTTAACGATGCTGACTGGGAAGATTATGTGCCTGAAAAAAACTGGATGATCGGGCCCAGAAAAGAAGGGAAAAAGACCGTTTACGTTCGTTTTGCCGATAAGGCCACCAATATCAGCGAACCCATACAGGCCTCTATTCTGGTGGATCTGACACCACCTCAGGGAACCGTAGAGATCAACCGGGGTGCCACATTTACCGACAATCGCCAGGTTACGATAAAAATCCATTCAAAAGATGCGGCTGTGGTAAGGATCATTGGCCACGGCATTAAAAACATCCCATATCAGCCAACTGAAGAAGACGGTAGCATGATCCGGACAATGGAACTGGATTCTTTGGACGGGCAGAAGTTTATCAAAGTATTTTTCAGGGATAATGCGGGAAACATCAACAAACAGCCTGCGGTTGACGACATAGTACTGGACACGAAAGCGCCGGAAATAGGGCTGTTCCGGATTAATCAGGGCGAAAAATATTGTACCAACCCCAATGGCAAGGTAACTTTGAAAATTGGCACGCGTGAAGATTTAACATCATTCGATATGTATATCAGTAATGATCAGGCTTTTACCAATGCCAAACCCAGGGCATATGCACCCAAAATTGACAACTGGCCGTTAGATACCGCAGAGGATGGGTTAAAAAATGTGTATCTGCGTTTTATCGACAAGGCGGGCAACGTATCTAAAACTGCGATGGCGAGGGTGATGCTGGACCGTCAGCCGCCGGTGGCCAAAAAAATTGTTATTGATCATGGCAATGAGTGGGTGAATAAAAACTACGCCAACCTCACCATCGAGGCCGCTGATGCAGACTACATGGAGATCAGCAACAGCCCAAAATTTTCACAGCCAAATGCATGGGAAGCCTATGAAAATGGCCGTGGCAATTGGATGTTGCCGGCCAGGGATGGCAAAATTAACATTTATGCCAGATTTAAAGATAAAGCGGGCAATGTTTCGGAGACAATTTCTGATTTCATCCATAAAGATACCCGGTCACCTGCCGGAAAAATCAGTATCAACAAGGGGGCCAGGTATACCAATGATGCCTCAAAGGCTGTCAAGGTAACCATGACCTATGATCGCGACACTTATGAAATGCAGGTCAATGACGATCCCAATTTTAACAATGTGAAATGGGAAACGGTCAGCGCCAGCATTGACAACTGGATACTGGATGGGGAAGACGGTGAGAAAAGAATTTTTGCACGTTACAGGGATAAGGCTGGAAATATTTCAGAAATTATTGCAGCCAGGATCATTCTTGATACGCAGCCACCGCTATATCCGTCAATTAGTATCAATGGTGATTCACTTTACACCAGTCGTATGGATAAAATGGTAAACCTGGAAATCAGCGCCGAGGATGCCACTTATATGATGATTTCAACCGACCCCGGGTTCAAAGACAGCCAGTGGGAAAGATATAATCAACAAAGAAAATTCACACTGCCGGGACAGGATGGTGAAAAAGAGCTATTTATAAAGTTCCGGGACGACGCAGGCAACATATCACCGGCAGCCAGTGATAAGATTATCCTCGACCGTTATCCTCCGAGGCCGGTTTCCTTCAAAATCAACAATGGAGAAGAATGGACCAACCAGGTCGACAAGGAAGTGACCCTTAACATCCGTGCGGAAGGGGCTTCGCAGATGATCATCTCTGACAATCCTGAATTTAACGGGGCCGGCTGGCGGGAGTACCAAACCGAGCTACCAGGCTTTGAACTTCCGGGGGAAGATGGTATAAAAATCCTTTTTGTGGCTTTTAAAGATGAAGCAGGGCATCAATCCAAAAGTCTGTCAGCTACCATCAAGCTAAAGAGAGAGTTTTAGGGAAATTGGCTTTCTCTTATTTTATTTTATTATCTCACTTAATAAATTTACGTCCATAGCCCCTGAAATAGCCACCGGATGTTTAAACTATTGTATAAACTATTTCTGTTTTTAACAGCCCTGATCTACCTAAGCACCTTTTTCTCACCTGGTTGGATTTGGTTTTTGGGGTTATCATCTTTTCTGATACCGGTGCTGCTCTTTATCCATGTGGTTTCTTTTATTTTCTGGACACTGATAAGGGGAAAATTCAGCATTTATCTTACGATTGGCTTCATCATGAGTATACCCTATCTCCTATTGACGGTTTCATGGCACCCTCAGGAGCAAAACCCACAGGGAATCAGTGTATTAAGCTATAACGTGCGGGTATTTAATGTTTATAAGCATTTAAACAATAACTTTGCGTCTTCAAAAAAAATGATCGATTGGGTGAGGCAGGATACTTCGGCGATAAAGTGTTTTCAGGAATTTCATAATCAGAAAAATTCACCCATATTCAATACAGTCGATATTATCAGCAATGGAGGAGAATATGAATCTTATGTCAAACCCCAGGTTATCAATCACAAAGGAGACGAATTTGGCCTGGCTATTTTCAGCAAATATCCTGTAATCAACAAAGGCATGGTGGTATTTGAACAATCGGATAGTAATAACAGTGCTATTTATGCAGACGTGGTCTACGGTCATGACACCATAAGAATATACAACGCACACCTCGAGTCTATGAGCATCAATGAGAACAGCATTCTCAGCAGAGCCGGGCTTAGCAATGAATTGGACAACCTGATGGAGAGGTTGAGGGAAGGAATGACCGTCAGGGCCAACCAGGTGAATGACCTGATGAGGCATATAGAAAACTCACCGTATCATGTCATATTATGCTGTGACCTGAATGAATTACCCTACAGCTATGTCTATGGTCACATCAAAAAAAAACTGGCCAATTCATTTGAAAAAGGTGGTAAGGGATTTGGATTTAGTTATAATGGAAAAATCCCTTTCCTGCGCATTGACAATCAATTTTTCAGCAGTGGCCTGGAAGTGTTAAAATATAAAACCTCCAGAAAAGCTAATTATTCGGATCATTATCCGATAAAATGCGTTTACGGAATAAAAAAGGATTCGGAATGACAACAAAGCCAATAGATGGTGTAGAAAAAATGCACTGTCAGAAAGACCGATTTTACCTTCCCGACCATGTTACTTATTTAAACTGTGCCTACATGTCCCCCCAGCTAAAAGTAGTCATGGAGACCGGAGTAAAAGCCATGGGAAGGAAGAATTTGCCTTACGAGATCGCCCCGCGGGATTTCTTTGACACGCCTGAATTGCTGCGCCGGACTTTTTCAAAACTCATTAACAATGCCGAACCGGACCGGATTGCCATCATTCCTTCAGTATCATACGGGATAAGCATTGTCACCAACAATGTAGATTTGAAGCCCGGAGATCAGATTTTAGTGGCAGCGGAGCAGTTTCCGAGTAATTTTTACCCTTGGCATAAGTTATCGGTCAGAAAACAAGCGCAGCTAAATATTGTCAAGGCACCCGAGGGCAATGACAGAGGACAAGGGTGGAATGAGAGCATACTGGAAAACATCAATGAAAAAACAAAGATAGTGGCACTCGGCAATGTTCATTGGACAGATGGCACCAGGTTTGATCTCAGGGCCATTCGTACTAAAACGCGGGAAGCAGGGGCACTTTTGGTGGTGGATGGAACACAATCGGTAGGCGCGTTGCCTTTTGACATGGAAGACATCCAACCCGACGCCCTGATCTGTGCGGGGTATAAATGGTTACTGGGCCCCTATGCGATCACCTTGGCTTATCTGGGCCCTTGCTTTGACGAAGGTGATCCACTCGAAGAAAATTGGATAAACAGGCGCAACAGTGAGCACTTTGCGGGATTGGTCAGCTATGTTCATGAATACAGGGATAAAGCCCTGCGATACGCCATGGGTGAGCAAAGCAATTTCATCCTGACACCCATGCTACAAAAGGCCATAGAGCAACTGAACGAATGGGGAGTGTCCAATATTCAAAATTATTGCGCCCGTATGACAGATGATCCTGTCAGAGAATTGCAATCCCTTGGAATCAGTATCGAGGATGAACGTTACCGGGGTGCTCACCTGTTTGGTCTTAGAACACCACCCAACATGGATATGGAAGCCCTTGCCGACCGGTTCAAAAAAAACGAAGTATATATCTCAATCCGTGGAAACGCTATCCGGGTAGCCTTTAATGTCTTTAATGACGAAAACGATATGGACAAACTCGTTGAAATCATTAAAAAGGTTTCAAAATAATTTCTAATACCGGCTAAACTGTAATTCCACCCTTCTGTTTCCAGGATTACCCGGGGAAGCCGTACCGCCCGGTAAAGGATACCGGTCGCCATGACCTTCTACCTCGATCCTCTCTGCGGGAACACCTAGTTCCAAAAAGGTATGCAGCAACGTTTCTGCCTGTCTGATGGTGCGGTCATTATGAAAGGTATACCTGATTTCCCGGATAGCAGGTTGGGGGATGCTGTTGTTCAGACTGTCCAGATCCACATTCTTATCGAGGTATTCGACGTCGATTCTTCCCTGTTTGCCTTCCCGGCCCGAGTTATCGGCCCATAGAGCGTCATATTCCTCAAATGCGTATATGGTGTCAATCCGGGTTTCGGTCAGATCTTCACTACTTTGGATGGAATCGGTAATTACCCGGTCAGTGTGAATGCCAATTTCAATATTCAGATCCGGGTGGTCTTTGAGCACCTTCATGATTCTTTTCAATTCAAAGTGTGAAGCCTCCTCTAATTCCGCAGAACGGGGCCTGAACCTGATGTTTTCATCAATGAACGACAGGCCATCCCTGACTTCCTGAAGCCTGAATACGTGATTTTCCCGCGCAGAACCGGCCAGGGAATCCGCAAAATACAATTTGGCGCTGTAAAGATACTTTTTGTCCAATGATTGAATTGAAAAGTCATAAGCCCTTCCCACAGGGAAAACAGTGTGAAACTTGCCATTCGCGTCATCTGTCCGGGCATATAGAACCCTTTTTTTCGTTTCAGTATCATATACCTGGATAAAGGCTTTCACCGGATCTTCGGTGCGGTCATCAACGACTTGTCCATCCATCAAAACCACCTTATCACCCTGATATGCCACCGGTAACTTTGAAAGTATAATATTTTCCTTTCCACGGTAATCTGTTGAAAAATATATTTCATTCCCTTTGGCCGTCAAGCTTGCAAACATCTCATCCCTGGATGAATTCAAAAAAGACATGGGTTCCGGTTTGGACCAGTGGTCGCCGAGGTTTTTGGTAAAATAAAAATCCAGTCCGCCTTTGCCACCACTCCGGCGAGACGAAAAGACCAGGGTCCTGTTATCCGGAAATATTTTGGGAAACTGGTCGTCACCCAGGTTTACCGGTGCGGGCAACTTGACCGGTGGATTCCACAATTCCTTGTTTCTCCTTTTGCTGACCCATATTTCGCATCCCGAAGCTTCATCCCTGTTCATCCGGTCACAGCGCATAAAATACAGGTACTGGCCGTCAGGTGAAATCGACGGGGCAGCGTCATGGCCCGGAGAGTTTACCGGTTTTCCCAGGTTTTTTGCCGGCATCCAGCGATTCCCTTTCTTTTCAGTATACATGATGTCATATTGACCAATTCCCTGTCCCCGGGTAGAGGTAAAATAGATCGTGTTTCCATCGGCACTAAGACAAAACCCACCAATGAAATTTAATTCCGGAAAAGTGTTGACTTCTTCCACCTCCTCTGGCTGCGCCCATTTTTCCGGACCGCTTCTGCGGGTATATTTCAACTCGGGTGCACCACTTGCCGAATAGGTGGATAAGTAGATCATGGTTTTGCCATCAGCGCTCAAACTAGGGGCAAAATTGTCTTTATTCATAATATTAACGCTTCTGGGAAGTACCTTTCTAGGCACCTGGGCGAGAACGCCAATATGATAAACTGTTGCTAATAATAAAATGTATAGATACTTCATTTGTAAAGTATTTACTATATAACTATAATAGCCTAAAATTAGTGAATAAGGGGTTCAAAAATATTTAAAGATATTTTGATTGATTGCTAATGACATATTTTTTGCAAAAACTGTACAAATTCGAGCGGATTGGTGTCCGAATTTAATACATATTATAAAAATTTGAACCATTACTTCTTTGTAAATAGCTGATTATTAATAATTTATAAATTCTGGCACACTGATTGGCTATCATCAGGCAAAGGTCAAAACTCAATTTAAAAACTCCAAATAACTCTCAACAACAATGAAAAGCGTCAAAACCTTCTTAAAGTTCACTTCAGCCTTATTTTGTCTCCTCATTTTAGTCAGCTTCACACCTGATACTGTCCATACGGAAGTGACAGATGATGAAAAAAAGGAAGAAATCAAAGAATTAACTTATGATCAGGTTTTCTCTTCTGCCACTTTGGACTTTGACTTTGATTCGGAACCGAAGATAAAAATCTACAATGCCAACGATATTCTCGTCTATGAAGATAACGTGGCCTGTATTGGGGACATACAATCTGATAGCCTGAAAAAATTATTTTCGAAATGTAATTTTTTAATGGAAAATAACAACACACGATACTACATAATTAATTGAAATACACAGAATCTTCTTCATAAGTGATAGTTTAGTTAAAATCTTGTCCAAGCCCTTGGATGAGATTTTTTCTTTTTATGAGACGATTATCTATTTTAGTCCGAAATTCATCCCTTAATCATCTATGATGGATTCCTTTCAGATCATTCCGGCAGCTAAAAATAAAGTGCCCGTCATCGTAAGTGTCCCCCATTGCGGAACTGTTATACCACCTGAAATCAAATCCTCATTTAAACCTGCCGCCATTGCTTTTATGGACGATACTGACTGGTTTGTAAACAGACTTTATGACTTTGTACCGGAAATGGGCATTACCATGATCCACGCTATTTACAGCCGTTGGGTAATAGATTTAAACCGCCCCCCTGGTAATCAGCCCCTTTACAAGGACGGCCGCATCATTACAGACCTCGTACCCACTACCGACTTTCTTGGCAATGACCTATATCAGGACGCTCCTCCCGATGAAAAGGAAATAACCAGAAGGACCCGATTATACTACAACCCATATCATAAGGCTTTGGCGGACCTTTTGCAGGGTTTAAGGGAAGAATTCGGTTCAGCACTACTTTTCGATGCCCACTCGATCAGGCAACATGTGCCAACCATCTCCAAGGAAAAGCTCCCCGACCTGATCCTGGGAGATAATGAGGGGATGAGTGCCGGCAACAGATTTACGAAGGCCGCGCTTCATCCATTAAAACAAAGCCCCTATGGGATCAGACATAATTTTCTCTTTAAAGGCGGCTACATAACAAGAAATTTCGGACAACCAAAAGAAAACATCCACGCCCTGCAGCTTGAAATGACCAAAATAAACTACATGAATGAAGATGAAACTTCCTATCATCCCCAACGCGCTATGAAGATGAAAGAAACATTAATGCAGGTTTTTAAGGCACTTATCGACCTAATTTAAGTTCACATGAAGACATTCGGATTTAAAGGACTGCTACAAAATGAAGGATGGCTGCAACCTGCCTACGTCAGTTGTAACGACCAGGGAATCATAGCAACCATTAGTGATACCCGGCCGGCGGAAAACCCGGTAGAATCCATAGAAGGCTTTGCCCTGCCCGGGTTCCAGAACGCTCATTCCCACGCCTTTCAATATGCCATGGCCGGATTGGCCGAAAACGATACCGGTACTTCAGCCTCAAAAGACAACTTCTGGTCATGGAGAGAAGCCATGTACCAGGTGGCACTAACCATCGAACCGGACCAGTTGGAAGCCATTGCCACAAGACTATATGCCGAAATGGTGCGCCTTGGGTATAGCCACGTCGCTGAATTTCACTACCTCCACCATACCCCGGATGGAAAGCCTTACAATAACAAAGCGGAATTAGCTGAAAAACTACTTTCAGCAGCCCGGACTGCGGGAATTAATATTACCATCATCCCCATTTTTTATCAAAAAGGTGGATTCGGCACCGCGCCCGGAGACCGACAAAAGAGATTTATCTGCCGCGACAGGTTTACTTATTACGAGCTTTGGCAAACGACAGAAGCACTGTGTAACCAACACAGCCATGCGAACATTGCATTAGGGATTCATTCGCTGAGGGCCGTAGAACCTGACGAAATTCTTGCGACCCTACATGAAGCCAGGCCAAACCTGCCCATTCACATCCACGTGGCAGAGCAACGGCTGGAAGTAGAACAGTCCCTGCAGTTTCTTGGACAAAGGCCAGTGGAATGGCTGGCCGGAGAAGCAGGGCTCAATGAAAACTTCCACCTGGTTCATGCCACCCATCTGACTAGCAGGGAGATAGAAAGCATAACAGATGCCGGGGCCCAGGTAATACTATGCCCTTCCACTGAAGGCAACCTGGGTGATGGCCTGTTTGCTTTCGAAAAATTTCAGCAGCATAAAGGCAAATGGTCCATAGGTACAGACAGTCATATTGGTTTGAATCCTTTTGATGAGTTGAGATGGCTGGATTATGGTCAGCGCCTGAGTACGCACAACAGGATTACCTACCGGTCTTCTGCACAAAGAAGTGGCGGGATAGCGGCCATGGAACCGTGCATCGGTTATGGCAGAAAGGCTATGGGTAATCACCAAAAAGCCTTTTTCCAGGCAGGTTCCTCCTTTAATGCCCTCGTGCTCGATGCCGCCAATCCCCTCCTGGCATCCACTGGTTTTGATCATTTAATCGATACTATCCTCTACGCCGGTGATGCCACTTTCAATCTCGGAACCATCATTAACGGCCAATGGGTTGTTAAAAGGAACCAACATGTGGCCATGGACAAGATAAACCGCGATTTTGCTCAGGCAGTAAAAAAACTGAGGTAAAGTAGCAGAAAGACACCTCAAAGTAGTAGAAAGACAACTCTGGGGCTGTCCAATAAGTTCGATCCGATAAAGAAATGGTGAATTTTAAATAGTTGATGATTTACATATAGGTCACGCCGATCACAATCAGCATTATTACGATAAAACCTAACGACAGGCTGAAAATGCTGCGGAGTTGAGAGCGGTTAAGGGTAAGGGCGGTAATAACGCCAATGGTAAGGCCGCCGAGGAATCCGATGAATACATAACCGAGGAAATTACTTAACTTATCCCAACCCATTCCTGTGGGCTCAAAATTCAGCGCAAAGTTTGAATAGATAACGCCCATTAATATACCATCCATACACATAATGATTACCAGGAGGAACCTAGGTAATTGTTTAGAAAAATCCATCCGGTTAATTTAATTTGTAAAAAGCTGCCAGGTTTAAACTCAATGCATGTACAGACCTTCTTTCCACACCCAGCCTGCTCAATCCGTATTGATAATTTACATTCATTTGGCCGGCCAGTTTCCTGCTGAAATTATGCTCGATACCCACCGACCCTGTAAAGTTACCTAAATAAATTCTTAAATCCTTCTCCCAGGTCACTTCATTAAACTCAATGAGCTGATCATTTTCAATTTCTATGTATTTGTACTTAAAGGATTGATTTAGTAAAAAATCAATGGTTGGTCCACCTGAGATAAATACTGACCAGTTGTAATTAAGGTTTTTGTACAACCTGAGGTGCAGAGGCAACTGGATGATTTCATTCTCAATGATGATTTCGTCAGGGATAGTCGTCAATTCTGTGTAGCCCGGGTAACGGGCCAGGTCAACGGCATCAAAGTTGTCGTTGTCTACTTCATCCAGTTTATAGGTGATATCATTGAAATGCACCCCCGTTATAAACCTGAGATTTCTTTTCAAAGAAAATTCTCCAATCAACCCCAGGCTTTGGCTAATATATCTTTCACCAATATCGGGGTTGGGGATCAATAAACCGGCGGTTAATCCGACCCTGGCTTCGAATGGGTGGGCCCGGTATTTTCTGCGGGGTTTTTCCCCGGTTAAAACTACTCCTTGTACCTTAAAACCATCCGCGTAATCTTCCAGCCATTTCTCCGGGTCGGTTGTTTCTGCTACGATGAAGGGAACGGCTTCTGTTTGTGTTCCCGCACCTTTGTTGTCATCAGACAATGAACGGTTATCATCGAAAAAGGACTGATTGTAAATCAGAAACGACTGATTGTTGGCAGGATACGGATTGTAGGCAGGAAATGAAAGGTACGCGGCACGCAGGTTAGCCGGGGAAGGGTTTAATGGAGATTTTTTACCGGATGAAACTGACAAGCTGCGTGGATATGAGTAAGTTTTGGCCACTTTCGCCTTATGGGAGTGAATAGCGGCCGGATCAACGGAATTGTCGGAATATATTGTTTTGGTTACAAATACGGTATCAACTACCTCGATGGTATCGATTACTACCACTTTTTCCTGTAAAGTGGCGTTTAGATCTTCCCTGGCACCTTTTTCAGACCTTACCTGCCACAGTAAATAAAAATTAAGCAGCGAAAACAACAGTAATCCGGAACCCCAGAGCGCTTTCTCCCACCGCACATACCACGGCCTCAATGTGGAAAAACGCAGCATATCCACCATATCATCCCATTGATCCGGATTAAACTTAGGGCTTAGGCCGGACAACTTTTTCCTGATACGATCATCAAAATCCTTATGACCCATAAATGCTTACCCCTTCTGTATTGTTTACTTCCATCATCTTCTTCAACTTCATCCTGGCTTTAGCAAGATTAGACTTCGATGTCCCCTCACTAATGCCCAGCTTTTCACTTATTTCCCGATGATTGTATCCTTCCACCACAAAAAGATTGAATATCATCTGGTAAGCCGGAGGTAATTGTTGCACCATTTTAAGGATTTCATCAACCGAAAACTGCTCGACAATTTCGGGATTGATGTACTCCTCATCAGCTTTGGTTATTTCCAGCATATGTCGGAAGTGGTTATTCTTTCTATAATGATCGATCGCGGTGTTTACCATAATCCTTCGCACCCAGGCTTTAAAAGACTGGCTGGGCGAATGCTGTTCGATTTTAGTGAAAATCTTGAGGAAACCGTCGTTGAGGATCTCTTTTGCCTCGTCCTCTCCTCCTGAATACCTCAGGCAAATGCTCATCGTATAGGGATATAAAAGTATGTAAAGCTTTTTTTGTGCTTTTCTATCCCCTTTTTTGCACCCGGTTATAAGTGCATTGATGATATTTTTATTATCAAAATCCAATCCTGGAATTTTTGTGTAAACAAGACGTAAATGTTACATCCACAGTTGCCATTTACCCTAACAAGCTATTAAATTTAATGGTTTTAAATGATAAAAGTAACTTTAAGATAATATAAGGCAACGCAATCTCCCAAGGGCACGTCATGTGGTCAAATGGTGGGATTCGACACGGGAAAATGAAAAATCTTTTTTTTATACTGCTGCTTTTAAGTTTTTTTTCGTCGTGCAATGATATCCTGCAAGATTCTGACGATGTACGCGTCGGAAGTACTATAGAGGAAGCATTATTGACATCACAGATTTGGAAGATGGAATATTTTAACAGAAAACCGGGAAGCGGAGTGGCAGCATTCAGCGGAGCCTTTCTGGCGTTTAACACCAATAATACCTTTGATCTGATCAACAGGCACAAGGAGGTTTACACAGGACAATGGGCTTTATCTTCTTCCAAAGATTTGCTGGTGATCCGGTCTGATGGCAAGATTCCCGAGCCCTATAAAGAGGTTGAAAATGAATGGATTATCCTGAATGCAGAAGATGATAACATCAGAATACAGGAAAGGGATCCCAAAGGTACGGAAGAGTTCGAATTCAATGTGGCTGCTGACGAGGAAGTCCCTAATGTATGCACAGATATTACGAATCTGATAATGGATAAAAAATGGCGTATTCAACATCTGGTAGTTGCCAACAGTATAAAAACTACTGATTATGAAAAATTTGAGTTTACCTTCGATTCCTCCGCGCGGGCTGTCGCAACGGCAGCAAATGTTGGACTGGAAGGCAGTTGGCATGCCGGAATCAGGTGCAATAAGTTTCATCTTGGATTTTACCATTACACAGAGTTAAATGAAATTTCAGGGTTATGGCAGCTATCTTATTTTACTGAAAGTACCATCAGACTGGTCATGAAACGGGAAGGGTTAAACTGGGAAATGCACCTGATTACCGGCCCCAGCGGTTTTGACAACCTTTGTGATGAGGCTGAATCTACCCTGATGGGAGGAAGCTGGACCATTTCAAAGTTCATATCGGGTAATGATAGCCATGAAAATGATTTTACAGGTTACTTTTTCCAGTTTAAAGAGGAAGGAAAACTGTTGGCTTTTAATAATGATGCAGAATATACCGGTAACTGGTCATTGGTTGACGGGTGCAGGCAAATGCCATTGACCCTTGAGGGGAACTATGTTTTGGATAAGATAAACGGAAGCTGGCAGTTGGTGGTTGTTTCCAATGCGCTTATCAAATTAGCAGCAGAGGGCGAAAACAGCAAAAAGGAAGTCCAATTTGTCAGAGACCCGGGCGCTGTGAGTTTGTGCGAATCTTTAGATCGCATGTATGAAGATAATCTTACCTGGCATGTCACTTCATACATGGTAAATAATGAAAATCTGATAGAAAGGCTGGCAGGTGTGAATATATTGTTCAGCAAAGATAATTCATTGATTATCAATGAAGGTAATGTAAAAACCAATGGCACCTGGGCACTAAAAGACGATTGTAAAAAAATCGATATCGAGGCGGAAAATAACCATACGGAAAATAGCGAAGTGATCAGCAGGATTGCACTGGAATGGAACATCGCCGAGGCCACGAAAGAAAAAATAATTTTGGTTCACGAAAGTGAACCAAGCAACATTGAATTGCAACTCTCTTTGTGAAAAAGGAAATCTCTCATCACGGCTCCACGCCGTGAATCCTTTCTGATCAATTGCTGATTCAAGCCGTGGCATCCTTCTGCCGCGGCTTTTTTTTGTATGGTCAGGCAGGAATTACCTGATCGTCTTTTACAATCGCACCATCTTCAATCCTGACAATTCTTTTACCATACCGGGCATTTTTCCGTGAATGGGTCACCTGAATAATGGTCATACCCTCCTCATTGAGTTTTTTAAATATACCCATGATTTCTTCCCCTTGTTCGGAGTGAAGGTTACCTGTCGGCTCATCAGCCAACAAAAGTTTTGGGCTGCCCACAATAGCCCTGGCCACCCCTACCAGTTGTTGCTGCCCTCCCGAGAGCTGCTCGGGAAACAGATCCTTTTTGGCAACCATGTTAAAGCGGTCGAGCATTTCAGCCACCATACTTTTCCTTTCTTTAGATTTGATGCCTTTGTACAACAATGGGGTTTCGATGTTTTCATAAACGGTTAGTTCGTCTATCAAATGATAAGCCTGAAAAATAAACCCGATATGGTGTTTATGCAGCTCCGTCTTCATTCTTTCCCTGAGCCTGTGTACCGGTTCATCCATAAAAAAATACTCACCGGCCGAAGGCTGATCCAGCATTCCGATAATATTTAGCAATGTAGATTTACCGGCTCCGCTGGGCCCCATGATCGTTAAAAACTCCCCCTGCTGCACCTCTAAATCCACTCCTTTTAGAATGAACACCCGCTGGTATTTGGAATCCACATATTTGTCAATATCGCTGAGTTTAAACATAATGTTAAAATTTGATTGAGGAAAGCCAATAAATATGCCAAGTCCGGCAATCAATAGCGTCGACCGCCATCGAAATATTTTAAGTCTGTTAATATACTAATCCTTTGGCGATATTGAGGGCCTAAAACGAATTTAATGGTTTAAATCCTCCATCGATGGGCAAAATCAAACATAAATGGTAATGTTCAAAAATGAACAGAATCGTACGTATTCGATCAATTATTATTAAAAAATAGTGTGAAAAATGCCAAATAACCGAAAAAACATTTTGGCACATTTGTTGGCAAGTTTAGGGTATGCACTTAAACCGTATTAAATGATCAAAACTTTTACTTATGGGAATGGATAGAAAAATAAAGAAGAAAAAGTGGACCGTCAAGCGGATCATGACCATTGGAGGGGCCACAGCCTTATTCTCGGTCATTCTCTATACCCTATTATTTGCAGACAACCGATCAAAACTAAACGTAGACGCTAATAAAATAACTATTTCAACCATTACACAAGGCGACTTTCAGGAGTGGATTCCGGAAACAGGCACCGTTCAACCTATTAAGACTTTTTACCTCGATGCCATAGAGGGAGGAATCATTCAAAACCTTAATGTAGAAACCGGAACCATGGTCACTCAGGGCGCTTCCCTTGTTACACTTACCAACTCAAATTTACAATTAGAGGTACTCCAGCGCGAAGCCCAGCTATATGAACAAATCAACAATCTCAGAACTTCAAGACTACTCCTGGACCAAAATACACAAAACTTAGAAACGCAACTTGCAGAAATCGATTATCAGATTAAATTACTGACCCCTCAAAAGCAAAGGCAGGAATATCTGTTGAAAGAGAAGGCGATTTCACAGCAGGAATATGAGGATGTAATTGAGAATTACAGGTATAATCTAAGAAGAAAAGCACTGACTTATGAAGCCTATCAGAGGGATTCCGTATTGAAACTTGTGCAGTTAAAACAGCTCAACGACTCTGAGCGAAGAATGTGGAAAAGCCTGGATGCTGTAGGAAACATTTTGGATAACCTGATTATAAAGGCACCGAGGGATGGGCTGTTTGCCTCTCCTCAACTGGAAATCGGACAATCCATTGCCTCCGGAGAAAGGTTGGGGCAAATCGATATTATCGATGATTACAAATTGAGGGTGGATATCGATGAAATATATCTTCCCAGGATTAGTGTAGGACAGATAGCTACCTATACCGATCCGGGCGGAAAAGTCTACAGGCTGGATGTTACAAAAGTGTACCCTACCATTACCAATGGTAATTTTGAGGTGGATATGGAATTTGAAAGCGGCGCCCCTCCGGGTGTTAAAAGAGGGCAATCGCTACGGATAAGAATTGAGTTAGGTAATCCGGGACAAGCGTTGTTATTGCCTACAGGCGGCTTTTTCCAGTCTACAGGCGGCAACTGGGTTTATGTTTTGGAGGAATCAGGCGGAAGAGCTGTAAAACAATCCATTCGGGTGGGTCGCAAAAATTCGGAGAATTATGAAGTACTGGAAGGTCTGATACCCGGCGACTGGGTAATCACATCAAGCTATGATAATTTTGGAGACAACGAGGTGCTGATACTGAAGGATTAAAAAAGATTTTTATAAATTAGCTAATACGCAAGAAAAAATACATTAACCTTTAAATGCATTATTTATGATAAAAGCAGAAAACCTTAGCAAAGTTTACACTACGGACGAAGTGGAAACTACCGCCCTCGACGCTGTAAACCTTGAAATTAAGGAAGGTGAATTTGTAGCGGTGATGGGTCCTTCGGGCTGTGGAAAGTCAACCTTGTTAAATATCATGGGATTGCTCGATAATCCTACCGGCGGCAAATATTATTTTCTCGAACATGAAGTTTCTAACCATTCGGAAAGGCAACGGGCCGGCCTCAGAAAAGGCTCCATCGGATTTATTTTCCAGAGCTTTAACCTGATCGACGAATTGACCGTGTTTGAAAATGTCGAGCTGCCACTCTTGTACCTGAAGGTAAACTCCGCAGAACGCAAACAAAAGGTTGAGAAGGTTTTGGAGCACATGAATATAATGCACAGGCGCAATCATTTCCCTCAGCAACTGTCGGGAGGACAACAACAACGTGTAGCCATAGCCCGGGCAGTAGTGGCAGAACCAAAATTAATCCTTGCGGATGAGCCCACAGGTAACCTCGACTCTGCCAATGGCGAAGAAGTTATGAAACTGTTGACAGAGCTGAACCAGGGCGGAACTACCATCGTAATGGTGACACACTCTCCCTACGACGCCAAGTTCTCACATCGCATCATCAACCTGTTTGACGGTCAGATTGTTACAGAAAATATTAACGAAGAGTTTCATATTTAAGCTTTTTGCCCAAACACTGGAAAGAACAACACTGTACTGAAAGGTAAAACGGTGATATTGGTTATTGCCAGCATCAATTGTATGAATCCGGCCACTGCAAGACCGGCAGACAGGGCCAGGGAAGTAGCCGTGCGAAAGGTTATGGCTCCAAAACTTTGCCTACAGCGTAGATTTTTCTCTCCGGGTATTTGTTATCGCTGGTTTCACTGCTCCGGTTATTGCCTTGCCGACGGCAAGTTATCAGGCTTTAAAAACGGCGATGGTTAATCCTGTGCAGTCTCTGAAGTCTGCATAGCAGTTGCCGCCTTTTCGTAAGCTTCAATAATGTTTTTCACGATTTTATGGCGGATTACATCTTCGGGCCCTAGTTCCACGAAGCCAATGCCTTCTACACCCTTCAGGGTATTTACCGCATCAGACAGGCCTGACTTCTGTTTCTTAGGAAGGTCGATTTGTGACAAATCTCCCGTAATAATCACTTTTGATTCGGGGCCCATCCTGGTGAGGAACATCTTGATTTGCATGGGCGTGGTATTCTGTGCTTCATCCAGCAAGATAAAAGCCTTGTTGAGCGTTCTCCCACGCATATAGGCCAATGGGGCAATTTCTATGACCCTGTTCTCAAGATAATATTTCAGTTTTTCATAGGGCACCATGTCATCCAACGCATCGTAGATAGGCCTTAAAAAAGGATCGATCTTCTCTTTCAGGTCACCGGGCAGGAATCCCAGGTTTTCACCCGCCTCCACAGCAGGCCTGGTGATGATGATTTTCTTGACCTCCTTATTTTTCAATGCCTTCACAGCCAGTGCCACCGATATATAGGTTTTGCCGGTCCCTGCCGGTCCCAGGGCAAATACCAGATCGTTACTGGTGGCTGCATGAACCAGCTTTTTTTGATTATTGGTTTTGGGCTTAATAACAAACCCCTTGGTACCATATACCAATACATGCTGTTTTTCCTGCTCAAAGCTATCGCTTTCACGATTATCCTTTAAATAAGAATGCACGTTCTCTTCCGATACTTTGCCATACTTGTGGTAATGGTTGATCAGGGAATTGAGAATGTCGTTAATTTTAATGATTTCCGGACTGCTTCCCTGTATTTTTATTTCATTGCCCCTGGACACAATTTTACTTTTGGGAAATGCCTGCGCAACCTCTTTGATATTTTTGTTTTGAACCCCCAGAAAGTCAATTAAGGATATATTTTCAAGGGTAATTATTTTTTCTACCAAGCTATAATTTTATTTTATTGAATCGAATTTACTTTATAAGGTTAAAAAAATTAATTTTACTACACAAAAATACACAATAAATTTAATAGCTTAAATGGCCCTCATTACATTTATGTCGGATTTCGGGGACTGCGATCATTATGTAGCTGCCGTAAAAGCTAAAATTTACAGTATTAATCCTGACGCCCGGATGCTGGATATCAGCCATGGCATCGCCCGTTTTAATATTGCACACGGGTCTTTTGTATTAAAATCAGTTTTTAAATCCTTCCCTGAAGGGACCGTCCACCTAGTGGCTGTCAATTCCAACTACGATATTCAGCCCAGGTTTGTTGGGCTGGAAGTGGAAAAACATTACTTTGTAGGGCCGGACAACGGATTGTTGAGCCTCATAAGCGACCAGGAAGCCGGTGCAGTGGTATTATTACCCAGGCCGGCCACCAACGGGATCTCGTATTTTCCCGAGCGCGACATCTTGGCGCAGGCTGCCGCAAAGTTGGCTGTCGGGAAATCCCTGGATGAAATCGGGGAACCTTACGGGCAAATGAAAAGGATGATCAACAAACAAGCAAGGGCTACAAAGCAAAAAATATCCGGATCGGTGATTCATGTGGATCACTACGGCAACCTGATTACCAACATTCAATACAAGGACTTTGAAATTTTGAGTAAAGATAAAAAGTATAAAATCAACTACGGCCGCACATTTGCCGACCAGATCCACCCAAGCATCGCCAGCGTGGTGCAAGGCGAGTCTTTCCATATATTTAACAGTCTTGGGCTGCTGGAAATCGGCATTAACATGGGCAACGGCTCGGAGCTGCTGGGCCTGGGCTACGACAGCCCGGTACACATTATATTTGAAGATCAGCATTAATGACAAAACCATAAAACAAACCCTGAAAAAGCAACTATGTTAGTAAGAATCGTTAGGATGACCTTTAAAAGGCAGCATATGGATGATTTTCTGAAATTGTTCCAACGTATCAGTCCCAACATCCGCAGTTTCAAAGGTTGTAATCACCTGGAGCTCCTACGCGATTACAACCAGGAAAACATCTTTGTCACCTACAGCTACTGGGAAGACGAAGAAGCGCTCAACAACTACCGCTCCTCCACCCTGTTCAAGGAAAGTTGGGCCGCCACTAAAATATTTTTTGAAGAAAAACCGCAGGCGTTTTCTTTCAAGCGGTTTCTGGTGGTGTAAAAACGGATTTTTTGGTATAATTATAAAATAGCCCATCAATCTATGGTGAAGTCAACCATACATGTGTTGGGCTTTAAAGTGGATACCAAAACAATTCATTCAATATGGCAGTATTATTACAGGAATGAAATTAAGAAGATAAAATCTAAAACACCGGATGATTTATGAGTTATTGTAAATTACTATTTTGCATAGCAAATATTTCGATTGCTAGCTGTTCTTTGACTTATTCACAAGTAAACGGTGATGAGGACATGATAAGCTATATGAAAGAAAGCAATGCTTTAGCAGGCAACGAAACTTCCGAAGATTCGAAACCATATTCCTTATTTAAGGAACTGGTCAGGGATGGAATCCTTGAGGAAGAAGGTATTATTGTTAGCTACATGACCTTGGTGAAAACAAATAAAAGGGCGCGTAAAGGTCGGGTTTATGACTTCGTAATTGAAAAATGGGTGGTCGGGGATAATAAATCTTTAGCTGACATACATAAAACAATAAGTGGAGTAATATATGATACATACTATGAAAAACCGCCTAAAGTAGTTCTAGTGAAAAAAAATTATATATATATAATAGCTACCTGGGGTGCGGTTTACAGAAATGATTTATACGAAATCAGAAAAAATTTGGTTCAAAAATATAGTATGGAAACATTGTAAACTTCAAAGGGACAAGTTTAGCATAAAAATAGAGGGAAACTTTACAAATAATTTAAATAATGAGCAAAATCTTATGGGCCCTGCTTTACCTGTGCCTGTTTCTTTGCCTGAATTTGAGAGGTAGTCATTATTCATTCGGGCAGGTTGAACCGGATGTCCTATCACCGGAGAAACTAGGTATTTCCGGCCTATCGATTGATACGGAAAAGAATACATTTTTAAGTATGCTAGGACAACCTGATTCTATAATTTCTCATATCGATGAATTTGAAGGTACAACGTTTTATGAATATGTATACCTCAATTCCAGTTTCTACATATCTAATGGTGTATTTACAAGCTTCGATATCAGAGATAACAGCTTTCAATTTGATTATGGAGAAATCGAAGTTGGTGATCGTGCAGAAAATCTTGAGCCGATTTTCCCTAAATCTTATGCGAATAGGGAAAGGGGTACTACAAAATCAACGGTTCGGGTAAAAATTGGTGAAACGGAAGCTTATATATTATTTATTTGCTGTCACTCCATAATAACAAGAATTATGATTTGGGAGGATATCTGATCATTAGCCGACATGATCCTTTAGCATTTCTGCTTATCTACAAAAATATAGTTCTCACGGGGATCTTCTAGCCCCGAAAAAAATTGCAGCGGGTTTTTCACCGGTCTTTTTGGAAAAGTGTGTTAGCATTTACCTAAACTTTGCCAAAATTTCAGATGCATTTGCTGTGCACCGGTAAAATAAAAATTTGTAAAATATTAAATGATTACACATATTTACCTCCCGTTTAGAGATATGCCCAGGTGGCGGAATTGGTAGACGCGTTGGTCTCAAACACCAATGGCCGCAAGGCCGTGCCGGTTCGATTCCGGCCCTGGGTACGGAAATCCTTGATAACGAGTTGGTTATCAAGGATTTTTGATTTTTAGTGGGACAAAATTGGGACAAATTCTGAAGGTAAACCTTATTGTACCAAACAAAAACAAAATTTTTGGATCCCTTCCAATAATAGGCAATCTTGCCACAATCTTTAAAGTTCCTAACTTGAAAGGAAAGGGATACCCAGTTTAGCGAATACCACCAAAAGCCGATTACGCGTTCAAAACAAATTTATCAGGAATTACATAACTACAAAAAAGGAATCCTTGGAGTACTAAGGAATATTGAAGTTGATGATTGTAGCCGGGAACTGATCAACGATCTAAAGGCAGTTTATAAGTTGCTGGAGTATTTGGTTTTGGATGAGAGATCTCTTTCCCAGAATAGAGATTTAATACCAAATAAATAGGATATAATTAAAAAGAATCAAAATAAACATCATTAAGCTATGAAAATCAAAATCCCTAAAGCCAAGGTGGAAATCCCCTTTGTGCCACCAAACACCATCCATCTTTTTCAATCAACTTCATGATCTCTTTAACCTTCATGCAACTTTGGGCACTATTAAGCTTAATCCATAAGTTTTCTGCGAAGGAATTTCTAATCCGTCTTCTTTCATTCCTTCTATGTGAAACAGAATAGCTTCATGGATATTTGTTTCAATCTCTTCACGTGTATCACCTACGGAGGCATAGCCTGGAAGATCGGGAAAATAAGCGCTAAAACCTGTTTCTGTTTCTTCTATGATTACTAAATAACGTATGATGTTAATCGTTTTCTATTATTCAAATTTGCTTCAAACACTACCATCCACAAAATTACAGCGTTTTGTGAGACTCAATTTTCGTGTAGTTTATAATCAGAGGTTCCCTCACACTTGGGATACTTTATAGTTTTACTTTCTTGTTCTGATTGAACCTACAAGTTGATAGTAAAAGACATTCCCCCGGATTTACCTTTTTTCATAGCTTGTGCCTTATCAATTTCAAGTTTTAGATGGTAAGTGTATTCATGCTCTAGAAACTTCTGAAATGGTTGAACATCCTCTTTAGCCCGGGCATTTTTAATAGCAGCTATGTAGTCTGATTTGTTTTCATGGCGTATGATCAATAGCGGTAGGCTATGTTTTAGCAATATTAGGTTTTGAAGAAGCCTTGCCGATCTACCATTCCCATCAACAAAAGGGTGAATAGTCAATAGTTGGAGGTGTGCATAAGAAGATAGGGTCATTATATCATCTACAGATGAAACCTCATGAATACTTTTATTGACATTCCGATAGAGATCATTCATCATAGGCAAAATTTTATCATGACTTACATAATAGCTTCCTCCGGCAGCCCGCGAAGCTGATAGCCTGAAATCACCGGACCGGGAGTCAACCGTTCCTAAAGCAGAACTGTACGCACCTCCGGTAGAACACATAACCAGGGCACCGATTTTCTTTATTACCGGTTCCGAAATGTGTTTAATTTTTTTCGACTGTTCAATGACATACTTTAATGCTTCATAATGGTCTTTGATCATTAATGAATGTTCCAAGGGCTTACCTTTTGGCGTAGTATCTTCCTCAATAAGCATTTCAGTCTCATCCAATGTGAGGGTTGAACCCTCCATCACACTACTTGAATGAATCAGTAATAACTCATTATAGCGATCATAGTTTTGGATCTCATTTAGTTTGAGCGACTTATACTGATTATATAGGGTGCTGAGAATTGACATATTCAGGGTTTGATGATGCTTAATTTTCTTTTCGAGTAGCTTCTTTCAAACAAATATAAAGCAATCAGCACCAAAAGATTAATCGATGCATAAATAATTACTCTTTTTTCAATGCCAATATTAATAATTCTAATTACCGAAATACTCAACCCAATGTAGAGAGCCATCTTAGCGTAAAAAATGAAAGGTTTGGCGAAACTTTTAATGGTTGGTTCAATTAACGTACTAACACCAAAAAGCCTACCCCTATGTAACAGATTTGCGTGAAACAATAGAAGATATCGAACCACAATCCAAGGTGTTATTGCCCATGCCAGACGACAGAAGATTTGCCATAATAAAGAATAAAGCCGGCGAGATTTCTTGCTATAAACTGATGACTAAGCACAAAAAGAGAATCAGGGCGAAAGAAGGATTATTTGAGACCATGGAAGAGTGTGTACTTTTTGAATTAAATTGGGAATCTCAGGGCATACAACGCCTCATGGACCTGGTTCCTTCGCTTTTTATTATGAAAAATAGTTCAAGCACTATTTTTATAGATGAAATAGCAAGAAGTCTTCATCCGGAGTTGTCTTATAAACTCGTCAAATTAATTCTTTCAAATGAAAACTTATTCAGGTCACAAATTATATTTACCAGCCACGAAGATTATTTATTGGATTTCGAGCTTTTAAGAAGGGACGAAATATGGTTCGTAGACAAAAATAAAAATGAAGAGTCATCCCTTTATTCATTGGAAGCGTTTAAACCACGTTATGATGCAGATATTCGGAAAGGATATTTGCAAGGTAGATTTGGGGGTATTCCGGTGATCAATGAGGAAAGAATAGAATACCTCTTATCGAAATAATATCATAACATGATATGCGAAGGGATAGGAAATCAAATTTAGGTTCGAATGGCCATCACCGCTTTTTCAACTTGTAAAAAAGCGTAAATAGCTATTGAATCAATAGTTTTTGTAAAAGATTAAGATAGTCATCTTTTCAACCGATTTTGCCATCCTGCCGCGTAACACTCATTCAAGTAAGTCATAAAATAATTGAATGGAGTACCGGTATTATCCGGTGATCTGTTGGAAACATTTGCCAACACAAATAAAAATGCTGCAGAAAACCTATTTCAGTTTGCTTTTAGCAGAAAGGCAGGATTTACCTTTGGCTGGGGCGGTTTTTTTATGGGATATCCTGGATATGAGTGAGGCCTTGGATGTAAGCTACAGTGGTTGGAATGCTTTTGTTACAATACCATCTGCATTCGATGCTTATGCTTCAAACGATCTGCGTAAAGATGCTACGTGGGAGATCTACCCTATTCCCCACACGCAAATCGCTGCCAATCCCAATTTGAAACAAAATCCCGGGTATTCACAGTAATTTTCAGATAGGAGGTCAGTGGATTATTTTCCACTGTCCTCTCTAATAAACTTTAAAGAACCTTAAAATGAGTTTTTAAAAAGTAATCTGGTTTCTAAGGGTATAAATTTATTTAAAAAAGCATATTTCAGTAATCGATGTGAACAGAAGACGGTATATCGAAATAAAGTCTATTAACCTCAAGCGGCCCGGGTATAATTAACACGTTAGCCACCGAATATAAGCTATTGGTGCTTTAGCCTTCACTAAGCTCAGCATTTTTCTCGAACATGTTGTGAATTAACAGGATGAGAAACCCAAATAATACAGCTCCGATAATTAGTGCATTATTTACTATGCCGTCTACTGAAAAAGAAATTTTGATCAGAATGGTTGAAATTACAAAACCCGAATTTCTTATTATCTTATGAAATTTATCAGAGTAAAAAAATGATGCCAGTAAAAGCAGCACGTCTACAATAATTAAAATTGTAAAAAATTCATCAAAAAATATTTTATTAATATTTGCAAAAGCGGCTGTCCCATTTTCATGATCACTTATAGCTGCATTTGCCCAATTGAAAAAAGTATATACTGCAAGCACAATTAATACCGGCACTAGTAATGTAGCAATAGCCTTTTTCAAATTGATGAATTTCTGTATTCTTATGTCCTTATCGCCTGATCTTTCCATATCGGGATCATCTCTTTTAAAAATTTTTTGGTAAAAGAAATAGATCAAAATAAAGAGGATTAACGATGTCAGCACATCGTATGTGAATTGTAAGTCGCTTTTAATTTGAAACCATTCTGATGAAAGTTCTAAGTTGGCAATGTCCTTAAAAATTCTTCTGATAACAATGAGGGTAATAATTTCATATTGTTTCCCGATATAATAGGAAATTGATTTTGGTAAGAAGAAGATAAGTAAAAATACCTCGTAAACTAAAATGAATGAAAAAGGCGTATATATCGCGGCAATAGGGTTTTTAAAGAATTTTGATTCTATTTGGAGTACGCCGCAGGCCGTAAGAAGGATTAATACTAAATGCAATAGATAGCTGGATATGGCAATTGCCAGGATAAGCCTTTCGCTTTGAAACTTAATTTTAGGTGATAGCAATTGATCGTATATTTTATTCATAAAATACGTTTTTTCAGTAATTGCCGGTTTTCAGACAACATAGGTTTTACAATTCAACTTCTTAATTTATCTGCCTTTTTCATGGTCGCCGACGTTTCATTTTCCCAAACAGTCTCGAAGCCTGCTCGTTTATAAAGCTTGAAGGCGAGGTTTTGTTTGTCCACACTCAGAGACAGCGCTTTAACCCCTTTGTGTTTGTAGGCTTCGGAGACAGCATCAAGGAGTTTTGTACCGATTCCTTTACCCCTATGATTTTCCTTTACTGCCATACTCAGCTCGGGCGTTTTTTCATCGATAAATCCGTATCCCTTATTGTCAGTTGAGAACAGCCTCCCCCAGATGGCACCAATCAAATCGCCATGGTGTTTAGCCACAATTCCCACATCCAGGTCATCTTTACCCCAGTTTTCAATGTATTTAGACAAAGCAGGGGCATCGAGAATGGTTCTTGGCAATTTTGGGTGGCCCTCCGGAACAAATAATGCTTCGTAGAGCATTTCCTTCAAAAACCAGGTTTCATTCAGGGCTATTTCTCTGATGATCATGGATACTGTTTCTTTTTCAAATAGTAAAAGGCTCTTTTTACAATATCTTGTTAACTGTCTTTCCAAAATAATGAAGATTGATGAATTAAATGAAATTAATAACAGAAGAGTCCGTACTGTTTGAATTAAATTGGGAATCTCAGGGCACGCAACGCCTCATGAATCTGCGTACCACCGCTTAGTATGAGTGTGGATGTCTGACAGGGCCAACGAAGCTGCGTCCTGTGGCTGTTGCACAACGTTTTCGACAAAATTCTTGGTGTCTCTTTGTGTCTTGGTGTCTTCGTGGTTAACCATTTTTCACCACGAAGACACCAAGACACAAAGAGACACAGCCGTTTTAGGCGATGAGAAGAGAATTCAAATATCCGTATAAATTCCATGCGCTACAGCATACGTCAATATACCGATACTGCCCCTGCTGCCTGTTTTTACCAGCAGTTTTTGCCTGTAACTGACTACCGACCTTTTACTGAGATTGAGTTGCCTGGCAATTTCTTCTGTGGTCTTTTCCTCACATATCATACGAATGATAGCGAGCTCTGTATCCGAAAAACGAACTTTTCCGGATGAATTCTGAAGATCACCTTCGTAAGGGTTGTTAATTTCATTTTCCATGACCTGGTAATTTTTGGTAAATGTTGTATGATTTTTTTCCCTATAGCTTTTTGGAATTGTTAGCCCGCTTTCACTGTAGCTTCCAGGTATTGTCAGCCTGCCCTCAGTAAAGCTTCTTGACATACTCGGCCCGTCTGCGCTGAAGCTTCGGCGGGCGAGGCCGGTTGAAAGCCTGTAAGTAAGTTAACGGATAAAAATTCGTATGGTTTACCTGTCTCTTTTGCTCTTGTTTGTTTTATATTTTACATCATTTTAGTGCTATTTAGTAACTAAAAAATTGCTTTGTCAGCCGGCATCGTGCTTTGATAGTCTTTGGAAGATGGCCCAAAGGCAGGCATGACTTGTCCGGAAAAAATCAAAATTTGTCCTTTGCCGGGTCACATCCATGGCCACTTATTTTGACTGTCTTGACTGTGAATTCGTATTCTATATTTATGGCCACCTGAATCAATTTTAGCACACTATTTAAGCTCGCGTTTTCAAATTCACCGAATAAAACACAATTTCCAATTCGCTCATTCCCGATGATAAACTTCACCCCATACCATTTTTCAAGTGTCCTGGCCACTTCATCGAATCTGGTTCCATCAAATTTTACCACCCCCTCTTTCCAGGCAATAAGCCCTTCAACATTGGCTGAATCGATTTTAATTTCATCATCCACCGGATGGTAGATAGCAAGCTTATTGGTGGTCAGGATATGTTGGCTGGTCTCGCTGTCTTGAGTTCCGCTTACGGCAACCCTTCCTTCGGCGACGGCAATTTCAATTTTTTGGTCTTCAGGATACGCCTTGATATTAAAAGAGGTACCAAGTACTGTGGCCTTAAGTTTTCCCGAAAAGACCGTAAAAGGTTTTTGAGCTTGCTGTGAGACTTCGAAAAAGGCTTCTCCCTCCAGCGTAAGTTTTCTTGTACGTGGTTCAAATTTTTCAGGAAATACCAGTTTGCTGGCAGAATTAAGATGTACTGTAGAACCATCGGCAAGTAAAATCGTTGCTTTCTGACCCGGTAATGTCACTTTTTCCAGGAGTGTCACATTCCCGCCTCTCCACCATCCGGGGTGTTGGAAATGGTAAACCAAAAAGGCCGCTGCCACTATGAGTAAAAACACAACTGCCTTTTTCCACAAATAATTTCTCCTGTTGCCAGTAAAAACATAGGTCTGTTTATCGCGGGCAGGTTCGTCTGTTAACTGTCCGGATGTTTTATCCCGGCGTTTAGGTAGCGAAGATTTTTGAGCGCCGCTCCTGGCACGTTCTATTTTCCATATCTCATAGGTTAAACGTGATCTTTCATCTTTATCGCCCATTTTTTTAACCAGGTCGAGCAAAATATCAAAATCTTCCCGGGTAATTGAATTATCCAGGAATTTTTGATACAACCGTTTTATCTGCTCTTTTTTATGCAAAGCGTTTGATATACCTGAAAAACTGCTGACAAAGCGCCATCAGTATTTGACCATACCCCCTTGTTATAAGCTACTTTTGTAAAAAGTTATTCAGCCAGCCCCCAGTTTAAAATATTTGGTGACTTTTGAAGGATATACAAATTTAGGATAAACAGATATTTTTTGGTAAAATTAAGGGCTATTCAATTTTTCAGGCAATTGTGGTAATTTTAAATGTAAGTAAGTAAAAATTCCCCCATCATTATCTGCCTGGTAAGGCGTAAAGGGGCCATTGGGGATCAGAAATCGCCTGGTTAATCAAAATTAATTGATTTTCAGGCACATACACCTTGTTGCGTCATCCCTGCAGCGAAGCTACTCTTAGGTCATTTTTCTAAGTAAATAGCCACGCGAAAAAACAAAAAAAGATAATTTTACTTCAACTTTAAGGTTACAAATCTTTAATTCATTACGACTTATAATTGATGCTGCATGCAGGTTTCCGGTAAATTAACTAACAAAGATTTGATTTTGGCCATCAAATCGGGAAAAAACATCGATGAAGCGATAAGTTTTATATATAAAAATTATTACGGTCTGCTGGAAAACATTGTGCTTTCCAACAATGGTAATAAAGCCGACGCCGAAGATGTCATTCAAGAAGTGTTGGTAGTTTTTATAGAAATGGTTACCAAAGATAAATATCGAGCCGAGGCAAGTATAAAATCGTTCTTGTATACACTGACGAGAAACCTGTGGATCAGTGAAATAAGAAAACGTAGCAGCGCCCAAAAAAGGAACACCACCTATGAGGATTCCAGGGAACTGATAGAAAAGGACATTTCGGATTACCTTGTGTATCACGAAAGTCAAAAGTTGATAATGACATTATTTGAGAAGTTAGGTGAAAAATGTAACCAGATACTTACTTACTTTTATTACAATAATTATTCCATGAAGGAGATATTGGAAAAGGTGAGTTATGGTAATGAGCAGGTGCTCAGAAATAAAAAATACAAATGTCTCAAGGGGTTAATTAATATGGTTAACAGTTCACCAGCAATTATGGAAAATCTAAAAACTGCTTTACAAAATGGAAAATGAAAACAATTACAAAGATCTCGAGCTCCTCGACAGATATCTGGATGGAGAACTGGATACTGCTGAGCAGAGAGATTTGGAGCGCAGGATTAGTGAAGATCAGAGGCTTAAAAATGATCTGGAAATTTTACGGATTTCAAGGGATGCCATCAGGACCAAAGCCCTGAAGGAAGAGGTAAAAAAGTTGCATCGAACACTCGTGCCCGAAATAAGGGCTGACAAAACCAAGGTAATCCCCATCAGCAAGAAAAACAAATATATCAAACTGGCTATGGGGGTTGCCGCCAGCATTATCATTGTGGCAGGCAGCTTTATCGTTTATCAGTATTCAAACGTTAGTGCTGATAAACTATATGCACAACAATTTCTTTCTTATGAGTTGCCCGTTACCAGGAGCAATGGTGACGAGATGACAAAAATTGACTCTTTATACCTTTCCGGCAGCTATGGTAAGGTCATTGAATATTTTAATTCATTAACTCAAAGGAATATCAGGGATTACTTTTTGACCGCTATGTCTTATTTGCACATTGATAAATTCAAAGAGGCAATAGATTTGTTTCAACATATTGTCGATAAAAACAATGCCCCGGAGGGTGAAAAGTTTTTTGAGCAGGAAACGGATTTTTACCTTTCCCTTGCCTACCTGAAAGTAGGTGAATTTTCAAAATGCAAAGAGCTATTCGTCAAAATGAAAGCTAATCCAAAACACCTTTATCATAAAAACGTCACCCGTAAGGATATATGGATGCTGGAAATTCTTGAGAAGGAGTAGGGTTGCGGGGTGTGGTGGCTGCCATCAATAGTGGGGAGGCACGTGCAGAAGTGGCTGTTGCACAACGTATAACAAAAGAAGCTGGCGCGCGTTCAGCGCAGGTGACGGGTGCCAGATTTCATTATTTTTGAAAAAAACGTAGTGTAACAGCCATGCAAGCTGGCGCTGACTGGTTGGTGGATGGGATGGTAAGGCTATGATACTGTTTTAGTCATAGTATGACTTTGAGTCATACTATGACTTGTGAGTTTATTATTTGATGCTTAGTGAGTGGTCGATTGTGTTATCCAGGGTAAAGCTATGATCAACATCGATATAATCATCAGGCACACACTGGTCTAAAATTATGACGGTTTTCTCGCCTTTTAAACTATTGATAAGGTCAGCCATATGACGGCGAGAGGCTTCGTCGAGGCCACTGAACGGCTCATCAATGACTACAACTGGTTTGCCGGTAAGCAAGGCGCGGGTGTACGCCAACAGCTTTTTTTGCCCTTTGGATAGATTAGATCCCAAATCCCCTATTTTAGTATCCAGGGAAAGTTTCAGCTTCCCTGGACAATTTTTTTGAATGAAATCCAAAGTTTCCTGTGCTTTGGCTCTCTTTGTTGCTTTCCGGCTATAGCTGATAGCTTCAAAGACTGTTCTCCCAAAAAATGGCCAGTCTTCGGGAACGATGGTAATAGCCTTTCTCAGCGATTTTTTGTCTACCAGTTTAGTATGCTGGCCGTCAAAAAGAATTTTTCCCTTTGTTGGCAGGTAAAGTCCGGCCAGCAGTTTCAGCAAGGTGGTTTTTCCTGATCCGGTGCGGCCTTGTATGCAGGTGATCCGGCCCGCTGGAATTGTGAAGTCGCTGAAAAGGAATTTTTTTTCCGCACCGGGATACTGGAATGTTACGCTTTGAAAAACTATTTTCCCCTGCTTAAACCGAAATGGAGGTAAAGGTTCTTCACTTACCGGTGTATGATTTAGTACGATAAGCAGCTTTCTGAAAGATATATTTCCTAATTCCCAGACTGTATTGACCCTGAGCGTACGGCGGAATACAGGCATACCTGTTATGAGCAGTAAAATAGAGGCCAGCAAAGCCCCGGCGTCAATGTTGGCGTTGCCATATTCATATTGATAATAGGTATAGTATAAAATAGCAAACAGCATGACATACAGCAGGCCGGGGATAATGGCCATAATAATGCCGTTAACCCGGTGATAACGGATACCGGCCTTGTATACTTTTTCAGATCTTTTACAATATCTGTTCATTTCAGGTCCAAGCCGGTTAAATGCTTTGAGTGAAAGTATACTCCGTAAGGTAGCGTTGACATATGACAGCAGGCCCGCTTTATAATTCCGTTGCACCAGGCTCCGGTCATGTAACGCCCGGTTTAATATGAACATCAAACCGCCAAATACCGGTAAAAACCCCAAAATAATAAGCAGTAACCCCTTGTCTAAAATTCCAATAGTCACCAATACCAGCGATAATAAAAGGGCATCCACCATAAAGCCGATAAGTCCCTTGGTTACATAGTTTTGGGTGCTTTTAAGATCACCACTATGACGCAGGAGGTATTTGCCTATGCCCTTTTCATCATAGATTTGCATCGGCATCTGTAGTTGGGAAAGGAAAAGTTTGTTCCTTATGAATAACAACATTTTCTCTCCTACCCTACCCAACTGGTAACGCTGTAAAAAATCAAAAATGATCTTTAACAGCACCAGCACCATAAAAAAGGTCAAGAAGCTCGGTGTAGTGTCCCAAAACCAATCAGGAAGAAAACCAAGCGCCTGTGACCTGTGGGTATTCAAACCGAAAACAAGGTTGTAAAACCTGCCGATGCTTACAGGGATGATGATCGTAAAAATATTGGAAAGTAAGCTTACCAAAAAGGTGACCAAAATGATAAGCTTATTTCCAATAAAGAAATTCGCTAAAATTTTATTTTTTGTCAACATTTCATGCAACATCCAGTACCAACCTGTCGGCACCTATGTGTGATTTGACTGCAGGGCTAACAGTGGTTCTTATTAGTGAATGAACGACGTTTGAAGAAGCCAGGTGTTGCAGATTCAATAAAGGCAATTTCAATTTACAATTGACCTCATCTACCAGCAAAGGACAAGTGTTGATCATACCACTGACGGCAAAAGGTTCAATTCCTTTACTGCGCAACGTCGCTACACCTTGCAAAGCGCTGAGACTATCACCACTTGAAAACAATACATGATCAATGGTGGACATGAACGCTTTATTGTCGATCAACATTTCCGTTTCGCGTTGCAACAGACCGTCGGCAATCTCAATAACGATGTACTCCGGATTAATAGGGGCTACGCTGGTCAACAAGCCCTCATAAAGGTCTATGATGCAGTCCAGTGAACACAGATAAGTGGATGGGAAACCCAGCTCTGAAAAATCAACCGCTACATCAGCGCCACAATCAAAGGCCAGCATCCTGTCCTTATTGAAGACTGTACCGGTGAGCTTCATAAAAGCTACCCTGTATCCGGCAGCCTTCAGCCCGCGACAAAGATATGCGGCGGAAGTGGTTTTGCCACTATCCATGCTGGAACCGATGGAAAGAACTGTTTTGTAGCTCCGGGCCTTTTCAGGGGCAAATTTAACGGGTTGGGTATGGTGGTAAATGGAATTGACTACTTTTCCATTGCCATTGGTTGCATAGCCCACCAACCTTAACTTTGTGGCACCACGCAACGCCAGCTTATAGTACATAGATTTTACAACGCCAGCTACGCCACCTTTCCCCATGAGGTCATACACTTCGTGATATCCCACCGGCACATAACCTTCAAATTGGTTGCTGGCGTATCTGTTACCAAAGGTAGCCATGATTTTATCCCCTGGGAAAATATGGCAGTTTCTACCATCTTCATCCTGTATAGCCGTTAGCGTACCAAGTTCCAGTACTTCAAAAATCGCCACATCTCCCGCCTTAGGTTGGTGTTTTTTGATGATAGATTCATCGATGTGGTAATCATTGATATTTTTACAGATAATAGATTTTTTAATACTTTTCATAGTTATAATATTTAAACTTTTTTTGTCTGGTTTGTTATATCAATAGACAATTAGATGATGTTATTTAGGTAATTTTAAATTTATTTCAATTTCAATCGATGCGAAACGGTCACGATAAAGACTGAAAAGTTGTTAAATCTCCTTCTTATCCTTCCGTTCCTCGGGTCTTCCACATTGATTCTGCGGTATTTGCTGCCGAGGTTAAATTCGGTTTGCCGCATAAATCGCATGGTAAGATTGGTTCGCTTTAAGGGGGTGATCCTTAGCCCCAGCGTGAATCTGTGGGCATGAAGACCATTGGGTGATTGCTCCACCACCCTTTCCCCTTCGGCATCACGGTACCACAGCGGGTCTCCTGACAAGTAATAGTGAAACTCATTGGTCATGAAAGGTCTTGCCCTCAATGGTAAATCCAGATTTCTCGGATGTATTCTCATTGCATAGCGGAGGCGGTATTCGAATTTGCTTCTCTCCGGAAGATGCCACTCGGCGCGGAAAGTATTCATAACCCTGAAACCCTTCCACTTGGTGTAGTAGCTGACGCGGCCCGTAAGCCGGTTTCTTGCCTGCTTACCAAGATCACGCGGATCGACAGATAGTTGATAACCAAATCCCAGTCTCACCCGCTTGTTGTACCGGTAGCTGACGTTCAGACTGTTTTGAATGCGGCTTAGTTCACGGGGGTTCCCGCTAAACATGAATAGTTGCCTTGCCGATACGCGCCATTCCTTGGTAAGCCTCGCTTCAGCACCATGTCCATACCAAATTCTCATACCATCCTGTGCTAATGCTATGCTATGGAAAAAGAAAGTGATGAAGGCAATTAATATAGTTTTATTATTTTTCATAATGGTTTTACTATCACACTTAGCCAAAAAAAAACTTCAGGCTTGTTACAATTTTCAGACATTCGATGTATCGGATATTTACTATAAGTCGAAGCAGGTCGACGCTATGTAATCATCTTTTTAAAAAAATATTGAGTCTCTATAAAAACCTGGCCTGAATGCCCGGGTCAGGGATTTCACACACATTTTTCATTCCGAACCATCGGTAGCGATACTTTGCAAATAACCGGTAAGCAGCCTCTCTGATGGGTTTAGGGATCAGGATAAATAGGTACATCCAATTCCAGGGGGCTTTGAGTTTTCCGGCTATCTGCAGTATGGCTGTACTGCGTGTATATACTTTTTTATTTTCTATCAATACAATCGTTGAAGTGTCAGCCGGGGCCTTATACTTCTTTAACAGCTTCTGTCCTGTCTCTGACTGTTGTGAGGCAAAATGAAAATGTTTACGGTGATCATGGTCAAGAATGAATCGCACTGTTCTATCGCAAAAATTACAGACACCATCAAACAAAACGACCGACTCGGTTTGCCCGGATTCCACATTAAGGGTATCAGGTTTTTGCTTTTTGCCAAACAGTCTTTTCAGATAGGGTATAGCTTTTTCCGTATCGAAAAAGGGCAAAAAAATCAAGCCGCTCATCTGGTACCGGAATCGGATACCCATGACAAAAAAGATTCCCCAATGCATAGTCCAGGTCAGGAAAGCCCAGATCATGCCTGCCCGTTTATTACCGAGCACCAGCGGTCCGCCCAGCTCAAGCACAAAGGTGAGAATACCCATGAATAGGAATAATTCCGTATGCGGATATATCCATTCGAAAAGCGGGGAAAAGTTCTCACCTAACACCATCTTTCTCAGTGTATCGATCGCCACCTGCGAGCGCATGGCGCTTCCTGATACCCAATCCCAGGCTAGTTCACCAAACACTTTTGCCAAGCCTGCCAGGAAGTAGGTAAATACTGTGGCGGCACATACCAGTTTTATCGGCCAGCCATAACGCCAATGGCTGACGGTACTACTGATCATTCCTTTTCTTTTTTTCCACCAGGCATCCCAGGAGTAAGCATCTGCGGCAGCCACAAAACCTATTACCAGCACATGCAGTACCAAAGCTATGCGGCCATGATAGATCATGGACCATGAGTTTCTGTAGCTCAACAGGAATAAAAGCAAAATGGCAAAAAGAGGGCCTGTCCACGTGAACTTCCATCCCATTATGTAAGCAATGTTCAGTGCAATACCTAATGAAAATATTAATGTAAACAAATCAGGAGGCAAAGGGCCGTTAAGTAGGTTGGATAACCCAACGGCCTCGAACATGGCGCTGTCGGAGCGTGCTATTCTTTGCATCATATCAAATCTGGTGAGCAAATACCACAGTGAAAAACCACCCGATGCTATGCGCAGTATGGCCAGTCGTTCAGCCGGTGCCGGGCTAAACCAAAAGTTCTTGAGTTTTGTCAATAAGGTCTTCATTTCTTTTCAATATTTTGATAGCTGTAAACTGTTTCTTTGATTGGAAGCTTGTTTTCGGACATAAAAAAATCATCCAGATTATACCTGCCTCTTACCATTTCAACCCTTACCAATTCATTGTATGGAGCCTTGTTAGTCCGGGCTAACCTTGTGGCTACCTTTTTAGTGAGTTCCTCTACATCACCCTGCCTCGCCCGCTTATTAATTTGCCTTCTTACCTGGTTGAAGCCACCTGGTCCTGCGTACTTGTAGGGGATATAATGTCGCTTCCCGGAAATGTCATAACCCACAAAGTAAGGTAGCGAATGCGTTGCTTTTCGCTTGTGTGAAAACATGGGGTAATAGGAAAAAGGAAACTCATCCTGAGGGTTTTCTACCCAGTTTTGCCGTACCGGCCATAATATGGCCATGATCATTATCACACTAAATATCGATGCGGCTGCTTTTGTCTTAATCATGGTTATCGTATTTGGTTGTTAAACTTGCGTTGAATTCGAGGTTGTACTGCTTAGTCGATGCTGGTGGTTAATATGTAATCTGGGGGAGGATCTTTTTTGGGGATTTTTAGGGGGGTGTAGGGCACTCCGGAGATCACCAGTCATAGTATGACTCTAAGTCATACTATGACTAAAACGAAAATAAATGCAGCACCTATAATGAGTTGTGCAACACCCACGTCCCGCATGCGCCCTACTTTTAAACCTGAAAACTGAAAACCCGGAACCCGGAACTAGAAACCTGTGACCTGTAACCTCACAACCCGCAAACTTTCACTTCTTTTCTTCTTACACAGAGGTCCTGAAAAAGTTTCTCCACGCCAGTGCGGCAATGCCGGTTATCAAAAGAGCGATCATCATATAGTACCATATATTTCCAGAAGCGTCAGAGGTCTGGGGGTCTCCGACAAAAATCAGGTGTGACCAATAGGAGGGGGAATGGAATTGCGCGTAATCCGGATTTTTCATCAAATCGATTTTAGCCAGTTTCAGGGACTGGGAGAATCCCAGCCCTTTTCTGAGATATTCATAAAACTTCTGGCTTATAAAAGCAGTGGCATGATCCTCGGCTTTCCAAAGGGAGGTTACCATATTCGGACAGCCGGCGATGGCAAAAGCCCTTGAAAGACTCATGATCCCTTCCCCGCTTACCAGTTTGCCATGGGCGGTTTCACAGGCGCTGAGAAAAGCCAGGTGCGTCTGGTTCAGGGAAATGTTGTACAACTCATGGGCAAATAGTTTATAGCTGTTGTCGCCGGCCAAATCCGGGTAAAAAACAATAAACGAACGGGAAGGATCTTCGCTATTAGCGATACTGTGTGTTGCCAGATGGATGATGGCCACACTGTCTTTATATTTCAGGAAATTTGATTTGGTGGCTTCGGCACCGGTGAGCCATTTACCATCCAGTTGGCTGGCCTCCTGTTCTGTGTAATGAAGCGGCAAAAACTCAGCTACCCTTTCCTTGGATTGTTCCGGCGGTCCGGAAAAGGGGGTAACAATGAGGGCATTTTGTAAATCCAGGGCCTCCTGACCTGCATGGCTCAGAAAGGAGGCCGCATATTGGTAAGTCACCCCATAATTTTTGATGAGATATTCGCCCGATTCATCTTCCAGCGCTTCAAAAGGCAGGTTATTAAGTCTTTGGTGGGGAATGATTATCATTGAACTTTTGCCTCTCAAATCTTCTTTTGCCGGAAGTATCAGTTTTTGATAGAGCGTTTTTGCAAATGAACTGCCAGCATAAACTTTACCGGGCACAAATTGGCGCAGTTCCTTTTCAAGTTGTTGCAAGGCCCGGCGATAGCCATCGTCTATGGGTATCTGATAATATTTCAGGTCAGCATTGGTCAGCACGAAAAGGACTATGCTAGTGTCACAATAAAAATACGACAGCAGGGCGGACCCGTCATCGAGTATTTTGTGTTGAATATAAGACAACTCCACACTATCATTACTAAACTTTTTCCGGTAGTATTCAGGGTATTCATGCAGTGTAGCCTGGAGTCTGGACAAATCCAGTTGTATATCCCTGATTTCAGTTTTCAACGAAGCAATTGCTTCTTCATCTTCCGTATTATCAATTTTAAGAAAAAGCCTGGACAGATTAAATTTCAGGTTTTGTTCTTTTTCCAGCAATGAGTCCGGCAAGTCAGAGTAGGGTTTAATCTGATTCTCTTTTAAACTTATTGCTAATGCGGTGGCTTTACTCTTTTCTGCCCAGTAAAGGGCATGTTCCACATATTTCTTGTCATGGGTGGTCTCATAAGTATTTATAAGCAATTGCACACCTTGCTGATACGCCTTAAATACTTTTTGCCCGATAAAAAGCCGTGCATCTTCATTATCAAATGATTTGTTGATAAAATCAGCCATCCTGAAAGCAGCGTTGTAGGTATTTAATGACGCGTTTAGATAGCGATCATCCTTTTCTTGATTGTACAAGCCATACAAACAGATAGCTTTGGCCACAAGACTTTCAAACAATGAAAAACTGCTAAAGCCGGTGGCAAAGTTTTTGGGGTTCAATAAAATATTGTTATCATCAAAATCATAATCCAACTGGATAATAGACTGTTGATAATAGTCAAGTGCTTTCAGATAATCCTTTTTTTGATAATAGATATCGCCCAGCAGCTTGTAGGTAAACCCTATTCTATCGTATTTCCCCTCTCTTTTCCACATTGACAATGATTTTTGGAAATGTTCTTCCGCTAAATCGTACCGGCCCTGCTGGAAATAGGTGTGGCCGATTTTATTATGATAGACTACACTATGCCTTCTGACACTGTCTTTCACGTTGGTCAAGTATAGTAGTGCACTGTCAGGCTCATATTTTTTAAGAAAAGTCATGCCCAGATTAATATAAATCTCATCATTACGAACATTAAGGTCCAGGATCTCCTTGTATAACACTATCGCAGAATCATAAAGCTCCAGGCGTCCCAAAGCGGTAGCGATATTACTTTTGAAAGTGTAAAGACCTCTGTCGATGTAATTCTCCTGCCGGGCTATTTCCAGGGCTTTACCGAAATAGTTGATGCTTTGGGCATAATTACCTGCCTCAAAGTGCAGTACGCCAAATGAATTATACAAATGAGGGTCCTGATTTTTGTAAAGACTTTTTTCTGCCTTTTCGAGATAGTATTTGGAGGAATCAAAGTTATGGAGGTAATAGTGGGAATTACCGGAGTAAACATAAGGGGTATATAGCAATGAGTCCGCTAATTCAAATTTCTGACAAAGGCTTATCGCTTTTTTAAACAGCTCCAATGCTTCATTGTTTAGCCCATGGTCTTGTTTCAGAATTCCTGCCCTTTCATAACAGTCAAAAAGCATGAGCGCATTTTCTTGTGTATGTGACAACATAGAGGCTACCTGAAGATATCTTGTGGTAGCAAGAGAATCTGAATAAGCAGTGGGTGGATAGGTATTAAAGTATTCCTCGGCTTCGTGATAAAGTTGCCGGGCATTTTCTTCCTGTGCAACACAGTCGAAGAAAGAAAAGAGGTGGAACAGGGTAAAGCAAAAGGAAATCCGAGTCATGCGTTGAATGATTTTAAACAAAATTACATTATTACCGTCAGGAATTATATTTTTCTGCAATACTTAAGAATCGGTGACTCCTGCTTATGGTGGTGTACCTTGAAAAAGTCTTGCTAAGTGGATTAATTCAACAAATCCGGTCGGAGGTCCAGGTGCTCAACAGACAGCAGGCCGACACCAACCTTTTGAAGAACACAATGCTCCTTGCCCACCTCGAAAGGCAGGAGGAAGCAAGGGTATTCAATAGCTCTATTGGACTTTTCCGACAATCAGGATGTATCTGGGTCTTCTCATACCCGGTCTATCGGTCGCTGTCCTCGAAACGTTTGACCTCCTGCTGCCACTTCCCGGCGCTGCTGAAAGGCTATTCCTTTCGTTAATTTCATCAAGCAGGGAAGCAGGGATATCACCGCGGGTTTCAAAATAGAAGAAACGAACATCAATGCCGTTGAGGGTGTGGTTACTGGCGTCGTTAAGGCGGTAATTGATTCTGAAGTCTTTTTCAGTTCCATTCACAGGATTAGGCCCAAATACGCCATTGGCGAAGGTATTTTTTACGTTAATAACACCGGTAGCTTTATTAATGTCTACTCCCTGAGGTATTACTTCTTGTCCTGGCAAAGGCTCGTCTCCTGTACCATCTCCGTCGTCATCATCGGGACCGTCATCAAATTCGCATCCATCATCGTCGTCATCATCATGATCATCATCATGATCATCATCATCGTCGTCATCGTCATCTGAACATGGCGGAAGCAGGCCTTTTTGGGCGTTGTAAAACGGAATGGCCAGCGTATCGGCGGTATTGATTTCGTAAATATGATCTTCGTAATCTATTCCTGAAATTACAATGGAAATCTTACAGCTATCTGTTGTGCCTTGTGGAATAAAAAAGACTTCATAGGCAAGCCCGGTTTCACTTTGACTTACATTGATCGCTCCGGTGGCGCTGTCGATAACTAATCCTCCGGGGAAAGCCCCGTAAGTACCTGTTTGCGCAATAAGGGGTGATTCGATATAGTCCGTGATTTGCTCTCTCAAGTAGAATATGGTATCTGAATACTCAAAGTCAGCGCAAATAGCCGTTGAACCGTTGTTTGCTGTTCCGCTTGAATCAATCCCATTGTTATTTACCTGGTTGGGTGATATGTCGTCATCACTGCATGACAAAATACTCATAGTTAGTATGGTCAAAACCAGGGTAGAAATTTTTAACTTTCGATAGTTCATTGTTGGTTTTTGTATTAAGTCGTAATGGTTTGTAGTAATGTAACCGTTAAATACAGACAATTCCCCTAAAACTTTACATTTTATTTTTTTTTATCTCAGCATGTTTGCTTGGTGAATCGGTAGCTTTGCTTCAAAAACCTCTTTAAGCACTTTTCAGATGGCCTGGAGGTGGGCGGTAAGTTACAATCGTTTTTTATTATATTCACTTTCATATCACTAAAGTTCTGTTATTTTTTGCGGATGGGAGCAACGCTGTGGGAAACTACTATATAACTTAATTCTTAATCTGGCGCCAGCGTCTCGCGGGTGTTGCACAACGTTTTCGGCCAATGTTCGACCACAGATACTTTCAGGTAAGTCCAAGAAGAGCAACAGCCGAAGAAGGAAGCCGGCTTAAGGTTTCCTGCAGAATGTATTTCTTTTGGTCAACCTGCTGAGGCTGGTCTTTTCTGCAAAAATAGCTGTGAACAGCCCTTCGGGGATGACTGGTAGTGTTGTCGGTGCCCCCGTGCCAGGCATGTGAATTAAAAATTACTACCGAACCTGCCGGTGCTTCTATGAGCACCTCGTCGGGGTGGGTGGCAAAGGGGTCCTGTAAAACATCTTGCGGCAACGAGCTGTTGCGGTGGGTTCCGGGTACGATCCTTGTCGCCCCGTTTTCTTTGGAAAAATCATCCAGGAGCCAGATGGAATTGCATACTTTGTAATCATGAGGTGAAACCGCCTCGTGCCAATCTGCATGTAATTTTTGAAGACCTTGTCCGGCCCTGGCAGCACGGTAATTGAGTGAAGAAAGCTTAATTTCATGGCCCAGTACATGGGCCATACCGGCAAGCACACGGGGATGGGTATAAAAGATGTCGAATAATACGCCTTTATTTACAAGGTCAGCCAAACGATCGGCACCGGCCTCTTTGGGATGTCGTATGTAGGGAGAATCCATCAATTCCGACCCTGCCTGTTCCCCTTCCGACTCCAGTAATCGGTTCAACCTGTTTCTGATTGCTTCAAGCTGCCGATCATTCAGGAGTTGGCCTAAATTCAGATAACCATTTTCATCCAGAAAAGCTTTTTCAGAAGCCGTTAGCGTACTTTCCTGCACTCCTAACAGGGATAGCATTGCGTCTTGCATAAGATAAGGATTTGAATAAAGATAAAAAAAATTTGATCCAAAAGCTATGACCAAAGGGTTGCCGTAGGCTTAGCCTATCGGTACACGGTCACCTCATCCACATAGATCCCGGACGGTACACACATTTCCAGTTGGGCCGGTGCGGGAATGATGGCCAAGGCATGGTTTTCTGCTGTAAAAAAAATTGTCGGAATCAAAAGCAGGCATTTTGAATTTACGGTGGGCCAGTCAACCCCTGCTGATTCAGGTTTGTTATTACCAGATATATTAAAATCAATCAGGTTAAAATTCCTTCAATGATATGGCCATGCACATCTGTCAACCTGACATCCCTTCCGCCAAAATGAAAGGTAAGTCTTTCGTGGTCAACACCTAGCAGGTGTAACATGGTTGCATGGATATCATGGATAGTCGTTTTATTCTCAACAACTCTGTAGCCATAGTCATCTGTATGGCCATAAATGGTGCCTCCTTTGATACCGCCGCCAGCCATCCACATGCTGAATGCGGAAGGGTTGTGGTCCCGTCCATCGGTGCCCTGGGCAAAGGGTGTTCGTCCGAATTCTCCTGTCCATACCACCAGTGTTTCATCGAGCAGCCCCCGCCTTTTCAAATCTTTAATCAAACCGGCAATCGGTTGATCCACTGCATAGGCATTTCGCTCATGGCCATCTTTTAGCCCGCTGTGCTGATCCCAACGGTCGGCCTTCACCTTCGGACAGGTTAACTCTATAAATCTGACCCCTCTTTCTACAAGTCTTCTGGCCAAAAGGCATTGTGCACCATAATTACGCGTATATGGATCATCGGACATCAGCCCGTACAGTTTTTGCGTTTCTTTGCTTTCTCTTGAAAATTCGGTTAATTCCGGCACGGAAGACTGCATGCGGTAGGCAAGCTCATAATTGGAAATGGCAGATTCCACCGCATCAGCGTGTCCCAGGTTTCCTATCAGGCTCTTATCCATACGGCTGATCAGGGCAAGTTTCTGATCCTGCAGCGCCTGGCTTTCTTCCTGTGGCTGAATGTTGGCCAGCGGTGACGCACTGGCTTTAAGGATAGAGGCTTGATAAGAGGCAGGCAGGAAGCCACTGTTAAAATTATCCAGGCCTCCGTCCAGCACTACATAGCCCGGAAGGTTTTGGTTCTCACTTCCCAAACCATACGTTACCCAGGCACCCATACTGGGCCTGCCCTGGATGCCGCTGCCGGTGTGTAAAAAGTAGTTGGCATTGGTATGTTCGGGAAAATCTGAAACCATGGACCGTATCAAAGCAATATCATCGGCACAACTGCCAATGTGTGGAAACAATTCGCTGACAGGCATACCGCATTCTCCGTATTGTCTGAATTTCCAGGGGCTTTTTAATATTTTTCCGACATTGCCAAACTGCGTGTCATCCACTTTGAACTTTTTATTGGGATCTTCGCCGTTTTCCTGATCGAGCCTGGACTTTGGGTCGAAGGAGTCAACCTGTGATACCCCGCCATCCATGTAAAGGAAAATTACATGCTTTACTTTAGGTATATGATGGCGGATTGGCTGCATCAACCTTTTGAATTCCCCTGCTTTTGACTGGGGCATGCTGCCAAACAAACTGAGGAAAGCCAAAGAGCCAAACCCCGATTTACAGATACCCAGCATTTCTCTCCGGCTAATGGGTCGATAAATATGGTGATTTGCTTTTTCCATGTTAAATTAAATAAATAAATTCTTTCAGGTTAAATATCGCATGACAGTAATCATTCCAGACTTTTATTTCTTTGAGCGCTTTATCAGGACTAATCTTGTAAGATGCTGCCTGCTGATTCACAAAATTCCTGGCGTGCATCACCTCCTTTTCACTGGCCGGCCTTGATAACGCCCGCATATAAATCCATTGAATGCGCTCCTCAAAGCCCAGGTCTTGTTCGACTACTTCGGCAGCCATCGATCCGGCCTCGTGCATCACAAAAGGATCGTTCATCAAAAACAAGGATTGTGCAGGCACATTGGTTACATTCCTTTTCCCGAAAGTCGAAAAAGGAATGGGCCGGTCAAAGGCCAACATCATGGGTGACAGAAAGTTTCTGCGCACAGCTATATAAATACTGCGCCTGCCATGACCATCCGGAGGGCCAGACTCAGCAGGCCGCCCGGGGCCGGTCATAAAGTCGGTAAGATGAATGGGAACGGGCTCCCCATACATCCGGGGATCGAGGTTTCCGGAAATTGCAAGTATAGCATCCCTGATACTTTCGGCCTGGAGCCGTCTGATAGGATAATGTGCCAGCCAGAGATTTTGCGGATCTTTTTTTTGAAGGTCATCATCACCTACTAACCCGCGCTGGAAAGTCCGGGACATGACGATGTATTTTATCATGTTTTTGATAGACCATCGCTCCCGCTGCAACTTGATAGCAAGGTAATCCAACAACGCGGGATGTGTGGGAATTTTTCCCTGTACACCAAAGTTATCTACTGTTTCAACAATGCCTCTTCCAAACAGGTGGTGCCATATTCTATTGACCATTACCCGCGAAGTCAGCGGGTTTTTTGGATTCAGGATAGCCTCGGTCAACTCTTCCCTACCACTTCCCGAGGATTGAAAAGTAGTGTCCCCGAATGTCAGGGCTGAAAGAAAAGCCCTTGGAATGCGGTGCTCCGAAACATGTTGGTGACTGCCCCTGATAAATACGGGGCTGTTAATTCCAAAACCATCAGTCATTCCTATGAAATAGGCAGCACCTTCAAAGCTCTTTTCAAGTGCCTCGCGCTTTGTAAACAGTTCTTTTATCCCGGGTAAACGAGCGTCTAAAGTACCTTGTGTGATTTTTTGATTAATCAGCCGAATCTGTTCGGTCGATCCCTTGTTAGCGGCCCAGCCCGCTATGGCACCCGACAATGATGGTACTTCAGGTTCGCCGGGTTCCGGAATTTCCCGCCAAGCTCCGTCAAAAACCAGCACATAAGCTGCTTCGATAAAAGCACCTTCCGGCAGGTTGTACTCATGCTTTTTGAAAACCCCCGGAAGGATTTCCACATAGGCCTTACGGCCTTTCCATTTGGAAACATCAATTTTGTAGTTATGCCATGTGTCACTGTTAACCTCCTTCATCAGAGCACCATAGATGGGATCCTGAATCAATTGAAAATTATCAATGATTATCCTGATGGTTCCGTTTTTACCCAACGCCCTGATACCTATGAAATCATGATCAATCACAAAATCAGGCGACCTCAGCGCACCGGGTATCCCTGCCCCCAATATCAGACTGGAGGCCTTGCCTTCAGATAACCCGGTTATTTTTTCTCCCTTCTGATCAAATATCGGCTCGCCCAGGGCAGAATGATTTCCAAAAGCCAAGCCATCACTTTTCCAGCTGTCTAAACCGCTTCCCCTGAAATCACCGAGCACCCGGCTCTCTTCCCCGTGATGATGTGCGGTGATTTGTTCTGTGGCCGGAGTTTCAACAGTATGATCCGTTTCTTTACCTATCCAATTTGCAGCCAGCTTTTTCCGGATGTATTCTTTTGTTTTCTGAAATTCCCGTATGTCTTCTGTCTGTTGGAAAGTAAGATTAGCCATGCGGGGGGAAAACCGGCTGCTTTCCATCACTCCATACATCGCGTAATAGTCTGCCGTAGGTATTGGATCGAACTTATGATCATGGCATCGTGAACACGATACGGTGAGTGCCTGAAAAGCTTTGCTGGTAACATCGATCATGTTGTCAATCCGATCGGCTTCATCCTTTCTGATATCGACCGGGCTATGAGTACCTTCACCTAAGGCGAAAAATGCCGTTCCCAATACCGATTCATTAATGCCGGTTTCTTTGTTCCATCGGGGATTCGTTAAAAGATCACCGGCCAGGTGTTCCCTGACCAACTGATCATAGGACACATCACTATTCAGGGCCCTGATCAGATAGTCACGGTATCTCCATGCACCGGTTATCTGATAGTCAAACTCATGACCTTTGGTTTCCGCGTATCTGACGATATCCATCCAATGCCGGGCCCAGTGTTCACCGAAATGCGGAGAAGATAAGTAATAATCCACCAGTTTTTCATAGACATCAGGGGTATTGTCAGCCACAAATCGTTTTACTTCCTCTACCTTTGGGGGAAGTCCCGTAAGCAGGTATGAGAGTCTTCGGATCAAAGTGTTCTTTCCAGCGGTACCAACAGGTTCCAGTCCGTTTTCTTCTATTTTTTTGAGGACAAAAGCATCGATTTCATTATTTATTTGCTTTGTACCGGAAACTTCCGGTACTGTCGGTTCGACAGGGGAGATGAAAGACCAGTGCGGCTTCCAGACGGCGCCGTCATCAATCCATTTTTCTATTAATCGTTTTTCCCTTTCGCTTAAAGTAAGTTTCGATTCGGGTGGTGGCATTACTTCATCAAGATTATGATGCATAATGCGACGAATGACCTCACTCTTTCCAGGGCGTCCGGGGACTATCGCTGCAAGTCCGCTTTCACCGGTACCGGTTGCTCCTTCAAAGGTATCGAGCCTTAATTCACTTTTTCGGCTACTCGGGTCAGGCCCGTGGCAAAGGTAACAGTTTTTTACAAGTACCGGTCGTATATGGAAGTTGAAATCCACGGTTTCAGGCATTGACGGATCTTCGCTTTCAGTGCATCGATTCATTGACAGTGAACCCATCAGAAAGGCGAGGGAAAGGGAAATTACCTTGATCCGTGACATTTTCATAAAAATTTTCGTTTGTTTAAGCCCTTTGTTCTCAAACTTTCACCTTACCCTCCAAAGCTGTAGTCTCGGTAGCTGCTTACTCCTGTTTTAAAAATATAAGCGTTCTTCTAATATACTAATAAAAATAAAATAAATACCGGAATAATATGACAAAAATAAGGCACATCCATAGCCATTATTGTGATCCAGGTACTCTTCTTCTTGCCCAATAAATGGGTTATCTAATAAAATATCTGCTTTATTGACTATGCGATCTCTAATTTCCGCTAGCTTTTCATCAGTAACCTTAGCTGCGATAAAATCCAATGCTTCTTGCAACCCTGCTAAAGCTTCTTCAGTATAAACCAACTTCATTTGTTAGTGCGCCTGATTACCTCCTCTTTGGTAAGAATGCGCCCAGCTTTGATATCCTCATCTGATCTCATAGCTCTACTGGTAAGTTTATCTTTAAGAACAGGATTTAGTCTGGTCTTTTGCAGCAAAGTACGTATGGCTTCCAGAACATGTAGATTGCCCTCTTGCAATGGCTGCTGCTTCTCCAGCTGCCTGAGCTATAGCCGGACGGTTTCCACCTGTCGCACTTCTACCACGCCTGGCAGGTCTGGACGCAAGCCCTTCCAATTCAAAATGTGCAACGACTTTATTTAAATAGTTGTTCTTTAAACTTCTCTATTAGCGGGAATCGGTAAAAAATCAGTGACCTAAGAAAAGAAAAAAATCTTTCTCAAGCCGACCTTGCCAAGCAAATTGACTCTTATTATTCCATTATTGGAAAGTATAAAAGGGACGAGATCAAACCTTCTATCGACACGGGCGCTAAAATTGCCGATGCACTGAACGTTACGATTGATTTTCTGGTAAAAGATGGAGAGTATCAGAATATCGATAAGGATGCGCTTAAAAGGTTAAAGCTGTTGAAAAAGCTCAACCCTGAAGACAAAGAACATATATACGCCCTGATGGACGCTTTCTTCGCTAAGTATAAAATGGACTCGCTCTTGCAGTAAAAAAAACCTGACCATTCATTGATCAGTTTTTTGTATTCGTTATCTGTTTATAGTTTATTATTCATATAAATCTCCATAGAAATTAAAAAGTGGAAAAGCTTTCTTCATTTGTTGAGCTGCTTGTTGAGCCGTTTCTGCTGCGTTTTTTGCTCCCGCCCCCGTTTTAGCAAGCAGGTTTCCAGTGGCACCACTGCTACCCCCGGTGACCAGCGAACTAGTGTTCAACCCATCAACTAAAGGCCCAGTTACTGCTTCAACCAAGGTTTCAGGAGCTTTACGCTCCCTTATTATTATCGTTATGCCATCAGCAGAGTTATCCGCAACAGTAAACAGTATTATTTATTCTTCCAATGGTTAAATTATAAAGACCAGCTAATCCATCACTTACAGTAGCTGCAATCACATTTGCCAACTCTTCTGATGGGTCTTCATCGCAGCAGTTTATTTCCTCCGGCATCATTCCGTCCGGGTCTATAAATCTGATTGGATTGTCAAATACCGCGTTCACTAACTAATTCATAGTACAATCATTTATCTTTCATTGGATGACAGCCCATGTATAACCACCGCCAGCTACTTTTATTTCAAGTGTTATGTTATAATGCCTGTCAAGTTTATATGGTTTTTGAAGGCCGTTTTCCGTACTTACCATGGCTTTGTCTTTTAGCCCGGTATAATAAAGGGGGATTTTAATAGTCTTTGAAACATCATTTTTCAATGGGTTATATACCATCAACAATCCTTTTTCTTCGCCATTCGGATTTACACTAAGCCAGTAATCCAGATCTTTTCCATCAGCCCTGCGCAGATGAATCAGATCACCTTCCAGTACTTCCCGGTGTTTTTTGTACCATTCCACCACACGTTTTACCATCTTTTTAGTTTTGTCGGAGTCATATAATCGCGGGCCCCGGTAGCAAGCCTGTACACCAGCCCCGAGGTTACTGACCATCATCATTTCATAATGATCAAGATGTTCATGCAATGGTTCCACAGTCGCTGCCGGCCCCCCTCCATGATATTCTGTAAGTGGTACAAACATCCATCCCATGGCAGGGGTTTTTTGCCAGCTACCATCATAAATGTTCTGCCTCGTATGAAGCACCTGCTGCGCTCTTGGCAAACTCCAGTTGACCTCTCTATAACCCATGCCACATTTGTTGGATCCAATCATATAATAGTAATCAGGAACATTGAGGTATATACCCTTCTCCCTGCACCACTGATAAAACTGTGAGATGGTTTGGTATTGATTCCATCTGGAGTCCTCTAATCCGTTGTGACCGGGATGATGCGTTGCAGTGCACACATCCCCGGGATATGAACCATCGTGTTCCAGCAATGTAAAACCGGTTTTTTCATAGAAGTCATAGAGTTTTTTAAAATACGATTGTCCCCACACACTTTCGATACAGGGAGAATTTCCAAAAGCAGGCCGCTGACCCGGAGGCATAACCACGTCATTTCCCCCTCCTACTCTCCTGGATGCGAGCAATGAATATCCACCGATCTCCACTCCCTTACTTTTTGCATAATCTGCATATTGCTTCATTTTGGCTATGTATTCTTCACTGTCGTTTTCAATATTGAAACCACTTCCAAAGGTAAGGATGACCATTTCGAATCCTACTTCCGCAGCCTGATCGATCGCAGCTTTTACACGCTCCCAATCGGCAAAACGGGCATGCATCATCAGTGGGTTTTCAGTAGTCCAGGGAGCAAGGGTGCGGTACATCCTGCGCAGCGCCAAGCCCTGCCGCCCCCTGTCATAACTATCGTAAGGCAATAAAAAAGTCCTGAAAGATTTAAAAGATGCTCCCTTTTCCAGCGTTTGTGCAGGACCTATCTCAGGCCCGACCCGTAACAAGCAGGGAGTCAGGCGTAAATAATTGACCTGGGTATGGTACTCCGGGTCGGGTTCCCAGCGTACTACATGATGATTGGCATCATCTACATTAAAACTCGCAAATGCATAATCTGTTTCAACATGAATATTGGGTTTAGGCACGTTAAACTCCCTGGCTTCCACAGATGAGCCATATTCTACAGCGGCTATGATTTCACTTGTAAACTTATCTATCGTAATCGCTGCTTCACCATTATTTTCTATGGTAATCCATTTAGCCATGACCGGTATTCCATCGTAAAGTTCATAATGCACAGAAACCATGATCCCCTTCAAATCCAATCCTTCTGTTTTTTCGGTATCGAGGTTACCGTACTCCGCATAATCCAATATATTCATCCGGATCAGTTCGCCTACTTCATCCTTAGCATCTACTCCTTCCCCTCGTGCGTTGGTTTTACCAACTCTGACCGAAACAGGCAAAGATTCAAAGGGTTTAAGTTTTTCTACAGTGATCCAATCGCCTCCTTGTGGACGGGCTTCACAAAAAACTTCTGTTTTAGTCATGCGAAAACGGAGCGTCCAGGGGGTACTCATATCCAGCTCCTGTCTCCCACCCGCAGCTTTGTTTTCTTTTTTTCCATCCCAAAGGCCAAACATGGGTATCCCGTCATCATATGCATTGCCTCCGGGTCTTACATAAAATTTTACCGTTTTTTCCGGCCATACAAGGGTTATACCAGGGCCATAAGCTTTACTTTTATCCGTACCTGCATCGAAAGTGGCTTCTATAATTTTAGCGGTTTCATTAAAGGGCCTTTCAACATAAACACTGGTATTTCCCGGGGTATAAATTTCTCCTATCTTCCCTTCGTTCTCAAAAGAGGAACGTTCATGGGCCCGGGAATAGGTAACTTTCCAACCCTTGTCTAAACTACTGAATGAGGTCTTGTAAAGTATCTCTCTGCGGTAGTCGCTTGGCAACAGGCCGTCTCCCTTTAGCAGGGCCAAAGGATCGGGCATGTTATAGTCCATACGCAGGTGTATGCCTTTAGGTGGCCATACTACGTCATTGGCATGTGCTCTAAGCCGTTTCCACGCAAAAGGGGCCTTGGGGTTACTCACCTCATAGCCTGTAAATTGCATCGCCGAAGGGTCCGTTTGCATTTCATCGAGCCATTCAGGTTTAAGAAATGCGTAATTAGGTTGTCCTTTAAGCCCTCCTACTTCATAATTAATACCATTAATTTTCACGATGGCTTCAGGCTTTACTCCTCTGAGCAAGGACTCGCCTGTCGTCAAATTGTCCAGCCCGACCGTTGCTGCATTCGGGGTCAGTCTGAAAGTTCTGGAGATGATGCCATTTGAAATGATCAATGCATTGCCTGCCCGGTTCCTGAAAACACCTGCCTTGATATTTGGCTTGTCTACCAGCCAATCTTTTTGGATTCCTTCCAGATAAGGCCCTTCCACCACGGGCAAAGCCTGAAGCTTATCCCTATGGGTTTGGGCGCCGGCCAAATGACGGTAGAAAAATGTTAGCGCCAACAGGAGCAGCGCTGTCTGAAGATTAAAATTCGTATACCTTTTTTCACTTTTAACTTGCATATTTTCTTTCATTAATTCTTTGAGCAACGATAGGTTAAATATAAAAAAATTGAATTTCTATATCGAATTTAAGAAAGGTATTGTCCTAAGGTTCACATTTATCCAAATCCACACGAGGGTTGGTCATGCCATTAAGGTCACCTTCACTTACACGTAAGGCGACCTTTAAAATGAAAAACTAGAACGTTGGATCGAACGTACCACCCCAATCCACATTTTGCTCCAGGTTCCCATTTCTTTGTAGCTGATTCAGTGGGATCGGAGCGAAATAATAACTTTCCGGAATTTCATGCCGGACAAATGCAGCATTCAGGATTGGTACAACTTCGTAATCAAAATCGGTGGGCAGGTAATCAAACGGACCTCTGGGATCCGTAGCCGGATCAATGCCGGATTTCAAAGTCGATCTTAATCCGGTTTCTGTTTCCCCGTTTAAATCTGTCAACCTTCTCCACCTTTTCAAATCCCAAAATCTTTTTCCTTCATAAGCAAATTCAATGTATCGTTCATTGTATATTGCCTCTCTGATAGCCTCCTGAGAGGTGACACCGGCAAGCCCGTAATCATTACCGGCGCCCGGTTCTATTCCAGCCCTTTCCCGGATTTGTTTAAGCACATCGAGGGCATCAGCGCCTCTTCCCATTTCATTGGCCGCTTCTGCAAAATTCAGGAGCACTTCCGCATACCGGATTTCAACCCAATCGACATCATTCAATGCTACCTGCTCTACAATAAGCTCTTCCTGAAGTCCTTTTCTTGTGTAAAATCCTGTTCTTGCAAATTCGAATGATTCATCAAATCCATCAAACGGATCCGCTAGAACAGCGTCAGTATACTGCCTTCTGCCGTTGATACCACTTAACTCGAAAATGGCTCCATTGTATACTACATTCGTATAAAATCTCGGATCCCTGTTCTGCCAGTAGGTTTGTAGATCATAAGGATAGGTTGGCGAGCTTCCGGGCGCGTAACCATCCGCCATCGGGTAAGCCTCCACGTGTTTCCATACCGGCTGGTCGCCTCCGGTTGCATTCCTCGATTGGCTAAGTGGGCGTACCAAATCTTCCCTTCTGCCGTTAGACCGGTCGGGATCTGTAAACTTAACAGTCAGGACTGCCTCCGTATTTCCTTCATTACCAACCGACCATATGTCTGCATAAGTATTGTTCAGGCTAAACCCCATACTTTCCAATTGTGTCCTGGCTGTCTCGGTGGCGGTCAAGGCCGCTGCCCAGTATTGATTAGAAAAAGGCGCTACCGGATTGAAAAGAGGGCTGGCCATATATAAGGCCACTCTTCCTTTGAAAGCCAATGCGCTGGCCAAACCAATTCGCCCCTTGTCATTTTCAGCAAATTTTTGTCCATCCAGCAATATTATTGCCTCATCGAGATCAGATAATATAGCATTGAATACCTCAGGCGTAGCGGCTCTTGGCACTAAAAGATCATCATCTAATCCCTGATATTCAAGCAACAACGGGACACCGCCATAGACCCTCACCAGATTGAAATAACTCCAGGCCCTCAAAAACAAAGCCTGACCAACAATGGTGTTTCTTGTATCGCTTTCCAGGGAGCCACCATCAATTTCGTTGAGCAAAATATTGATACTTCTAATATCCTGGTATTGATTGTCGAATGCACCACTCCATGCATGACCGATTTCTGTTATTGCATTCGGGCCAAAAACGCCAATAGTTTCATCGGCAGGATGTCCGCTTTCAATAGCGCTACTGCCCGCAGGCCATGCGGCTGGCATAACGTCATTGTACAGATTGGTCAGGTAGGCATTGGCCAACTGAGGATCATTCCAGGTAGCGTTAGGGTCAAATGCTCCAAGATTTTGCACATCTAACACATCAGAACAACCTGACCAAAACACGATTGTTATTGATAATAATATAATTCTTAAAATATTGTTCATTTTACCAGGGTTTTAAAATGAGAAATTAATCCCTCCGGAGAAGGACTTGAAGATGGGATAGGAATCCAAAGCTTCCTGTTCCGGGTCGTATTCATCAAATCCGGAGATAACAAAGAGATTGGTACCATTCACAAACACTGTGAATCGTTCAATGCCTATTCTGGTTGTTAAGGATTTAGGAATTACATAGCTGATATTAACATTTTTCAACCTGATGTATGCTCCGTTTCTTTCCCAGAAAGTAGAAGGTCCATGTCCATTTTCAATTTGGCCCCAGTTGTTTTCTGCCCTGGGGTATCGACCATCGGGGTTATCGGCCGACCACGAATCTGTCCATAGTTCAAAGTACGGTCTGGCCTGCTGGAAAACTCCTCCGGATCTCGTGTTCCGCGTAGAAACATATTTGTCATAAGCGCCTACACCCTGGAAGAAAACATCGACACTAAGGCCTTTCCAGCGAACATTCCCAATTATCCCGTAATTTATTCTGGGCGCAGTATTTTCAGAAAGTATAGTTTGATCATTTTCATCGACCACACCATCCGGGCCCTCCGAAAAGTTGGGTCCTCTTATATCTTCGAATAATATTTCGCCCGGTTGAGGTACTCTTCCAAACTGGGTGAAATTCTCCGGAAGATCCTCAATTACCGATTGGTCCCTGATAATGCCTCTTGACAAATAGCCAATATTCCTATCATCCGGCCTCCCGATTCTGCTTTGAAAATCAGCAATACCCTCTGCTTCGGGCCAGGCTATCCACTCATCCCTTGCATACCCCATATTGGCGCCCACGGAGTAATCAAAATCTCCTGCTTTCTTTCGATAATTAACAGCAATTTCAAAACCATTGATTTTTCGCTCTGCAACATTGGTAGAAGGAAGACTTGAGCCAAAAGTTCCGGGTACTGTCAGTGTCGGCGGGGCAAGTATATCAGTGATGTTGTTTCTAAAGATATCGAAAGTAAAATCCAACTTATTATCGAATAAACCCACATCAAGTCCGGCATTCCAGGTAGTATGGGTTTCCCAGGTAATATTCGGGTTTGGGGTAGCAATCTGCGGGCCTATACCATCCCTTAAACCACCCTCAAATACATAAGAAGACGCCCTCACAAAATTATTTTGAAACTGAAATGGCGCAATCGGACGATTGTCATCCCCGTCAAAGCCGGTCTGGCCAAAAGATCCTCTTAATTTTAAGTTACTAATGGTTTGAACACTAAAAAATTCTTCTTCAGAAATTCTCCAGGCTGCTGATACCGAGGGGAAAAACCCAAACCTGTTACCTTCCGGAAATTTAAATGAACCATCGTACCTGAAGGAAAACTCGGCTATGTACTTGTCTGCATAAGCATAGTTCAGGCGTCCCAAATAAGAAAATCTCCCTGTCATGCTTTCGCCTCCATTAAATGTTCTGCGTTCCGCACTATTACTGGCCGAGAGGATCTGATCTATACTTGTCGACAGCAGCTCGCTTGCCGTCCCGTTAACTCCTTTAAAATCAGACTCCGCCTGCTCAAATCCCAGTAATGAGTTGATGCTATGATCACCAAAAGTATTATTGTATCTTATAAAGCCATTTATTTGATAGCTTTCCGTAAGGCTAAAAAATTCATCTATACCTTCAAATGACCTGCCGAGATTGTTTACCACATCCTGGCTGCCATCGGTAACCAACGGCGCTAATCTAAAACGGTCTACCCCGGTATTTCCCACAGTTTGTAAAAGCAAGCTCCGGTTGAACAGCACAAAATTCTTTTGGTTTCTGGTATCCTGACGGTAATTTCCCTGAATATTGGCAGATAGTCCTTTAACCTGAGGGATATCTATGTTGAGGTTTATAATACCATTGAAGGTATTGTAAATAATCCTTCTATATGCGTCATTGTTTACTATTTCTGCCGGATTAAATCCCCACCCGGGCTGAATGACAGACACAGCTTCCGGATCATCAGATGAGCTTGGAGTCCCATCGAGCCTGGAGTAAAAGGGATACAATCTTGACAAATTAAAAGTAGCCCTGTAAAAGTCAGATACTTCAAACCCTTCTCCATTATCCCCATCAAAAGGCCAGTAAAACCGATCGGTCTCCCGTCTGTTTCCGCTTATATTAGTAGATAAAGTGACATTATCAGTAATCTTGGCATCTACCTTAGCCCGAATATTATACCTGTTAAAATTCGTATTTTCGTACGACCCTTGCGCTTGGTTGAATCCTGTCGAAAAAAAATAGGTTACTTTATCAGATCCCCCACCTACACTCAAATTATGTTGCTGTGAGGTGGGGCTTTGCCAAATCTCATCATTTACTGTACGGTAATCTATGGTTCTGGCAAAGTCCAGAACATCATTGCCAAAAGGAGGTGTAAAGTTGGGATCCGGATTTGGGCTGGCAAGGTTTCTATGCGTGGCCACATTATTCATAAAGATAATTTCTTCTTCGGCGGAATAATCTTGCAGTGGTTTAGTCAGAGAATTCGTCGTAAAAATATTACTATAGTTAAATACAACTTTGCCCGGTTCTCCACTTTTAGTCGTTATTACAATTACTCCCCCCGACGCCCTGGCTCCATAAATGGCGGCAGCGGCGGCATCTTTCAAAACAGTTACTGTCTCCACTTCGTTGGGATCAAGTACATCGAATTGCGCTTTGTCGCTGATCACGTTATCAATCACATAAAGCGGGTCAACACCTGTACCTCTAATGTTAATGGAGGAATTAGCGCCCACCAGACCGGAATTTTGAATAATCTGAACGCCGGGAAGCCTTCCCGCCAGGCTGTTCGATAGCTGAGATGTCGGTATGGATTGGATCTCTTCGGCATCTACAGAGGCTACGGCCGAGGTAAGACTGGCCTTTTTCTGCTCCCCGTATCCCACTATTACGACTTCCGATAATGCGGAGATATCAGGGTTTAAACTTATGTTTATCACCGTTTGGGTTCCAATTTCAACTTCTTCGATTAAATACCCTACATAAGAAAATACCAATGTTGTTGCATCGTCAGGAGTACTTATTTTATAATTTCCATCAGTATCGGTGATAGTTCCCGCATTAGTATTTTTGACTAACACATTGACCCCTGGCAGTCCTTCCCCATTTTCATCGGTCACCTTACCCGAAATCTCTTTCTCAAAAATGATTATCTCCTCAACCAATGGATCTTTCTTGGTTCTTTTTACTATATGAATAACGTTGTTCACTCTTTTGAAACCCAATCTGGCTTTTTCGGACATTTGTCTCAACAGATTAGCCAATGATTCATTGGAAACATTTAAGGAAACCCGTTTGGAATCTTTGATAATGCCATTCGGATAGGCAAAACTAAAATCAGTTAATTTTTCAATCTCTTGAAGTGCTTCTTTTATGGTGATATTTTTTAATGCTACGGATACATGAATATCTTCCCAGCTTGCCTGCTGACTGTAACTACTGCTTGCAATCAACATGCTTGCAAATAAACATTGCAGTATGATACCGTAAAATGAATATTTGGTCACGATATAAGCTTGTTGTAAAAGTCTTAACTTCATATCTTTGTATAGTTTGGTGATAAATTATTGTCATCGGATTTTGATACTTTAGAAAGTCTTTTTCTGTGGCCAAACAGTTGAATACGATTTTCTAAAGTGAACCTTAAAGCTAGTTGACCTGGTCAACTGGCTTTATTTTTTCAACTTGTATCATTCATGATTTATCTTTTATTTAATAATTACTGTTTTATGCTGTATCTCAAATTTGAAGTCAAGTGAAAAGCTTATTCCTTCTAAGACCGTTTTCAACGACGGGTCTTTGTAAACCCCGGTAAAGCGTTCCTGAATTTGACCGGGACGTTGCACATCGAAACTTACCCCATACCATCTTTCAAGGGTCTTAATAATATCGTCAAAATTGCTATTGTTAAAATAGAGTGTATTCTCTCTCCAGGCGAGTTTCTCCACAGGATCAAATGTGGTCTTTTCAATACTTCCATCTGTGCTGTTGTATATGACCATTTCTGTCGGAAGTAATAATATACTTTCTGAGGCAGGCGAATTTCCCGATACCCTGACCTTTCCGGTAAGTAGCGCTACTTCAATATCCTCGCCAACGTAAGCTTTTACGTTAAATGAAGTGCCCAGCACATGCATGCTTAATCCATTTGTTTTTACAATAAATGGTTTTAAGGTATCTTTTCTTACTTCAAAAAAAGCCTCCCCTTCTAGTACAACTTCACGACTCGCGGAAGAAAACTCATTTGGAAAAGTTAACTTACTGTCTGCATTTAACTTAGCGATAGACCCATCAGGTAATTTGAAAGTCGTTTTTAACCCTTTGGGGCTTTCCTTTTCAATCTGTGTAACTATCGGCTCAGCAGGGAATGGTTCTCTATATGGCTCCTTAAAAACATATAGGTAAGTAAATAAGACTGATATCAGCAAGACCGAGGCAGCAACCATGGCCCTTTTCACACGCATGGGTACGCCTGATTTTTTAGTGTGATCTACATTGGAATTTGTTAATTTGGGGCTCTCATCAATATAAGCGATGAATCTTTCCAGTTCGGCATGCATTTCTCCGGATTTTAATTCGATATTTTCTGCATGCCGGGATCTTATAAAATCAATGGCAAACTGAACCTCTTTCAATTTATCAGGGTGATCTTTTATCCAGTGTTCCCAATACATTCGGTTTGCTGCCCCAGGGTTTAACACAAACTCTCTGAAAGAATCGTTGTTAACAAGATCGAATATTTTTGAATAATCTTCCTTCACAATAACTATTTAATAGTATGTATAGTTTGAAGGAGGTTTGTCCCGGATTTTTTTGATTTTTTTTGTACTGATAAAAAATCTCCTCTAAAGAGCAGGCGTCAGTACTCAAAAGTATTTTATTGACGAAATGAATGTATTATTACATTAGGTGGGAAGGGATTTGATTTTAGTTAAAAAGAAAAAAAACAATGGCTGCCATCGACTCTTTCAAAACTTTCAGGGCTTCATGCACGATGTTTCTAACAGATTTATATTTTAGTGAGGTCAGTTTTATGATTTCATCGTAACCCAATCCTTCATAATATTTTAGCTCCAGAATCTGCCTTTGCCTATTAGTAAGTTTTTGCATGGCGACTCGTAACTTTCTTTGGTCCTCTCTTAATGACTCGCTACGAATAAGCTCCTGTTCAAAGGAAAAAATAAGTGCTGTCTGCCGCTCACTTTGAGTAGCAGCCTGCCCGTTTCTGCTTTTCTTTTTGAGCTGTGTGTACAGTGATCTTCTGAGGTATTCGTGAAGGTAGGAATTTACATGGGTAACGTCACAGAGTAAAGATCTCTTTTCCCAAAGATTGCAGAACATTTCGTGTATACAATCCTTGGTTAAATCCGGATCCAGAGAAAGCTTTATACCGTACTTATAAAGCCTGGGGTAGAAATTTTCATAGATGGTTGAAATAGCCTGTCTATCTCCTTTCTTGAAAGAGATCCAAAGTTCTTTTTCATTTTGTCCCTTGAGCGGACCTTTCATAATATGCCACAGAAGCCCATCACTTCTTTCCTATTTTCCTAAAAACAATAAATTAACCTCCTTTATACATCAAAGTATATCATTCAACTATATTAAATAAAGAACACAGGCAGAGCTCTTCCTTAAATTGTTTTACAATTTAACAAAATCTGCTGATAAATCTAAAAAGAAGACAGCACAAAACGCCAAAAGCCCAGGCAAGGGCAACTTTCATCACAGTCGCAGGTGTTTTTGATGAAAGAAGTGGCTTTTCATAGATTTTTATTTCCATAATATAATAAAGGCTGCCTCAATTGTTTTTGAGGCAGCCTTATCTAATTTTTTGCCAAATAATTTAAATTGCCTTTTCTACAACCAACCCGGGTTTTGGTTTAAATTATCATTAAGTTGGATCTGATCCAATGGCAACGGAAATAAATATTGCTTTGGATCAAACGTTCTGCCATTTACAGGATCCGCAATGATGAACCCATCTTGATCAACTTGAATATCAATCCCTGGTGTGAGATCTGCGTTGGGCGGAGTTGTTTCGAACTCACTCCCGACATATTTTACCCCTCTTAAACTCACCGGCAGTGCGTTTTCGGCTTCTTTCCATCTCCTGAGGTCGCTTAACCTAAAACCTTCATAGGCCAGTTCAACGGTTCTTTCACGCCGAATTTCTGTTAACATATCCAAACCATTCGCAGTCACAAGCGCATTGGTTAGGTGAGACAAACCTACCCTGTCCCTGAGTAGGTTAATAGTCCTGTCAAGATCTGCGTCTGAAATGCTTCCATCCCTTTCAAAAAGGGCCTCTGCAAGGTTTAACAGTACCTCACCGTACCGGTATTCCAGGTAATCATAAAAACATTGCCCTAATTGTGAATTCAGATTGTCTGACAAGAATTTACGTGCTCTATAACCGCTTTTGGTAGGGCCATTATTACCTCCGCCGATTAAGGGTATCACTGTAACGTCAGTTCCCAGATAATTGAAAACGGTGCCCGGGACAAATACTGTCTGGGCTAACCTTGGATCTCTTTCCTGGAATTCAGAGGCCATCAGGTCATACCCCTGGAACAAGGGCGATTTATCGATAGGCAAGCCATCGGTACATATATACATATCTACCAACTGTTTAGTTGGTGAATTGAACGCGGTTTCAACAAATCTCGTGGTATTATGAAATATATTGAGACTTTCATTATACCTGCGTCCCAGGATATTTTCTTTACTGTTCACTCCGGCTTCCAGGAAAAGGTTACGATAGCTTTCCGCAGTTCCCATATCCGTATACAGACCATACTCTCCTGAAGCGATCAATGCTTCGGCGGCTTCAATGGATTCTCCAAAGTATTCGTTGGCCTGGGCTCCACCGAGATGATACTTTGACCAGGTACCTTCAAAAAGCGCTACCCTTGCTTTCAAAGCCAATGCCGCTCCCCGGGTTACCCTACCTTTTTCTTCGGCAGGTAATTCGCTTTCCAGGGGCAGGCGGTCCGTTGCCCAGCCCAGGTCTTCCAGGATGTAAGCTACCACATCTGCCCTGGGAGACCTTGGCGCATCCAATTCTTCCGCATCCAGGTTCAATACCCGGGTAATGAGTGGAACATCACCGAAAGTACTGATCAAACTAAAGTATGCCCTGGCTCTGAAAAAGCGCGCTTCTCCCGCATAGCGGGCCGTTTCACCCTGTATATCCACAGCATTTTCATAATTTTCCGTAAGCCGGGAAGTGGCGCGGATCATGGCATAATTATCATCCCATGAATCGGAATTTTGAGGAATGAGGATATTGCCCCCACTGATATCATTCGGACCGGCGCCCACGGTTATGTCCGAGTCCTGGTCGTATCCACCGTTGTCGTGGGTAATTAAACTAAAGTAGAAATCATTTGCTGCTTTTTCAAAGTCAGAAGGCACCTTCCAGAATGAGACGTCAGATATGGTAGAAGGCGGGATCAGGTCCAGGTCCTTATCACAACTTGCCATTAACCCTAAGGACAACAGCAGGACATAAAACTTTATGATATTGATTTTCATTTTTTCTCCTTAAAAGTTAACAGTCAAACCAAAAGAATACCGCTTGGTGAAAGGATAGAAATCAGCTTCCCCATCAGTATTTTCTGCATCATACCCACCATCTACGTCATCTATGGTAAAGAGGTCCTCTCCGCTGAAAAATATCCTTGCGTTTTCTATGCCTACGCCAGCCAGTAAGCTTTCAGGCAAAGTATAGCCGAATGTGATGTTCTTTACCCTCATATAGGCGCCGTTTATGCGTGTGTTTGCAGAGGGTTCATAGTTCCAATGCCGCTGGCTGCCTGTGGTTAACCTTGGATACTTAGCGACCGTATTTTCCGGTGACCATGTATTCCCATAGAATCTTTCAAGTGGCTGCCACCAAGGTGACGTAAACGGGAACCTCCATTGGTCAGTATAAAATATAGTCCGTTCTGCTACACCTTGAAGAAATACACTTAAATCAAATCCTTTATAACCTATGCTGGCATTTAATGCGTAGGAATACCTCGGAGTATTATCTCCGAGATTAACAATGTCGGCATCATTTCCTTCATTATCCACTAAAGATATTCTACCGTCCCCATTAAGATCGCGATACCTGGCATCCCCTATTTCAAGGTTTGCGGGCACTCCATCTAATTGTTTATAAGCATTGAGCGCTTCCTCGGTTTGAATAATGCCATCAAATTCATAACCAAAATAGGTATTCAACGCATAACCTTCCCGGATTTCATTTAGGCCTAACTCCACAAGGTTCCTTCCATCCAGGTCTGTCAGTGTATTCCGGTTATCACTCAGGATACCGGTGATGGAATAAGATATACCCGAGTTAGTTCTATCTGCCCAGGTAAGGCTTAACTCAAACCCCCTGGTTTCGAGGGAACCTATGTTTTGAGCAGGGGCATCCCCTCCCAGTACCGACGGAAGGTTTACCTCGAGCAGCATATTATTGTTTTCTTTTTTGAACCAGTCAAACGATCCTGAAAGCCTGGAATCCAGCACGGCGAAATCCAGCCCGATATTGGTGGTTTTGATATCCTCCCAGGTTCTGTTTTGTGATACGATAGCCCTTTCACTGGCACTCTGTGACTGTACACCATCTCCGAAAGGGTATGGTTCCCCGAAATTTATCAGGGCAATGTAATCATACAAGTTTTGATTTTCCGGATCTAAACTTTGGTTGCCCGTGGTACCTTGAGAAAAACGTACCTTCAGGTCATCGAATATACCCAGATCATCCACAAACCTTTCTTCCGAAGCCCTCCAGGCTAAAGAATAGCCCCCGAAATTACCCCATCGCTGTAATGGTGAAAATACAGAAGTGCCGTCCCTTCTGAAATTTAATTCTACAACGTAGCGTGAATTGTAAATATAAGTCGCCCGGCCAAAAAATGACCGGATGGCCCAATCTGATGCACCGGCATTATTAAATTGCTGACCGGCATCCCCCAGGTTGAGTGTAAAAAGTTCATTTTGTGTGAAGTCCAACCTTTCGGCCGAGAAAAACTCGATGTTATTCTGCTCGTGACTGGCTCCGGCAGTAATACTTACCTCATGGACATCGGCAATTATTTTTTTATAATCTATGTAACCGGTTAAGTTAGCATAGTCACGCTCACTTAACCCCCTGGAAGCCCTGCTACGATTCACACTAAACCCTTCTTGTATGTCATTATAGGAATACCGGGGAACGATATTAACCAAACTGTCATCCGTTTTTATGTTACGGTCAAACGCCAACTGGCCGTTTACGCTTAGTCCGTCAATAATTTCGTAGGATCCGGTAATGTTCGCTCTAAGCACTTCACTCATACCTGTGATCTTTCCTACTTCTTTTTCCAGTAACTGTCGTGGGTTTCCAAACCCCCATTGTGTTAAAAATTGCCCGGATTGCGTCCTGACGGGAAACCATGTAAATATCTTGTTCAATTGGTCCAGTACAACATCCGCCCCAACGCCAGGGCTTTCCGTTTTTTGATTAATATAACTGATCCGGGTATCAAATTTTAGCTTATCGGAAATATCGAAACCATAATTCAGTCGCACATTAACGCGCCTGGAATTATCGTATGCGTCACGGAAGATACCTTTAGTATCCTGGTACCCTACGGATACATTGTACCTGGAACTTTTCGAACCTCCCGATACATTGATGTTATGGAATTGCTGCGAGCCATTATTAAAAACCTGGTCATTCCAGTTTGGTTCGTTATAAAACAGGAAAGCTGTACCGAGGATCTGATCCGGATCAGCGCCTGCATCTATTTTTGCGATTACATCTTCAAGGGTACTATTTCCGACATTCGGATCGAAGAACTGGGGATTTGCACCGGCATTGGTTTTGGCCTCCCAATCCATTTCAACCCACTGCCTTAAATCGACCCGGTCAAGCAGGTTGGAAACCTCATTGATACTAAAGTTGGCGGTATAGCTTACTTTTAAAGGTTGTCCGTTCCCGCCGCTTTTGGTTTTTACCAATATTACACCTCCGGCTGCCCTTGCCCCATAAATAGCTGCTGATGCATCTTTGAGCACGGATACGGATTCAATATCATTAGGATTCAATAAGTTCAGGTCACCTTCTACTCCATCAATTAAAACAAGCGGTGAGTTACCGCTATTTACCGAAGATAGTCCCCTGATGTTCAGGGAGTAGCCCTCATTTCCCGGTTGCCCGCTACTCCTTGTGATCGTTAGGCCGGGCACCGTACCTTGCAAACCGTTTATGGCATTGGTGATCGGCCTTTCTTCCAATATCTCACCAGAGATCTGTCCTACCGCTCCGGCTACTGTTTTCCTTTCCTGTGTACCATACCCCACCACTACTATCTCCGCTAAGGTAGAAATGTCCGGTACCATTTGAAGATCAATAATGGTCCTTCCACCAATATCGGCTTCTTCTTGCAAGTAACCTACATAGGAAAATACCAACGTAGTGGCATCATCAGGAACGCTTAACAAATAATTCCCATCGACATCGGTCACCGTACCCTGGGTGGTTCCCTTGATCAGCACACTTACACCAGGAAGGCCCACACCATTTTCGTCGGTAACAGTACCTGAAATTTCTTTTTCTAACAATAATTGCCCCGGGAACTTCTCCGTAAGCGCTTGGCCCTTCTTACTTTTCCTGCTCACATGAATATTATCGTTAATCCTCTGAAACCCGAGCCGGGCATTTTCAGATATAAACATCAATACTTTGCCTAGTGATGTATTCGCCGCATTGAAATTTACTGTAACCTTATCATCTACCTTATTATGATGATAGGTAAATTTAAACTGTGTCTTTCGTTCCAAATCTGAAAATGCCTGGGACAGGCTCACATTGTGCCAGGCAATGGAAAGCTGAATTTTGTGGACACTTTCCCTCTGGGCTTTTCCCTCTTTCGCCATCAATACAGTAAAAAAGAGTGTTTGAAGGATCGTGCCGTAAAGTAAAAGTTTCGACATAAGCAATATTTGCCTAAATAGATTTAAAATCATAATTTTGAGTGTTTTAGTGAATAGTTTACTTACTAAAATGCCGCTTTAATTATTCCGGATCTGACAATAAGAAATAATTAAGGCGGGTCAGCCGGATCCTCCAAGGATCCGGTTTTTGTTTGGTTAGCTTATATTGAGTTACATAATTTTGATGTTAGGGTTATTAATTGTCTTTTATCGTTACTTGTTTTTCATTTATTTCATAGGTGAAATCAAATCCGGAACCGTAACGGATCCCTTTTAAGACGTTTTCCAGTGACTCATTTTCAAAAACACCACTAAAGGAGCCTTCAAACATTTGCTGCCGCTCCATCATAAATTTGACACCATACCATTTTTCTAATCTTTTGACTACCTCATCAGAACCTGCTTTGTAAAAGGTTAATCTATTGTCAACCCAGCCAAAAACCCTGTCGCGATCAAAGGTCCCCTTAGCGATATTATTATCAGCGTAGGTGACCATTTCATCCGGTTCAAGCATGATGGCGTTACCATTTTGATCGAGCACCGAAACTTTACCACTTACCAAGGCCACTTGAATATCTTTATCCTGCAAATCATTTTTCACATAAAAGGAGGTTCCCAAAACCCGCGTAGTAATATTTCCGGTTACCACCGAAAAGGGCCGGTTTTCATCTCTTTCTACTTCAAAAAAGGCCTCACCTTCCAGGTATACCAACCGATTACTATCTGTAAAATGCTCTGGGTAGCGTAAAGCGCTTTCAGCATTCAGCTTTACAAGAGTGCCATCATCAAGCTTAAAGGTAGCTTTTCTGCCAGCAGGATTACTTTTCAAGGTATATGCAATTTCGTTCTGAGTCGGTTGTTCAGTTCTCGATAAATGATAGTAAGAAAAAGTTGCTGCTAAGATAATAATAGCGGCAGCCGCTGCCCGAATAAGGGTAAAACGGTTTTTAGGTTTTGAACCCAAGATGACAGGAGTACTCTTTTTTTGCCGAATGTGTTCCAAAATATCTTTCTTTTCTCCGGAAGAAAGCTTATACTTTTGCTTGTATCCGGTGGATTGAATGATTTGCCTGGCTGTTAAAACGGTTTCCAACTTGTCCGGGTGATCGCGGATCCATTGCTGCCAAAATTCATCGGTTTCTTTATCATAATTTTTGACCCATCTTACAAAAAAATTGTCTTTCAAAAAGTCATATTCCGTATAGTCTTCGTATTCCATATGGATTTTTAATCAGTTTTTGACTACCACATATTGGAAGAGAAAAAAAAAGTGATTATGACCCCAAAAATTTTATTTTTTTTTGAAAATTTCTCAAAAAATTATCGGGACAAGTAAGGAGGCAGGTAAAAACTGCAGATATACTATTTAAATGTAAGGATAAGGGTTGACTTTCAAAATTTAGCCCTCTGTGCTCGTGAACAGTTTAAATCAAAAAAAGTGACATCAATAAAAATATGAATTTTTCCGCCCAGTGTTTCCGTATCTTTAGTTGCTTCCTCATTGACGCTAAGGCGCGGTAAAGAAGCTTTCTGGCAGATTTAGCATTTTTTAACGCTAACAATTGGGCTATTTCCTTATAGGTAAACCCTTCATAAAAATAATAGATAACGGCTTGTCGCTGTCTTTTGGAAAGTTTGTTAATGACTGTTTCAATCCTTTTTGCCCTCGTTTCTGTTAGTTGATTATTGATCAAATTTAATTCCGGTGACACTTCTACTTCAAAACTCCTGTCATCGTTACAAAGAGAAAAATGGACATGTTGCTTTTTGAGTTTAAGCTTACATATGATTTCCCTTCTCAAGGACACATATAAGTATGCCTTGATAGAATTGACATTACCAAGCTTTTTCCCATAATGATTTAATTCTATAAAGACATCCTGAATGGCGTCTTTTACCAGCTCACTATCTTCGATAAGGTGGCAGCCGTAATTGTATAAATAATCGATGTATTTGTTGTAAATGTAGGAAAAGGCCTCCGGGTCACCGGATTTAAACGCCTTCCAAGCTTGTTTGTCATGTTTAATCTTTGATCCCTGGTAACAAATAGAAACGTCTTCATCCAATGATGACGTGTAATACAGGGAATTATATGTTGAGTTAGTTTTCAACGATTTGAGCATCATTCTAATTTTATCAGAAGCAATTTATAAATTTTCAGAGAGCAGAACTACTATTTTACTGGCTTTATTTTCTATTTTTTTTGCATGATTTTTTTTGATTTGTGACTGGAAACTGTTTATTGAAGGGACTCTGCTATTGAAGCAAAATATTTATTTCTATCTCCTCTTGATTTCGTATGATTGTCAGATCTATCCGGCCTTTCCACATCTCCCCCTGATAGAAATCCATCAACTGAGGTATATTGGACGTCTTATGGTCATTAAGTTTTACAATGACATCATTTATCCTAACTCCTTGCTTCTCTGCCTGTGAACCGGCAGGTAGTTTTACTACCAATATGCCATGTCCGTCTTGTAAACCGGCCGCAGAATCAGGCAGGAGATTATAGTCTATTTCTTCATGGTAAATAGGAAAAAAAGAATAAGCGTACGAGATATAAGAAATTTACTCCTGTGAAAGCTCAGAATAGTAATCAACAAAGTAGGTTTATCAATCATCGGACAATGTTTGGCTTGATGAAATCTCTATTCATCAAATAAGGCATGAAATATAAGTGGACAAGTAATCATTCTTGTGAAAACTATTTTTCTATAAAAAAACAGTCCTCTCTGCAGTTAGACAGTAATAGCCTGTCAAAAATTTTAGATTTAAAAATAAATTTGCTAAATTGAGTTTAGGGCATTAGCCCTAAATATGGAAATCTATAATTTCTATTGTATTAACAGGCAATTTTTAAACATTTAGTGATGATCATATTGTTTTGGAGGCCACTGTTTTCTGAAAAAAATCAAGATAGATATTGAAAGGTGTTCTTAACATAGCGGAAGACTCTCACGAACCAATCAAAGTCAATAAGAATCCACTAGCACAAAAAACGAGTGATTCTTTTCTCACTGCATCTGATACAGAAATCTGGTCGGCTTTAAAATCCGGAAACCATGAAGCCCTGAGTTTTATCTATAATAAATATATTCATCACCTGTTCCGTTTTGGATATCAGCTTTCAAAAGATAAAGACCTGATAAAGGATTGTATTCAAGAAATATTTATTTCAATCGCTAAGACAAGCGATATTGGGAAAAAGGTAAGTTCAATCAAGTCATATCTTTTTAAGGCCCTTTATCGTGAAATTGTATACCGCCGTAGTCAAAACCGGAAAACCGAGCTCATCGATCCAATCGAAAATCACTTAGCCTTTACAATTGATATTTCTGTTGAATCACGAATGATCAATCATGAAAGCTTAAAAGAAAAAATAGCACAAATAAAAAAAGAGCTCAACAAATTACCTGAAAAACAAAGGCAACTAATCCTTCATTATTATTATGATGGACTCACATGTGATGAAATAGCCGAAATAATGGGATTCAAGCACAGAGGCACTGTTTCTAAGCTAGTTAAAAGAGCATTAAATACACTTCGGAAAAATGTTGGGGCTTGTTGCTTTCCATTCTTATCAGGTTTTTTTTAACCTTAATGACCTTACCGGTCAGGAACTGATGGTAAAGAAATTTGACTATACGTTTCATAACCATCCTCTTTTTTGGTGTAAGTCGGTTTGATTTCTTCAATGACATGTGAATCAGAATAGGTTTAATACTACGCTGTTTGAGGTAATTATTCCCGTTAACTCACTTGTTTGCTCAACCTCTACATCAAAGTTTTAATAAGCTTGTCATTTTTTTAGGAAAAGTGGCAACAATGGAAAAATTATTCCTCTTTAAGTGTATAGCGCATTAAAAACCGCAGAGGATGGGATTATGAAATACGAGGATTATTCAATTTGGGATTTTATCGAAGACGATTACTTCGTTGATTGGGTAAAAAATCCTAATAAGCAATCTGACCAGTTTTGGAAAGGGTGGTTGATACATAATCCCCATAAAGCAGAAGTTATAAAGGTAGCCAGATATGTATTGACTAACATTCAATACGCAGAAACTCCTCAACCTACAGATCATGAACTGATAGACATTTTTGAAAATATATTGCTGGGTAGAAAGCAAGTAGAAAAGCCAAACTTTGCAAACAAATCTATTCCCATTCATCTGTTGCGTTATGCTGCCATTTTATTGATAGCAATTATTAGTACTTCTGTTTGGTATTTGGTTACAAAATATGATCCCGAAGTTAAGAAAGAAGCCCGAATTCTTGTAAAAGAAACTCCAAGGGGTATGAAATCTACCATTTGGTTGAATGACGGGACAAAAGTTATTCTTAATTCTGAAACGTCTTTAAAATACCCGGAGTATTTCTCAGACTCGGTAAGACAAGTGTATTTGATAGGAGAGGCCTTTTTTGAAGTCGAAAGAGACAATTCCAGGCGGTTTATTGTGGTTTCTCAAAATATAAAGACAGAAGTGCTGGGAACTTCCTTTAATATAAGGTCATACCCCGGCGAACCGGAAATCAAAGTAGGAGTGATCTCAGGTAAGGTAAAAGTGACTAATAACTCAAAATCGAATTTTTCACTTGAACATCAATTATTATCCAACCAAATGTCTATTGTCAATCTTCAACAAAAAATTGCCCATAAACGGACCTTTTACCCAAAGGACGCAACTGCCTGGAAAGATTGGATATTGAAATTCAAAAACCAATCTCTAAGCGAAATTTTTAAGGAGATAGAAAAATGGTATGCAGTAGATATAATTGTTAAAGACAACTTGGATTTAGAACAGTCGTATTCAGGAAGTTTTGAAAATGAAAATTTACGAGTGGTGTTAGAAGTGTTAAGTCATAATGCAGATTTTAACTATAAGCTATCGGGTAAACAAGTAACTATATCAAAATCAAATTTAAAATGACGATGAAAATTACACCAACCATGTTCGATGATACGAGCTGAAAAGGTGCTTCGATTAACAGGATCAGTTTCCACGCATTTCCCAAAATCGAAGCACCTAACTAACAAAGCTTTTAATAAAATTTAATCAAAAACTTATGTAAGAATGAATTCAAATTTACGTAAAAAAATCAAAATTGTAAGCCGGGTTACACTATTAGTAATTCATATTCAATGCCTGCTTTGTGCAATACTGTTAGCCAATAATGATAGTACCGCACAATACCTGAAGGACATCCGGTTGTCTGTGAACTGGCAAGATGCGGATATTGGTGAGGTGATAGACGGATTAAATGAAAAGACAGGATTCACTTTTTTATTTAATGACCGGAAAGTCAGTAAAATTAAAGGGATCACTTTAAAGACCGAAGATTCTTCCCTGGAAGAGATCTTAAAAAAATTATCGATAGACAAGAAACTTCAATTCAGAAGAGTAAATAATACAATTTCCGTAAAGAAGTACAATAATCAAAAATATTCCGGACAAAGCAGGGTGTTTGGTTTGAAAGATGTTGTGATCTCCGGAAAAGTAACTGATGAAAACGGACTGGAGTTACCCGGAGTGTCAGTTTTGATAAAAGGATCTACTGTTGGCACTACTACTAATATAGAAGGAAACTACAAACTTAATGTTCCGGAAGGTGCGATACTGACTTTCTCATATGTAGGCTATGTTACTCAGAACATTGCAGTAGGTACCCAAACTGTTCTGGATGTAATCATGGTGGCTGATACTGAACAATTGGATGAAATTGTTGTAGTCGGTTTTGGTACTCAAAAGAAAGAAGCAGTGGTCGGTGCGATGAGCACAGTTAAGCCTGCAGATCTACAAGTTCCTGCCAGTAATCTGACCACCGCATTAGCCGGCAGGGTTTCAGGAGTAGTTTCCTACCAGACCAGCGGAGAACCGGGAGCGGACAATGCTCAGTTTTTTGTTCGGGGTGTCGCTTCTTTTAACGGACAGAATGGCCCGCTTATTCTAATTGATGGGGTAGAGTTGACAGTAGATGATCTAGCCAGGTTACAGCCGGATGACATTGAGAGTTTTTCAGTTCTAAAAGACCCTACCACAACCGCCATTTATGGCGCCAGGGGCGCCAATGGTATTATTCTGGTAACAACAAGGACCGGTGAAGATGGTCCGGCGGTTGTGAATTTAAGAGTAGAAACATCTTTGAGTGAACCGGTTTCTTTAATTGAACTGGCTGATCCGGTTACGCATATGCGACTACAAAATGAGGCGGACCGTACCAGGGGCGAAGTTCCAACATTTGCAGAAGAACAAATAGCCGGTACAATCAGAGGCGGAGATCCTAATATTTATCCCGTCACAGATTGGTTTGAGGAGTTGTTTAAAGACAGGGCAAGTACTACAAGAGTGAACCTGAATGTAAAAGGGGGAGGGAAAAAAGTCCGATACTATGTGGCAGGCTCTTTTAATAAAGACAATGGATTGCTAAAAGTAGATAAGACAAATAATTTCACCAATGGCATCAATTTGAGAAGGTACTTATTGCGATCCAACATCAACATAGACTTAAATGAGTCTACTGAGATGATTGTCAGATTGCATTCCACCATCGATGACTATAGAGGACCGTTGCAAGGCGGTAATGCTATATTCAATACCGCAGTACGCACAAGTCCTACAAGGTTTCGGGCAGTGTACGATCCTGATCCTTCTTTGATAGGAGTTCCACACATAACTTTTGGTAACGGCATTCCGCCAAGGGGTATTTTTGGTGGAATTGATGATGAATCGCCTGTTTGGTTTAATCCTTATGCAGAACTTCAGCGGGGGTACCGGGATACAAGAAGACAATTGTCGTTGGTACAATTGGAATTTAAGCAAAATTTGGGAAGTATATTGCCGGGCTTGTCAGCCCGTTTTTTGGGGAACGCTAACAGTACATCCTTTTTCGAAAACAGGAGGGCCTACGAACCTTTTTTTTATCGGATAAGAAGTTTTGATCCCTCTACAGAGCAGTACACGTTAATACGTACGGCGCTAAATTCAGGGGACGAGTCGCTCCAACTTTTCCCAGGTAATGAAATTACCAATTCCGTATTGTATATGGAAGCTGCGGTGAACTACGGACAAACTTTTTCGGAAAAACACAACGTTACCGGTTTATTAGTATTCACTGCACGTGAATTCTTAGACGGCGATGCCTCCAATGTTCAATTGTCCTTACCCAGCCGTAACCTGACCCTGGCAGGAAGGTATAACTACGATTACGATAATCGCTATTTTGCTGAATTCAATTTTGGGTATAATGGCTCGGAAAGGTTTGCTAAGAACAATCGCTTTGGGTTCTTTCCTTCATTTGGGGTCGGCTGGCTGGTTTCAAATGAATCATTTTTTAATTCCAATGCTATAAGCAGGATGAAGCTGCGGGCGTCTATGGGCTGGGTTGGAAACGACAACATAGGCAATACAAGGGCAGACAGGTTTTTTTATTTATCCGAAGTAGATCTTTCCAACGCCGGTAACGGAACCGTCTTTGGGGAGCAATTCAATGAATTCATACCTGGTGTTAGCATTACAAGGTATGCCAACCCATTGGTGACCTGGGAAGTGGCCATGAAAATGAACTTAGGACTTGAATTGAATTTTATTGAGGATGCTATTCAGTTCAGGGTGGATGCATTCCAAGAAACCCGGTCCAGTATTTTGCAGCTAAGGGAAGACATTCCTTCTACACTGGGCTTGCAGGCGCCGCTGCAAACTAACGTTGGGGAAGTAATAGCTAAAGGGATCGATGCTTCCCTGGACATTAACCATTATTTCAACAATGATTTTTGGATAACCAGCAGATCAACTTTTGTAATAACGGACAATGAATTTGCTGTATTTGAAGAACCGAATTATGAAGCTATAGGCGCACCCTGGCGGTCTAACATAGGAAATAATGTAAACGTGACTCAGGGGTATATTGCAGAAAGGCTTTTTGTCGATGATGATGAAGCGCGCAACTCGCCGACACAGTTCGGTGTTCCGGGTGAAACATATGGAGGTGGGGACATCAAGTACAAAGACCTGAATGGTGATGGTGTCATTAATGATCTGGACAGGGCGCCTATCGGTAAGCCCACCATACCTCAGATTACGTACGGTTTTGGTTTCTCGGCAGGTTATAAACGATTGGATTTCAATGTGTTCTTCCAGGGGCTTGCCGAAACATCTTTCTTCGTCGATCCGGTTAGGACAGGCCCATTCATCAATACTGTGCAAGAGGCAGGCATTAATGCTTTTGGATCAGGTAATGGCCTGCTCAGTGAAAATGGAATGTTACAAGCTTATGCAGACAGTCATTGGTCAGAGGAAAACAGAGATGTATTCGCTTTGTGGCCAAGACTCTCTACGCAAATCATTGAAAATAATATCCAACCCAGTACCTGGTGGTTACGTGATGGCTCATTCCTACGGCTAAAGCAAGTAGAGATCGGGTATAATTTTTTTAAAAGTGGAGAGGGAAACAAGCTTGGAATTGCCAATCTCAGGGTATATGCATCGGGCATAAACCTTACCACCTGGAGCAAATTTGATTTGTGGGATGCCGAATTAGGCGGTAACGGGTTGAATTACCCTTTACAGCGTGTGTTTAATTTAGGTGTTCAGATTGGGTTTTAAATAATAAGATTTATCATGAAAAAGTTTATAGTAAAATTAGGGACACTTTATATCCTTCTTTTTGTTGCACCTTCCTGCAATGAATTTATAGATGTAGTTCCTGATAATATAGCAGTAATTGAGGAAGCTTTTGATACAAGGAACGCTGCGGAGCGCTTCCTGGCGACTTTATATGGTTACCTGCCTGACTATAGCAGTGTATTTCAAAACCCGGCCCTTACGGCAGGAGATGAGATCGCTGTAAATCTTGGTGTGAGCAGGGATTGGCCTGGCCGTATCATTGGTATCGGAGGACAAAATGTAGGCAGCCCGTTAATGGGGCATTGGGGAAATCAAGGTACCATCTCCAACATGTTTATCGCTTTGCGTGATTGCAATATCTTCCTGGAGAATATTGACAGGCCATTTGATTTGCAGGATTTTGAAAAGAAAAGATGGATAGCAGAAGCTAAATTCTTAAAAGCATACTACCATTTTTATCTCATGCGTATGTATGGGCCCATCCCCATCATCCGTGAGAATATGGAAGTAAGTGAAGAACAAGATGCGGTAAGGGTAAGCAGAGATCCGGTCGATGAAGTGGCCGATTACATTGTAGCGTTGTTAGATGAAGCCATTGTAGATCTACCGGAAACAATTGAACAGACCAATGAGTTTGGAAGAGTATCCAAACCGGTGGCGGCGGCCATCAAAGCCCGTACTTTAATGACAGTAGCCAGCCCGCTGTTTAACGGTAACACCGATTATGCTTCATTCAATAATAATGATGGAGAGCCGTTAATCAGTCAATCGATGGACCCGGATAAATGGACGCGAGCTGCAGCGGCTTGCAAAGAGGCCATTGATTGGGCTGAACAGACAGGTCACACACTTTATGAGTTTGCCGGAGCTCCGGATAGTTGGTCCGACTCTACGATCCTCAAATTATCAATACGGGGGAGTGTCACCGAGCCGTGGAATAATGAAGTGATATGGGGACTTGCCAGTTCACCTGTTGCCACGCTTCAAGTATGGTCACAGCCGCGCATCAATCCCGGGTTAAACTTTGAGACCGGGGAGAGTGTCTTACAATATTATTCTTCTTCTTTTAGAGTAGCTGAAATGTTCTATTCGGAAAGTGGGGTTCCCATTGAGGAAGATCTAAACTATGATTACGCCAACAGGTATAAAACGGACATAGCAGGCGATGATCACAGGTATTATATCCGGGCTGGTTTTGAAACCGCCAAGTTGAATATGAACAGGGAGCCCAGGTTCCATGCATCACTAATATTCGATGGAGGTATCATGATGGGTAATGGTGTGACAGAAGACGAAGATGCCTACTCATTGAGCGCAAAAGGTGGAGAGCGTGGCGGACTATCTATTGGCGTGCGGTATCCATTAACGGGCTATCTCCCGAAAAAACTGGTTTATTATACGAATTCCCAATCAACAGGAGCCGTTCGTTATAGTCTGACAAACTACCCATTCCCTGTTGTGAGATTGGCAGACCTGTATTTATTGTATGCAGAAGCGCTAAATGAAGCCAATGGCCCTGCTCAGGCATACGAATGGATCGATAAGGTGCGTAGACGTGCCGGTCTTAAGGGCGTGGTTGAGTCATGGAACGCTTCCTCAAACAGACCAAATAAACCGGCTACCACTGAGGGTTTTCGGGAAATCGTGCAACAGGAAAGGATGATTGAGCTGGTATTTGAAGGACAGCGTTTTTGGGACCTTAGAAGATGGAAACGGGCAGTTGAATTCCTCAATAGTGATATACGCTCATGGAATGTATCAGGGGAGACCACTCAGGATTATTACAATGTCATCACTGTGGGGAGATATAGTTTCCTGTCCAGAGACTATCTGTGGCCTATTGCTCAGTTCGATATAGTCAGGAATTCCAATTTGGTCCAAAACCCCGGTTGGTAATTTCATTAACCTAAAGAAATATAATTATGAAAAGTAAAATAGTTTACCTCTTAACGGCATGTTTGTCTATGCTTTTTTCTTGTGAAGAAGACGACAGAGGACCTCTGACAATAGATGGAACAACTCCCGGTGTAGTAACGGAAGTAGTTGCAACCAGCCTTCCCGGGGGGGCAAAAATAACCTATAAAGTTCCGGATGATAATGATGTGATGTTGATCGAGGCCTCCTTTAAAAGGAATGGACAGCGTATCACCGCAAAGTCCTCCGTATATAACAATTTTGTGATCATCGAGGGTCTGCGTAGTGTGGAACCTCAAGAGGTAGCGCTTGTTACCGTGGATAAAAGCAATAACCGGTCAGCCGCTGTATCGGTCACTATCACTCCGGGAGAAGCGCCTATTGATAAGCTAATCAAGTCTTTTGTATTAAGCGCTAACTTTGGTGGACCCAGGTTAGATTTTGACAATTCGGATAATCTGACAGCCGAAGTACTGCTATATGAATTTGATCAGGATGGGAAAGGTACTTTTAAGCAGTCTTTGTTTATTGATGATAACAGTAAATCATTTCATATTTTCAAAGGTTCTGATCCGGGGATAATTACTTATGGTTTAGTGGTGCAGGACCGGTGGAATAATGCTACCGATACCCTGAAGGCCGAAATAACCGTCTTTGAAGAAGTGCTGCTGGATAAGTCAAAATTTAAAAACCTTGGTTTTGCAACCGACGCACCTACGGCTTATGGTGGATCGGTAGAAGGCCTTTGGGATGGTAACTATTCAAACGTTACCAGCGGGGGATATCATAGTGATGCAGATAATATCCTTTTTACGATACCACCCTATACTGATGAATATTTGTTTATTTCCATTGATATGGGTGTATTGGCTAAGCTAAGCAGAATGAAGTTTTTTCTAAGAGCAGGACCAGATAGATTCTGCTGCAATGCTCCTTACGGGCATGGCGATCCAAGGTACTACGAAGTTTGGGGAACAGATAAACTTCCGGAAGGAGATCCTGATGGAGAATCCCTGGAAGGATGGACCAGGTTAATTGAGAATGGTGAAGTCATTAAACCTTCAGGTCTGCCATTGGGGCAACACAGCAATGAAGACCTGGCCAAAGCTGCATCCGGAGAAGATGTTGACTTTGATCTGGATCTCTCCCCGGTACGGTACATCAGGTTTGTTTGCGGTAAAAACTGGAATGGAGGAAACTTTATTCACATGACAGAAATGGAGTTTTTCGGAGAATTACAAGAGTAAATCGCAGGTATGAAAACAAAACTATTTCACCTGATCCGTTCAGGCAAAGAATATAACATTAGTAAAGAAAACGATGATGAATAGTATAATAAAAACAATAAATCAATGGGCAGGTCCGGTCATATTTACCATATTCCTCCTTGCGGCTTGTCAATCCCAGGAAGAAACATTCGGTGAATTTTCATCTTTAGGAGAAACTACTTTTATAGGTAAACCCGATACGGTAGTTACAAACTCGGGAAATGAAAAGATCAGGGTATGGGTAGCCATTAATGCCGACCCTAAGATTGAGAAAGGAACCCTAAAATCGGTGAACGGAGAGATAACACATGAATTCGAGGTTGTTCGTTCTGAAAATGGCAGGGATACGGTCACTTTTGATTTAGATGTTCCGGAAGGCGAGTATACGATGCAGGTGATTTTATCGGATGCCAATGGTGAGAACCAATCACTACCACTGGAATTTACTGCTAATGTTTTAGGGCCAAAGTATATAGGGTCATTAATAAACAGAAGTGCGACAAGTATTGTATTTGACAATGCAAGTGAAAGCGCTGTTATTTCCTGGACTGATTCGCCCAAAGATCTGAAATCAACCGTCCTAACCTACGATACCTCTGACGGTACCGAACAAGTGATTACAATTGCCAACGCTGATACACAGATTACAATCGATGATTTTAAAGCGGATGGAACTTTCAATGTAAAATCCACTTACAGGCCCCCGAATACAATAGAAGACTTTGTTGTGGAAGAGGCAGCGATAAATAATTTTCCTAAATGTAATTCAACAGCGCTTTTGACTCTTTCCGATGAATCGATGGATTTTGGCCAGGTGAATAATGGTGGAATGGCCAACGGAAGTTTTACCATACAATCAAATGATTGTTTTTTGAGCGATATCTCTTTGACCCTGGATGTTTCAGAATTTTTCCAAATATCTACCGGTATGGCAGGTCCTTTTGAATCATCTTTATCTTTATCTGATATTAGCGCAGAACAAACAATCTATGTTCAATTCAACGCTAACTCCGGAAGAAATCAAGTATTTAATGCAATCATAAATGTTTCTGCCGACAATATTGCCGCAGATTATTCAATTTCACTCTCCGGAGAAGAAATTGGAAATGCTATTTCAGGGATACAGCGTCATCCGGTTGAAATGAGGAGTTGGGCAGGCGCTATTTTTACCGATGATATTGGCATTACGGCATTTGGCGCTGTTGTTGAAAATCTTTGGGATGAAGATGATGCCAGTTTCATTCACTCTGAGCTGACTTCTTTACCCCAGGGCTTTTTTACCATTGATTTGGGAGCTGATTTTAGATTGGTCGAAATCAGTTGGAATGGCAGAGCTGATTGTTGTCACGATAGAAGCCCAAAGGAATATCAGTACTGGGGGTTACCAGGTGATGTCGACCCTTCAACTGCCATTACTACCACTCCTTTAATTGGCCATCCCGAAAACTTAATGGATTGGGGACGGGAATCTCTTGCAAAAGGATGGATCCCTCTGGGAAATTTTGAAGTGGCTGAAAATACAACTGTTTTAAAAGTAGATGAGATTAAAACCAGTTTTGATGTGAGGTATGTAAGGATGGTTATCGTTGATTCGTTTGGAGGAACCTATTTAAGTTTAGGAACACTGGATTTTAAGGTGGATTATGGGAACTAATCTGCTTTTACGCTCTAAATTTCCCGGTTAACTGATTTAACATTAGTAGAAACAAACCCCGGTAAATGGTCGGGGTTTGTTTCTAAAAAAAAGCCCCTTCAACCATTTCGGCCCTATAGCAGTATTCGTTCAGGGTGCTTATGTTGAGTTTCCGGTGCTCTTTATGATTAAGACCAATTCAAGTTCTGGAAGGTAATGCCATATTTTCAAAAAATAGGGGTGATGATTTTTTTTGACAGTGAAAGAATTATTATGGTGACTGCTCCGGCCCAGATAATGAAGCTTCATAAACTATGGATTGTATAAAAACTAAGAGGCTAAAAAAATGAACAATATTATATTAGAAATACATGCAAATGCAAAAAAAGTATGGGTATTGGTGTTTTTTTTGAAAGAGAATAACGCCTTTTTAATCTAAGTTTACTGTATATTTTTGGCGTATAACCAACTAAATAGTTTCATATGTGGCCTTTAACAAGGTTAAAAAATTGGTGTAAAAGTTTTTTGAGTTGGTTTAAGTTGTAAAGACCGGATTCTTATTTCGGCCTTCATTTTTTTGTGGAAGCTTCTTGAACAGGTCAAATTCCGGATATGGCCAAAATTTAGGGGAAAACAAATAAAACAGTAATGAAATTGAAAAGGATAGATGGTATCACGTTCTTATTGTCGTTGATTTTCATAAAGGGCCGTGGTGCCCCTCATGAAAAGGTCTATAAAGCGGAAACAATTGATATGAAATTTAAAAAGCTACTTCTTCTGGCTATTGGGTGCTTTATCGCTCAGTTCATTATTGCCCAACCGGCTGAAAAAGATTTACCGAGTCACCTATTTAAGGTAGACAGGTCATACTTGACAAAACATGATATTGTGTTTTTGTCCCCTACTCAACTTGAAGCAGAGGGATTTCCCATGGGGAACGGGAATATGGGAGGCATGGTATGGAACCATAACAATGGAATGGAAATCCAGATCAACAAAAATGACCTCTGGTCCAAGCCGGACCCCGCAGAGTTTAATACCAGTATTTTAAAGCACGCCGCAAGATTAAAGATCGATTTCGGCTCCCCTGTTTTTAGTTGGATACACTTGGAACGATTTGAAGGCAGGTTGTCATTGAAAAATGGTGAGGTCAACTATAAAGCCAACACTGCTTATTCTAAAACCACTATAAATACATGGCTTTCCAGTAGTGACAACGTATGGGTTATCGATTGCGAAAACGTCCCAAATACTAAATATATGAAAGATGGCATTACCTCCACGATTTCATTGGAACGCATTGGTAGTAGGGCATTTTCAGGCTGGTATGGTGGTGGATTTCCTAAAAGCGTAGATGTCGGCATAGGTGACGCCAACACTAAGATAGAGGGCAAAGATATTATACTTGAAGAAAACGGAATAGGTGTCAATTTTGTTGTAGCCTGCCGAATCATTGATGCTGATAGCCGGGCAGAAAAGGTCAGTTCACGTAGCGTTGAATTAAAAAGTAAAAGCAACAGTTTCAAAGTATTGGTGACCGTAGTTACCGAAAAAGAAAATGACGATCCCCAAGCGGCAGCAATAGCACTTTTAGACAAAGCAGAAGCAACAACTGTTGACGCGTTAAGGAAAGGAAAAAATGCATGGTACGAGGCATTTTGGGAAAAGTCATTCGTCAAACTTGGTGACAATTATTTGGAGAATATTTATTATCTGCGTCGTTACTTAATGGCAGCAAGCTCAAGAGGAGAATACCCATGTAGTTTCAATGGAGGGCTGTGGAGATGGAATAGGGATGTTCTTAATTGGGTAACACCGCATCACTGGAACACCCAGCAACAATACTGGGGGCTATGTGCCCAGAATGATACCGATTTAATGCTACCTTACTTGAATACATATTTCAACATGATCCCCTACGGAGAGGCATTAGCTAAGGAAAAAGGAGCCAAAAGTGATGCTATTTTAATCACAGAAGCTCACGACTTTGATGGCTATCAGGTTAGTAAAAACCGAAGTGACATGAAAAATAATTTCATTCCCGCCATACAAATAGCAGCCTTGTTCTGGGATTATTATGCCTATACCGGAGATCTCCAATTCCTTAGGGAAAAGTCATATGTTTTCATGAAAAAAGCGCTTAATTTTTATTTGGACAAACTGGAATGGGATAAAGAAAAAAAGGAATATTTTCTTTTAGCATCAGTTCATGAATCAGCAGAAGTGCCCTACGTAAAGAATCCTATTACTGATAGAAATAGCCTTGAAGCACTATTGAAAAACTGTATCAAGGCTGCCAAATTACTACATACTGACAAAAATGAATCTAAAAAATGGAAATACGTATTGGATCACCTATGGGATAGAAAAATCATTGCTGACGATAAAATGGGGAAAGTTATTGCACCGGCCGATGAGTATTTCACGGAAAAAAGGTATTCACCTATGGGATGGGCGGCAGCGGGTTCTATTGCTTTTCCCGCAGGAGTGATCGGCATTGATGAAAAACATAGTGAATATGGTGAAGCTGTATCCAACTTCGTAAAGCACCAGACCATTCTTAACGCACATTACCCTATACCAATAGTAGCAGCGCGTATGGGAATGGGAGAAGAAGCACTAAACTATTTATTAAAGGGTGTTGAAATACATCAGATGTATCCGCAAGGTCTAATGCACAATTTAACAGGCTATCCCGACAATATATACGATTTAAATTCCATACATGATTTGTTGGGAGGCAGGCACCTGATTCGCTCACAGGACTTTTTTCATTGCGGTATGGAGCCAATAAGTAACTATGCAACCGCCATGAATGAAATGCTGCTCCAAAGTAACGAAGGAAAAATCCGTGTATTTCCTGCTATTCCCACGGCTTGGTTTTCCGAACCCCTGGCTTTTAAACTACTGGCACGTGGGGCTTTTGTGGTATCTGCAGAAAAAGATGAAAGTAATTCAATAAAACCAATAATGATTCAGAGCTTAAAAGGTAATGTTTGCTACATACAAAACCCTTGGCCCGGAGAAAAAATAACCATCAGCGAAATAATCGGAAACAAAAAAATACCTACCTCTTATAAACTAAAAAATAGGGTCATTATATTCAACACCAAAACGGATTCATATTACTTGATCAACCGAGCTGACAATATGCCATTGGAAAAGAGCAATACTTATTCGGCCAAGCCCAATCAAAAGCCTAAAAAGTTGGGTAAAAGAATTTTAGGAAAGAAAAGCGGGTGGGACGCTGGTTATAGAGATTAACAGAATAAAATTCGGGACTATGGAAATGGTATATCTAATATTAACCCGTTGTGCATTTTGATTGGGTAATAAAAAGTTGTGCAAACTGATGGATATCGGAAAATTGTGATTTTGAAGGCTTCATGGCGAGAATACTGTCCAAAATCACCTCACTTACAATGGTCCAGTTTGTCAACAGGTCCATTATTTTAAATGGAAACAGCAACCCTTTAATCCTATCTTTACGCGACTGTTGGAAATAGAGCGTAAGCATCCGTTCATAAGGCTATGTGAAAAAGTGCTATCTCGTCAAATATCGTCTCACTAATTGCTTCGATTCGATATTTTTTACGCCGGTTTTTGATCATGCCTATGTTCCTCGAATGACGGAAGTTCACCTCCTGGGTATCTACAGCCTTAGGCAGGATATGATAATTTGTGCCATACCCCCGAACCATGCAGGTTGCCATTAACTGTAACTGCATCAAAGGGTAATACTTATTTCTATCTCCTCTTGATTTCGTATGATTGTCAGATCTATCCGGCCTTTCCACACCTCCCCTTGATAGGAATCCATCAACTGAGGTATATTGGACGTCTTATGGTCATTGAGTTTTACAATGACATCGTTTATCCTGACTCCCTGCTTCTCTGCCTTTGAACCGGCAGGTAGTTGTACTACCAATATGCCATGCTCGTCTTGTAAACCAGCCGCCGAACGCTCTCCCAGCCCTTTGATCTTTCTAACCTTCGCACCTAAAAAGTCAAAAACCGGCCTTTTCTCTTTTTGAAATGACACCATAAACAATGTCGGGATTTCAGGCGAGGCTGCTAATTTTCTCAGTTCCTCGTCTTTCACACCAAACTGATCCATGGGAAAATTCTTAAAACCCAAGCCCAGGGCCGGGGAATTTTCTGCCACCCTGAAATCCCCTGTTTCGGGAGCTATAAAATTGGGATTGCCATATGCGCCGTGCATATCCAAATCCAGTGACCGGGATTGTGCCATGGCCGCAGAATCAGGAAGAAGATTATAATCTATTTCTTTGCCCCAGAAATCTATTTGAATAGGTTTGTACCAGGAAGTCACAATATTTCTCCTGAAAACATCATGGCTGTTTTTAAACCAAACATGGGGATGGAAAGAGTTATTAATCATAATGTTGTTTTCTACCGTGCGGTAAAAACCCTCCCGTAGTTTAATGCCCCCGTTAAGGCACAGGTTATTATAGATATGGTAGTTGGTGGATCCATCATCGAGATCTATATCCCAGCCATGATCGCACCTGAAACGGTTGTTTCTTATAACGGTGGTCTTTTGGGCATCCAGGGTGATAAGCGAAGGTTCTTTTTCGGTAATTTCATTCATTCGTGCCCTGTCAGGATGCCAAAAACGGTCTCTGCCCCAAGAATTAAAGGCCCCATGGTCACCGGTTTCCAGCACGGTATTGAACACATCATTGTATTCTATCACATGACCTCCCCAGGTACCCTCACTAATATTAATACCTGCTCTGGGAAGGTTGTAAATTGTATTGTGGCTAACGGTAATTTCAGAAGCCATTGAGATTTGCACGCCTGCCACCTGTTTTTCAATTGTACCTATATTGTGAATGAGGTTGTCATATACCATAGCATTTGCCGGGTAATCGTTTGTTTTTGGCCCCGGGGTACGGTCCAATTCCTCGTAGGCCACAAATTGGTGGTATTCAAAACTTGGGGAATGCACAGCATCAGGGCTGCCAACAAAGGCAATGGCGCTGGCGCCTATTGCTTCAAAATGGTTAGTGGCAAGGGTCGTACCCCTGTTATATTTGTTGACAAACACTCCATTACCTCCTAAATTCAGGAAATGGCTGTTGGAAATACTAATGTCTTTGGTACCCGTCAAAAGCGCCGCCCCTCCGCGATAAATGGTCCAGTCACTCCTGAGCAACGGCTCCTTTGTTTGCATATAGGTGCTACGCGCATGCTGAAAGGTGAAACCACTTATTTCTATGTAACGAGCCGGGTTTTGTTCCGTGCCGCTTATCTCTATAAGGTGATCCAGGACAGGCGCTTCCACTAATGCACCGGAGGAATCAAAACCTGCTTCAGGATAATAATAAAGTACTTTTTCGTCCTTATCAAAAAACCATTCCCCCGGGGCATCCAACTCCTCTTTAATGTTTTCTACAAAGCGGTAATCTTTATGCATGCCCATCTGGCGGTTATTTTGAAAACCGCCTTCCAGTATGGCTTCCCCGAATTCATCTACGCCAGTAATCCGGTAATGGTAGCCTCCCCATTCAGCGCGGTGCATAGCATGCAGCACACCTGTCTCCGGCTTACTCCATGTTTTGATGCGGTCAGGCGATATAGCATCAGCTGCATATCCGCTATAAACCAATACATCAGGGTTAAAATTAGGATACCGTGCTCTTATTTGCTTTCGGCCATTGATAAAAAGTTGGTCAAATGATACGGCTTCCTCCAATTTAGCCTTAAGTATTCCACCTTCGGCATCTTCCCACATTAAATCTAACTTTCTAGCTCCTGAAATGATCACTTTTTCTCCGGGATAGGCATTGATTTTTAAGGGAGCTTCGTTCGTACCTGAATGGTGGCTGTTGATCCTGGCGGTTTCCGGCAGGTAATAGGTACCGCCTCTGACAAAAATGGTTATGGCTTTCTCAGGGTTTTCCAGTTTTTCAGACTCAGCTAATTGAAGGGCCTTATCCAGAGATTGTAAAGGCGCATTCAAGCTGCCTGGATTTTGATCATTCCCATTGGGTGATATATAAATTTCCATTTCCTGCGACCGGCAGGAAACGAACGATATCAGTACTAACAGAATTAAGACTATTTTCCTCATAATGAGTTGTTTTCCTTATTTATTGATTTATTTTCTATGCGGCACTATGACAACTACCATCAAAAACCTAAAATTATAAAATCCAATTAGGGTTATCTACATTTTTCTCAAAGGACCAAAACAAAGGGCCGGCTTTTGAAATGGACAATTTATCGAAATTTTGTTTTTCGGCAAATAGCTTAAAGGCTTAAAACAAAAGATTTATGTAATTTGCAAAAAAAGTATTACATAAACCTCTTGTCCTTAAAACATCAAATCAACCGCCGCCGCCATAAGGAGGATTATCCGGAATATTGTTATTTAAAAGCTCGAAATCAGGCAATATCCAGGTAGAATTATAATCTCCAATAGGCACTATTAACTGGTTTCCCCTGGCTGTTTGAACTTTATCGAATGAATCTGTTCTTTTCAGATCAAACCATGCGTGTTCTTCGGTAAAAAGCTCCCATTTTCTTTCGTTCCATACAGCCTCTCTAAATTGTTCTTTGCTCAAGCCCGACAAATCAGGCACATGAGACGGATCGTTTTTATCTATTCTTGCCCGCCATCTCACCTGATTAATGTAGGGGTAAGCGTTGTCGGGACCATTCGCCTCATTTTCAGCCTCCGCAGCAATCAGATACATTTCCGCCAACCGGATCAAAGGAAAGCTAAAATCAGTTTCGGTGGCAGACGGGGGTAGCTCCTGTTCTAACTTACGCTCATCAATAAATTTATTGTAATAAGTTCTTGCTATAAAGTCTACTCCACCCGAAGTGGTAAATTTATCTTTGATTCCCCATTCTCTTCTTCTATCCCCTGCAGGAAAACTATTAATGAAATCATCAGATGGTAGTAACATAGCGGTTTGGTTACCAGTAGGGGCGGTTTGGTTATGTTTTCCATTACTCGATATCCCTTCCAAATAAAGTATTTCCCATATTGACTCAGTGGTGTATGATGTATTTTTAAACACATTGGCAAAATCATCTAATAATTCAAATGGCCCTGCGATCACTTCTAATGCTTTGTCCCGGGCCAAGGCGTAGTTGGCGGTAATATTCATAGGACTCCCCGCCGTTGCCAGATAGACTCTCGCCAATAACGCTTTTGCCACAAAACTATTTACCCTACCTTCCTGGACAACGGTCGCAGAAAGGCCGGATTCCGCATCCTTCAGATCCCGGATGATAAGCTCATATACCTCAGCTTGCGGAGACCGTTCTATTTGGGTTTCAGCAACGCTCTCAACAGGTTTCGTCCTTAACGGAACATCTCCATATAACTGCACCAAATTAAAATAAGCGTACGCCCTCAGAAATTTTGTTTCAGCGGCAATACTATTTTTTTGGTTTTCATTCAATGGCGCTCCTTCTAATGCCGTGAGCACTTGATTGGCATTACTTACTACCTGATAAGGCACAGACCAACCCTCCCTTATTGCCCAGAAATCGGATCCCGGATTGTTTCTCCAGATATCTTCCGTTTGTTCGGCAAATTCAGGTACATCACTGTAATCGGCAAATAAGTCTTTCAATTGCGTCTGCCATCCTCCGGTCATACCACGGGTTATACCATAAATTCCTTTTACGGCAGCTTCGAAATCACTAAATGACGTAAAAAAATTATTGGGCGATATAAACGTCATTGGCTCTTCTTCAAGAACATCCTCACAAGACAGGATGCTTAAGAGTATAAATCCTGAAAGTATAAGTTTTGTTACGATTGTTTTCATGGGTGTGATTATTTAACAATTAAAAGTTAGCCTTAAGTCCGAAAGTCACAGCCCTCGTCGAAGGGTAGACTCCTCTGTCCCATCCATTGACAGGCGCATTCTCCCAGGCTACCTCGGGATCATAATGCGAATAATCCGTTATGGTGATTAAATTTTGACCGCTTACATATAGCTTCAGGTTATCGATCCCTAGCTTATCGAGGACCTCATCAGAAAAATTATAGGCTATTTTGATGTCTCTGAATCTCAGATACGATCCGTCTTCAACCCACAATGAGTTTGGTGCTGAGGCAAACGTTATTGTATTGATAGCATTAGAAGATGCCTTGGCAAAAGTACCGCCGGAACCAGGTCCTGTCCATCGGTTCTCCCAGGCTTCACGGGTCACATTCCAATTGCCACCAAGCGCCGTATAATATTTAGCAAATTCATTCACAAGATCATTGCCCACCGAACCGACCATCAGGATAGAAAGCTCGAAGTTTTTATAGGAGAAATCATGATTCATTCCAAAAACGAAGTCGGGTTGTAAATCGGTTAATATCTTTCGATCGTCCGAATTCACAATCCCATTGCCATCGGTGTCTTTAAACCGGTAATCTCCTGCTGTTTTATTGGGCTCACCATTCTCAATCGCTTCTGCGTCGGTTTGGTAAATTCCCTCAATTTCAAACCCGTAGAGTTGTTGACCGGGTTCTCCTAAAAACAGGGGAAACCAGTTTCCACCCGCTCCGGGAGCATCAATTCTTTCTATCCTGTTTCCTGATCCGTCGGTCCCTAAACTAACCACTTTATTACGATTAAAGGTCATATTCAGGCTCGATGTCCATTTAAAGTTCCCCGTAAAATTTTTAGTGGTTAGTTCAAATTCAAAACCCTTGTTTTCCATTTCGCCAACATTTCTTATCGTGGAGGTAAAACCCGAAGAGGTGGGAAGAATGGCATTAAATAGTAAATCTTTGGTTCTTTTAATATAATAATCGGCTGTAAACAGGATCCTGTCATTGAACAACCCCAGATCTATACCCACATCTGTCGTAGTGGTTGTTTCCCATTTCAAATCGGAATTCTCAAAAGCGGACAAGACAAAACCAACATTTTCCCCGTCACCAAATATCGGCCCATTGGTACTTAGCCGGGCGAGTGTCTGAAAAGGTGCAATCGCCTGATTCCCGGATTCACCTATGCTGGTCCTGAGTTTTAAATTACTTATTTTCTCAACGCCACTCAAAAACGGTTCATCTGAAATGCGCCACGCAAAAGCGGCTGAAGGGAAAAAGGCATATTTGTTATCCCGGCCAAACTTTGAGGAACCATCATACCTGCCGGTGAATGTAAACAAATACTTTTGGTTAAATGTGTAATTAACCCTTCCTAAATAGGAAATCAACTTAAACTCGCTCCAGCTTGTAGAAGGCCTTTCCACAATGTTAGCCGATTGCAATAAATTGTTTTCGAAAGCATCTGTTACAAAACCCGTCCCGCTGGCAGACAGACCGTCGGAATTATCTTCCTGATAAGTGAATCCTATCAACGCTCCCAATGAATGGTTATCGATATTAAGGTCGTAACTAAGAATATTTTCATTGATAAAACTGACACTTTTATTGAAGGATTTCGATGCCTGGCCATCGGAAGGTCCCAAACTGATAATACCGATAGGTCTGTAAGTATCGGTTGTGTTGTTTATAGAGCTTAAACCGACGTTCGTTCTAAAATTCAAACCTTCGGTGATCTTGTATTTCAGTTCAAAGTTACCGAGCACCCTGGTCGTAAGTCTTCTGAATTTATCATTTTCGGCAAATCCGACCGGGTTAGTACCTCCCCATGGTACGCCGGAAAAAACCGTATAATCTCCATTGGCATCCCGAATGGGGCTAATGGGTGGCATCACGATTGTGGTAAATGGGATCGCGCCGAATCCATCGGCAAAGTCGTCGAATGTTTGATTGAATACTGACCGGGAAATGGTAAGACTGGTTTTCAAATCTAGTTTTTCATTGATTTTTTTATCTCCATTCATTCTGAAACTGAACCTTTCAAAGCCTGAGTTCCTGATGATGCCTTCCTGATCCATAAAGTTAAGTGAGGAATAAAATTTGGTGGATTCATTGCCACCTGATACGGCCACCTGATGGCTTTGCATGCCCGCATCTCTGTAGACGAGGTCATGCCAGTCATTATCTGGCAAATTCGCAATCTCATCGGGTCCATAGACCGGTGCTCCTCCCTCATTGACAGCAATTTCATTGACCATTTCCACATACAGGTCCCGGTCCAGTAGTTCGATTTTTCTTCTCAAACTCTGAATACCGTAAAATCCGTGATAATCCACTTTGATTTGTCCTTCCGATCCCCTTTTTGTGGTGATCATAATAACGCCATTCGCTCCTCTCGACCCATAAATTGCCGTTGCCGAAGCATCTTTCAGGATTTCGATTGACTCGATGTCCTCGGGGTTTATGTCCGATCCAAAATCATCCACCGGAAAACCGTCTATCACATAGAGAGGATTGTTTCCTCCACTGATTGAATTATTTCCTCTGATCCTGATAATGACTCCTTGGCCCGGCTGGCCCGAAGCCTGGTTGACACTCACGCCGGCAGCACGGCCTTGCAGTGTACTGGCGACGCTTGTAACGGGAACCTGGGTTATTTCTTCCGAAGAAACGGATGAGACAGCGCCGGTCAAATCACTTTTCTTTACCGTTCCGTAACCTACCACAACTATTTCTTTAAGGGTTTCAATATCCGGTGAAAGGGATAAATCAACAACAGACCGCCCTGCAATCTCAATTTCTTCCGTAACATACCCGACATACGTAAACACCAGTGTTTTAGCTTCATCGGGAATACTTAGTTTATAATTACCATCAGAATCTGTAATGGTACCGATCGTTGTACCTTTAACCAGTATATTGACTCCGGGAAGTCCCTCACCGCTTTCGTCGGTTACCTTTCCGATAATATCCCTTTGTTGTATCAGTTCTTCCACCTCCACAGCCTGAGGATTCTCTCTTCTATTGATATAAATGATCTCATCGACCCTTTTAAATCCAAGATTGGTTTCCCTGGAAATTTTCCGGAGTAAATCGGCTAGTGAAATATCACTTACCTGCATATTCAGCCTTGTTTCAGGATTGATAATCGACTTGTTATAGGCAAACTCAAAGTCTGTCAACCTTCCTAATATTTGAAATGCCTTTTGAAGACTTGTATTCTCAAACTCGACGGAAATCCTAATATCTTCAATGCTCACTCTTTGCGCCTTGCTGGGATTGGCCAGCGCCAGGGAATAGAGGATGCACTGTATAAATATGCCAAAAATTGCATATTTGGACATAATTAAAACTTTTTTAATTAATTTTAATGGCATAACTTTAATTGTTTTTGGTGAAAAAATTTATCAAAGACACGTGCCTTATGATCGTTGAGAAGCCATTCCCCAATGTTTTGCTCAACATCATGAGGTTTTTACCTAACCAATGGAAAGTTTCCTAACCTGTATCATGGTAGCTCATCATGCAATCCGTTTATAGTAATTATCTTACCGTTAATCTCATATTCAAAAGCGAAGGCAAAACCCAATCCCTGAAGTATGGCGTCAAGTGACTTATCTTTATAGCTGACCGTAAAGCCCTTATTCTGATCCATTTCCGCATTCACCACAAACGTGACACCATACCACAATTCCAGGGTTTCAAGGATTTCAGAAATCCCGGCATCCTTGAAGTAAATAATGCCATCCTTCCAGGCTACCATTTCATTGTAATCAAATCCACGCTTAACTGTTTGATTATTCATTTTAGTGTAAACAGCCATTTCGTTGGGAGCCAAAAGCAAAGGTTTCGGATCACCCCCTCCCTGTTTGATATTCTCCACTGCAACTTTGCCACTTACCACCGCCACTGTAATATCATTTTCTTCCGGAAATGCTCTGATGTTAAAAGTTGTACCTAGTACGGTGGTAGAAATATTGTCCGACATGATTGTAAAAGGTCTTGCTACGTCTTCGGTTACCTCAAAAAAGGCTTCACCAACCAGCGTTACTTTTCTATCTTTAGCCGGGAACTCCTCCGGGAATACCAGTTGAGAATTGGCATTCAGTTTCACTAAACTTCCATCCGGTAGTTTGATATTTAATTTTTCACCGGGATTGGTAAATTTCTCAATATGGGCTACGGCCGGTGTCTCCTTATTCAGGAGCGTATCGAAATAACCTGAAAAGAACCATGAAGCGCCCGCTAAAATGAATACGGCAATTGCAGCGGCGATCCCAGAGAATGGAAAGATGCTTCTTTTTCTCTCAGGTACTTTCCTATCAGGATTATCCGGCTTTAATCGCCCGTGTGGTTCTTCATCAAAATCCTTAATTCTTTGTGCTAAATTTTGTGCGATTTTCTCAGATTCTTTTGAAAAATAGCCTGCCTCTGTGTCCCAAAACTCAGTAATGCTGTGAAAAAGGATCTTATTTTGCTCACTGGCTTCAAGCCAGCTTTGAAGCGCTGCAATATCGCGCTGATCTGCTTCACCGGTCAGATATCGTGCAAACAGGTGGTAGGGCGCATCATTGGACATCTCAATTAAGGGTTTTATTATTTAGGAATAAAAAAATTCGTAAAACCCCCAAATGACAAGCAAAATTAAATGGAGGTAACAGCGTAGAAAAGGAAAAGGGTTATGGTTTTTTCGAAACTGTACTCATTTTGATCCTGCAGATATGGTTTCAGTTCTTCATGCATCTTTTTCAGGGCTATCGCCAGTTGATTTTCTACGGTTTTAGGTTTTATAGAAAGTTTTATGGCTGCTTCCCTGTACGAAAGACCTTCCAGCTTCACAAGTTCAAAAACCATCTTGCATCTTTCCGGTAAATTCGAAATAGCGGCTTTGATGTGTCGATTCAATTCCTCTGTCAAATATTGCTTTTCAGGTGAAATAGATAAAAGAGGGATTTCCTTTTGAAATTCAAAAATTTGATCCGTGGATGCACGACTGACATAATTCCTCCTATTTTCCTTTTTAAGCAAAACAAGCGCATTGTTTTTAGCAGATGTGCATAAATATTTATTGAGATCCCTTATTTCCGAAGTGCGTTTTCTCATTTGCCAGAATCTAAAGAAAACATCACCGATTACTTCTTCCGAAAGCATTTTATTTTTTAGAATGGCGAAGGTGATACGGTACAACCGGGGATAAAAATAATCAATCAACTCACGCAAAGCATGCTGATCATCGTAATGACAAATACGATTAATCAGCAAACCAATATATTTCTCTTTTTTATGCAAAATATATCAAAGTGTTCCCTACAAATAGCTTTCGAAAGCAGATAATTTATTAAAAATAAAAAAATTCAGGAAATTAATCACAGAAGTTTAAAATATTACATGGAAACTGTTTATCAGATTACCAGTTTTATAAATTTCCTTCCAATAGCAAAAACCAATCACTACCGGATGCCCTTTGCGATCCGCGATCTTTACTCCGTTATTCCCGGAAATCACTTTCCTGTCAGTTCCATTGTCATCTATAAACAGGGACAGCGTATTTTTTCTTATGCCGGAGTCATCGACTTTTTTAGTTATACGGCCAATATGCTTGTCCATGCAGACATGGAACAAACTTTGAGTCCATAACAGCGCTGATCGATCTTTATCCGACATTCACTGAACGATGTGGTTCTGAGGATGAACAACCTGCTATACTACCGGGAAAAAGTCTGGCAGGTTACATAAAAAACCATAGCATTGAAGGTGAGCAGCTTGCTTACGCCATTAGTTACAGGGGCAAAGGTGCCACGCTAAGATCGGAAAGATGGCGGTATACGCGATGGGACGAAGATCTGGCTCCGTACTTTTTTTTCATTGCTACAAGCCGTTCGTGCATGAATAATCGCAGCCCTGCGGTAAGCCATTCAAATGGATCTTCCCTACAAGAAGGGCGGTTGAATACCCAGCCTTTTGCAGCATCTTGGCAAAGTAGGCTGGGCCCAATCAAAATAAAAATATTTTACAGCTTAAATATTTTGTCCATTCTTTGGGAGATCTCCTTTAGCCGCGCTTTGTCACCTCCAGGTACCTCAGCAGACCCCCATCCGGAATAACCCACTTCGCGCAATGCTGCATTCACCCTGGCCCAATCACTATCCCCATCACCCAGTTTTACCTTAAAACCTTCCCATATCCCTTCATTCTTTTGTTTATCCCTGCTGTATTCCTTCACATCGACCTTGATAATCCTTTTTCCAAGGATTCTGACCCATTGATCGGGCCAGCCGTACCGCACAATATTTCCTACATCAAAGTACCATCCGATCATGTCACTGTTAAACTGGTCGATATATCGCGCTGCCTCCATGGGGCTGATCAGGAAGTTGTTCCAAACATTTTCTATGGCTATTTTTATGCCCGTTTCTTTAGCGGTCGGTAACATTTTCTTGATTTCCTCTGTTGAACGCTCCCAGGCTTCATCATATGCCACGTCCTGGTTTACTACACCGGGTACCAATAAAACCGTGGTACCCCCATACTTTTTGCATTGGTGAAACGCTTCTATCATGGACTCAGTGCATGCGGCTCTTGTAGCGGGGTCCGGATCGGACAAAGGTTTTGTCCAATGTAAAGAATTGACCAGACCAGGTATTTCCAATCGCGTAATGCGCTTGGCCTCCATGATTTCTTCTTCATTCAGGTCATGGGGGCTATCCAGCTCTACACCGTCAAAACCTAATTCTTTTACAAGCTTAAACTTTTCCAAAACTGACATTTCCCCTTTAATCATGCCAAATTTAAGGCTCTTTTTGTGAATGGGCGCTTTTCTGGCACCGTCCAACGCGGGGAACAGGCCAACTGCCATCGCGCAGGCCGTTGCGTTTTTTGTAAAATCCCTTCGCTTCATATTAGCTGAATTTTGTAATACCCGGTTTCGCAACTTCTTTCATGGGCCATTTCAGGTCCCAGCTAAACGCTTCAAGCTCAGGGCCCAGCACTTCCTGGGAATTCAGGGCCTCATCCCAGGTCAGGGTTTGGCCTGTATAAGCTACCATTCTTCCCAATATTGCCAACATAGTGCTGTTAGCCATACGAATTCCGTCAAAATAGGGGTCTCCCTTGCGTATAGAAGCAAATAACGTATCGTGCTCGTTTTGGTACATATTGTTTTTTTCGCCTCTCCATTTCCATTTCTCCTTTCCTTTGATCTCATGTTTGCGGAACACATCAATATAAGAAGTGCCCTGGCTACCGGTTAATTCCACATGATAAGCCCGTGAACAGTCTTTTTGTTGCCTGCTGAAATGAAATCCTTTTTTACCATTGGGATATTCGTAAACGATGGCAAAATGATCGTAGACATTGCCATATTGTTCTTCGGTACGGCTCTGCCTTCCACCTGTGCCCGTGGCTTTCAAGGGCACCTCATCACCCATGGCCCAGGCCATCAGGTCCAGGCTGTGCACCGCCTGTTCAGTAATATGATCGCCCGAAATCCAGGTATAGTATAGCCAGTTACGCATTTGGAATTCAAAATCAGACCATTGCGGTTGGCGCTCGTGAAACCACAGGGCGCCGGTATTGTAGGTGTTGTAAACGGTGTGAACATCTCCTATGGCCCCATCCAGTATTCTTTGATAAGTGTCTATTTTGGGCGTGTCGTGCCGCCAGCAAAAACCAGACATCATGGCCAGTCCTTTTTCTTTGGCTTTCTTGGCGGTTTCTATCACGCTACGGATACCGGGGGCATCTACCGCCACAGGTTTTTCGCAAAAAATATGCTTGCCTGCTTCTACAGCAGCAGCCAGATGTCCGGGGCGAAAGTTGGGAGGTGTGGCAAGGATCACCACATCTACATCGGTTTCCAACAATTTGCGGTAGCTATCGAAACCTATAAACTTGTGCCCTTCATCTACCTTTAACTTATCGGGGTTTTCCAACTTCAGATTTTCATAAGACTTATCCAGCCTGTCCCGGAAGATATCCGCCATGGCTGTGATTATTACATTGGGATCGGCCTTCGAAGCCTGAAGCGCTGCGCCCGTACCTCTACCCCCACAACCTATTAGGCCCACTTTAAGCGTTTCGCTGTTTATATTCCGTTGGGATAACGGCTGCGCAGATAAGATATTAAACCCCACTGCAGAGGTCAAAACTGCTGAGCTCGACTTTTTAATAAACTCACGCCTGGATTTATAGTCTTTTTTCATGATTTTATGATTTTCTTTCAACTAAAAATAATTTACTTCATTAAACAGATTGTGGGGCAACCATTTTTAATTTATAATTTCTATATCATATTTTTTTTTTAGTTTCTTTTTAACTGCTTCCGATGCTACGGTAAATGTGGTGGCCAAAGCATCGGCCAGCGTAGTATTGGACGCGATAACAGTGATAACGGAGCTATCCACTTTTCCCAGTCCCGAGGAGGGTTCCAGGATGTGTGAATACCTTTTTCCCTGCCATTGTAAATACCGGTAGGTATCACCCGAGCTTGCCATGGCACGGTAATGTTGTGCGGAAATGCTTGTGCTGTTTATATTTTTGATTTCCCAGCTACTGCCATCCGGTGGTGGTGCGGCAATAAACAGGTCTCCTCCCCCATCTATGATGGCGCTCGTAATTCCAAATCGTTGTTCTAAAACTTCATAAGCCTGATCTACGGCATAACCTTTGGCGATGCCACCAAAATCGAGGCGCATGCCGGGTTTCTTTAACTTCACCTTCTTTTGACGAGGGTATAGTTTTACCCAGCGATGATTCACCAGCGCCCTTGCCCTGGCAATTTTGCCAGCATCCGGATATTCCTGTTGCCTGACACCTCTTCGCCATAGTTTGGTAAGGGGGCCTATCGTAATATCAAATGCTCCACCACTTTGCCTCGAAAGGCGTTTGGCGTATTTTAGCAGATACCAAAGATCGTTGCTCACTGCAATACGCCTGCCTGAGCCGGCAGTTGCTGACAGCTTCGTAACTTCGCTATCTTCCAGATAATCACTGAAAATCCAATTTAGTTGCTCAACCCTTTCAAAAGCAGCGGCAGCAGCACGCGCTGCCAGTTCGCTTGAAGGAGCATAGAAAGTCAATGAAAAATCGGTACCCATTAGTGGGGCTGTATGCCTGAACTTGCACCATGTCTCCTGGGCCCCTGAAACATGGCACGTCAGGAACAAGAAGATCAAAAAACCGGCGCCGGACATTTTCAATTTCATCATTGCATTGGAGTTCATTAATCACCTAAAACCCTTGCCCAGAAAGCCTCCTGCTCTTCCTTTGCAGGCTGTTTTGCAGGCCGTACCAGGCGGAAACCTACGAAAGGGGAGTCAGTATTCCACCAATAGCTTTTAGGTATTTGGGGATCCCTTTCTTTCCACCTGTCGCTGGATTCGATACGGCATGCACAACGCACATCTTCCATATCATTATCCCACGAACCGCCACGAACCGTTCTGGGGTGTAGTTTGGTGGGTTTAATCCAGGGGTTTACCTCATTCATTTTTGCGAGTTGCATGTAGGCATCTTCCTGATACTGGTCCAGTGTCCATTCCGATACGTTGCCCAACATATCGTAAAGTCCCCAGGGATTAGATAATTTCTTGCCCACCTTTTTATAAGCTTCATTGCTGTTATCATAGTACCACGCGTGAGCATCCAGTTGCTCTGCCTCATCTCCGAAGTAATATCTGCCGGTGGTTCCGGCCCTGCAGGCATATTCCCATTCGGCTTCTGTGGGCAACCTGTAAAATACCCCTGTTTTTTGGCTGAGCCACCGGCAATATTGTAAAGCGGCAAATTGCGTCATACTGGCGGCCGGGAAACCGTCTTTGCCCATACCGAAAGTAGGATCCTCATAAGGCGGGCTGGGCCTTACTACAGCGTCCGCATTCCAGGATGGATTATTGGCAGTAGGTATATCCAAAGATTTATCCCTGAAAACATTATACTCTTCGAATGTTACTTCATACGTGCCTAGCCAAAAGGAATCAACCGCCACTTCAAACCGGGGGCCTTCATCCGGGGTACGATCCGGTTCGTTATCAGGACTGCCCATCAGGAAGGTGCCCCCCGGGATAAGCTTCATTTCAAAACTTATAACTGTTCCGGGAATGGTATCTACCCGTTGTTGAATACCGGATTGCCCATTGGCTCCTGTTGTCACCAGCAAACCGGTAAGCCATACTACTATCAATGTTTTATTCATCGCCTGTCTTTTTGTAGTGGAATACAAAGTTAACTACAATATCATCATGTGTTTTAATCTGTCCGAACATGGCACTGGGAGGTTCCATTTCAAAGTCAGTCATTTTAAGCTCCTTGCTGACAGTCAGCATCATCACGCCCTTGTCGATGGTACCCTTGCCCGACACGGTGATGGGCTTATCTTTTCCAGCCATTGAAAGAATCCCCTTGGAACTGAAGTTAAAATCCCCGCTTTCCGGCATCTCACTTAAAACGGCAGGCTCTGTTTGTTTATAATCTATAAAAGGGTTTTCAGTAGATTTAAAAGCTGCATGGATTTTTTTATTCATAGTAGCCCCACGCCCACCGTCCATACTGTCTACCGGAATTTTAAAGGCAAACGCATCAATGGTGTTTTTGTCAGTTATCTGCAAAGTTTCGGGTATTCCTGTCAGGCCCGGACAGTCTGCTTTCCAATCATGCAGCGTCGATGTGCCTGTTATGTGCACCTCCGGCGGTGCACCGGGATCCAACTGCCAGCTTTTAGTTTGAGCAAACCCCGGTGAAGCGTAGCACAACAAAACAATGACGGGAAGCAGCAACCTTGCAACAACCGCTTGAATTACCTTCCTTTTGTTATTTTCCTGTCTGAAATACCTGATAGAAATCATTTTAATCATAAATGAAAAATTAATTAATGCTTTTCCTGTTGAATTCTAATGAAAAAATAAGGCAAATTCAATGGTTTTCAAGAAAATTGTTCGCATTTAACAGATTGCCATACAACATGTTTAAAAAACATTTTAATTGTGACCAGATCGTTAAAACGCCTCTTATTTTATTAATCATTGTGTAATTTAATGTCTTTTATTCAAAAATCATTCCTTTTTTAACCATATCCATTGAAACTTAATATCAGCGCCTTTCCGGGGGCGAACTTCTACCTGTACATCATAAAGGCCGGATCCGGCAAAATCGATCTTTCCCAGGGTGGTGGCATTAAAGCTGTCAATTACCCAATCCGAATTTGGTTCCCCTACGGTTTTTCCGGTAGGTTGAACCCGGTGTTCCAAAGTTGTTCCGGCTGTGTTAACCACGATTTTTCCGATAGCCTCCTTGCCTTGAAAGCTATAGGATGCATCCATTTTGTAAGAGCCCGGTTCATCGATAAATAGCTGCCATTGATAGGTGCTTTGATCTTTTACCACCACATGTGCCGGAATAGAGCCACGGCGTGCTGCTTTTTCGAGGGTGGTGTTACCCTTTGAAGCAGTCCGGTTATCAGGGGTTAAAGAAAAACCACCGGACACAGACCGGGCCACCAAACCCGGAACAATTTCAGGTTCCCGGTCATATTCGACAACGACCACAGAAATCAACGGATCAGGTGGCCGATTGGGTAGCTTCAACTGAGTTACCATCTCATGATGCGCAAAGGGGAGGCCGGTCTGTAGCTTATCTGCCAAAACATAAACTTGTGACGGGCGTGTTCTGACCCCTGTAAGGGTTAGTTCTTTATCAATAGGCCAATTAAAAATATGCAGATATAATAAGTGTTTCCCTGCCGCTGTCTTTTTATAAGTAATCCTGCCCCAGTCATGCAGATCCTTTCTGAGATTAAAAGCCTCGCTATTATAAATCGACGCTCCATTTACAGCCAGCCAACGCCCCATTTCTTTAAGCCTCCCGGATATTTCAAAGGGTACCTCACCATTGGCCCGGGGGCCGATATTGAGCATAAAATTACCATTCAGGGATACATTATTGATCAGTGATTGTAAAAGTGTGGTAGTGGATTTCCATTCCGTATCCCGTGCGTGGAATCCCCAGGAATGAGCCACAGTGGCCGATGTTTGCCAGGGGTGATCTTTTTTATTGCTGCCTAACTGATTATCTCCCAAAGTTTGAAAATCAATATCCTTGTCCTCTGCTACTGACAGTCCCAATCTGGAATTGACCAAACAATTGGGCTGTATTTCCCTGATAAGTTTTTTCAACTGTAATAATTGTGCTTTGCTAACGACCGTTTTCGAATGGTGTACCCACATATCGAACCAAATGAGGCCAATTTCTCCATATCCGGTTAACAATTCCCGCATTTGGGGCATGACCTTTTCCTGCCAGTAGCGGTCATAGGTTTTATTGGAAAGGCCGGTAATTTCCCTGGTATGGTCCCAACTGTCAGGATGCTCCCAATCGACCCAATGGGAATAGTATAAACCCAGTCGTAAGCCGTGTTTTCTACAGGCTTCAGCCAGTTCCCTGATAATGTCCCTGCCTGGATCGGTATGTTTTGCCACAGTATAGTCACTTGCCTTGCTATCCCAAAGTGCAAACCCGTCATGGTGTTTGGCTGTGATAGTAACATATTTCATGCCTGATTGTTTGGCCAGGATAACCCACTGCTCAGGGTCGATTTCATCCCATTTGAACCTATCCAGCAGGGTAAGGTATTCTTCCTTACTAATGCGGTTGCGGTAGCGAATCCATTCGGCGTAGTTATTGTTATTACGAAGCTTTTCACCTTTCCAAAAACCCTCGGCACCGCTGTAAACGCCCCAATGGATAAACATGCCAAATCGGGCGTCTACAAACCATGCTGCCCGGTCGTTGGCAAGCTTTTGTCCGTAAGCTTCCATGGACATGGACAGGCAAAAGGAAAAAGCAACGATTATCACCCGCTTCGTGATGGAATTGCGCAGAACCCGAAAACAAGAATTTCTCATTTTAGATGACTCGATAGTCGTGACTCGTTAAAACCCGAACTTGCAATTTGGCCAATAATTACCGTTCTATCCACCAATCTCTATGCACAATATGATGATTTCTTTGCATTAACCCCGTAGTAGTTCGTTTAATTCGCTGGTTGTTAAATAAAAATCACCAACAGGATTTTGTATAAAAGAAATATACATCGAACATGGACCTGCATCTGCTCCAACTGAGGCGGCATCGGGTCCGGCAAGTAAGCTGCTTATGGAATTGCCGGGCCCGATGCCGCTTTGGTTTAAGGTTTTAAATGATCATAAAATCCGGAAGACCTCCCAAGCCATTTCTATCATAGAAGTTGGCATTTTAGCATACACTAAGGGCAGAATAAGTTAAAAAAACAAGCTTTTATTAGCGGCAATCAATCTACATCTAAGCCTAAATCAGGATTTATTTCTATTTCACTATCCGGTATGGGCCACCTGTCATCTATGCCCGGCCGGAAACTTTTAGAGGTGACATACCATCGGTCATGGGGATCATCGATCGAGCCATTTTTTCTTAAATTCTCAGCTCCGGGAAATGGTCCTCCATAAAAATCACCTTGAAGTATATCCTTGGCCCTGTCCCACCGTAATAAATCCCAGTATCTATGGCCTTCCAGCGCCAGTTCATTACGCCTTTCTCTTCTTAAGATCACCCTAAGCAGCGTAGGGTCTGTTTCCGTAACCGGCGGCATATTAACCGACGCCCGGCCTCTTACCTGATTGATGGTCGCATCAAGAAGTCCCTGATCAATAGGGTCTCCGGCTTCCAGCTTTGCCTCGAGGTAAGTTAACAATACCTCGGCATATCGAACGATGGGAATGTCAGCAGGTGCTCTGCGAAGGTCGCCCTTGTAATCCCAATCCATAAATTTGGCCAACCCAAATCCTGTACGAGTGGCTTGTTTGTTGGTGGTAAGCCTATCGATGGAATTGACAGAGTCAGGATGAGAAATGTACTTGAATCCCGGGCCAAATTCCACCCCATTGACAAGGACATTATAACTTAACCGGGGATCTCTGTCCTTTGTCAAATCAGCGGGGTCGTACCGGGGATCGGCAAAATCAAACGGGGTACCGTCATTAAACTCGTAAGATTCAACCAAACTTCCTAATGGGTTAACAATGTGCCACCCGCCTATCATCGCAGGCCCTGCATTTTGCTGCAGGCCGTTACCGAACAAATCTTCAATGTAGGGCATGGTAAAAATTATCTCCTTGCTCTGCTCGTTTTTACCATTGAATAGTGTAACATATTCAGGATCAATCAGGTTATCCCCAAAGTCGATGACGGTTTTATAGGTAGCTGCCGCCTCGCCGAATCTGCGAAAAGCCCATCAGCGACAAAACCATAGTAATTTTGAAGCGGGTGTCCTACGTATGTATTGCCATTGGCAATCAAACCATTCAGTAGTTCAACGCCTGCGCTCCCCAAATCTAACACTTCATTATTTAAAAAGGTTGCGTTGGCAGAAATGGAATATTCAAAACCGCCCAGTTTGTGTGTATGTCCTAAGCCGAATTCCCAGCCTTCATTCAACACAGTGCCCGCGTTTGTGACTCCCACTGTAAAACCTAAAGTCTGCGGGACACTTCCGGTTTGCTCAAGCAGGGCATCCTTGGTCTTTTTATTGAAGTAAGTTGCACTAAAATTTATCATGCCCCCCCAAAGTGTTGTTTCTATACCAATATCGAGCATCTCCTGGGTCTCCCAGGTGATATTCGGATCAGGGATCCGGACGACAGCCAGTCCTGTGCTTATTGTGCCCCCGAAGCCATAGTTGTAGTTTTGTGTAACATCCAGAGGGCTACTGTTTGTAAGAAGGCTTTGATAAGGATAGAGCCCGCCGGCTTCTTCATTCACCTGGTTGTTTCCCACCTGACCCCATGAAGCTTTTAATTTCAACTCATCCACCCAGTTTACAGTATTCTTCATAAAGTTTTCCTGGGAAATTCTCCAGCCGGCAGCAAGAGAGGGAAATGTAGCGTATCTATTGTCGGATCTAAACCCTGAAAATCCATCGTGTCTTACTACAGCCTCTATCAAATACTTATTTTGATAGCTATAACGCAATCTTGCAAAATAAGAATCCATGGCCCACTCGGAAGCAGTACCACCATTTTGAGATCCTTCTACTTCTCCTGCATCGAGTTCGGTAAGATCGTTGCTTGGAAATCCAATCCTGATTGCCGTCAATAGGTCGGATTCCTGAAACTCATACGTGTGTGCTGCCAACAGGCTGATCTGGTGGTCATCCAGTAATTTGTCGTATTCCAATATTTGCTGAAATGTCAGATAAGTGTAACCGTCCCTTCTTATGTTTTGCTGTGCCGGCCCCAAAAGAATATCCTGGGCTATTAATTGGGTTGCCTCAAATCGTTGCTCTTTCGCTTCCACAGCATTATAGCCCCCGATCATAGAAAATGTCAGGTCTTTTAAAATATTCAGGTCATATTTCATGTTTATGCCTACTTCGTTTTCTTTTCGTTCATAAAAAGAGTCACTATTTACCCAGGACGCGGGTGTTCCTGACTGTTCAAACCCTACCCCCCAATCTCCGTTTTGAAGTTTGATAGGAAAAATAGCAGGAAATCGAACAGACTGACCAATAATATTGAGCATGTTAGAACCATTACCTACCGTGGGACCAGAGGGTTGTTCATCCTTCGAGAATCTGCCTTGCAGCCTGGTACTCAATTTCATTTTATCACCCAGGTTCGAAATTAAGTTTAAATTCAGGTTATATCTTTTGTAGTTGTTTTCCGGCACCAGGCCTCCTTGGTCCAAATAACCCAACCCCAACAAGTAATTGGTATTACCCACTTTGTTGGCTACGGATAAGTTATGGCTTGTCAAAACGGCCCTGTCTTTGAGTACGGCTGATCGAAAATCACTATCAGGATAATTATCCGGATCGGTACCATTGCGAAATAATGCTATCTCGGCCTCAGAGTAAGCAGGGCCCAATCCATCATTCTCGTTGGCCTCGTTCAAAAGTTCTGCATATTCCCAGGAGTTAACATATTCCGGAAATTCAGTGGGGACTTGAATGCCTACGAATCCATTATACGAGACACTCAGCCTGTCTTCCGTGCCTGTTTTAGTCGTGACCAATATCACGCCATTTGCGGCCCTTGCACCATAAATAGCTGAAGCTGAAGCATCTTTCAGTACAGAAATACTTTCAATAATATTCGGGTTAATATCATTAAAAGATGAAGTGGGAATGCCATCGACCAAGATCAGTGCCGCATTGGAAGAGTTTACCGCGTTAACCCCTCTCACCTGGATTTCTCCTCCCAAATCGCCAGGTTGTCCGGATCTTTGAATAACGGTCACCCCCGGCACCTGACCAGTGAGCGCCTGTCTTAACTGGGCAACCGGTCTGTCGTTGATTTTGTTCGCTTCAATCTGGGCTACCGATCCTACCAGCTTTGTCTTTTCCTGTGTTCCATAACCCACAACCACTATTTCCGAAAGTGTTTCAATATCAGGCGCAAGACTTATATTAATAATGTTTCTTCCCGTAATTTCAATTTCTTCGGTTAAATACCCTACATAAGAAAAAATCAAGGTAGTTGTCTCATCGGGTACATTAACTGAATAATTTCCTTCAATATCCGAAATAACTCCTATCTCTGTTCCTTTGGCAAACACATTCACCCCTGGAAGACCTGCCCCATTTTCATCGGTCACTTTTCCTGAAATTATACGATCAATAAAAGCTTGATCTATCAATAACGCTTCCATAGCGCTCCCATTTTCCTCTTCTTTTTTTGTGACATGAATGGTTTCATCAATCCTTGTGAAGCACAAACGAGTAGTTTTGGCGATTTTTCTAAGCAAGTCTGCCAATGATAAATTTGTCTTGCCAAAATTCAGCTTTTGCTTTTGATGAATGGCTTTTCTCTTGTAAGAAAATTTGAAGGCGGTCAGTTCTTCAATGATATCAAATGCCTCTTCTACCGAGACCTCATTGAACGCAATGCTAACCTGGATATTTTCAAGACTGACTCGCTGCGCTTTGCCGGTTCCGGCAAATAATAAAGAATAAAACAGAGATTGCAGAACTATGCCAAAAACAGCGTATTTGGACATAATTAAAAATTTTTTCCGTAATTTTATATGCATAATTTTCGTTTTTGGTAAATTAATTTATCAAGAACACAATCAATCTCACGACTGCTGAACAAGCCATCGCACAATGTCTAATCAGCAGCGTGAGTTTTTAGGTACACGTTATCTCGATTTGTTTTAACTTGAGTCGATATTTATCATAGCTTAAAATTTAATTCAGTTCAATAATTTTCCCTTTTATATCAAATTTAAAATCAAATACTAACCCGAGCCCGGTTAATACAACTTCCAAGGACTTGTTATTAAAACTTCCGGTATAGTCTCTGTCTTCGTTGATTTTGCCATTTTTAATAAAAGTTACACCATACCAATTTTCCAATGTTTGCAATACTTCATGAATATTCGCCTGTTCAAAATGAATGATCCCATCTTTCCACCCCATCTCTTTGATAAACTCAAATTTAAGTTTCTCCGTTTTCTTTGTCTCTTTTTCAAAAACAGCCATTTCACGGGGGCTCAGCAATATTGCCTGTTGTGTTTTTTCGTCTTCGGACACGCGTATTCTCTCTACTGAAACCCTGCCGGTGGCTACCGCAACCTTGATTTCAGGCTCGTAGGGAAAAGCTCTCACATTAAAAGAAGTACCGTGTACTACGGTGGCAATCTGACCGGAAGTAATTATGAACGGCCTGGATCGATCTTCAGACACTTCAAAAAATGCTTCCCCAATCAGGGTTACTTTTCTTTGCTTCGAAGCAAAGGTTCTTGGAAATATTAATTTGCTATTGCTGTTCAACTTTATTTTTGTGCCATCTTTCAGTTTCACATTCAGTTTTTCCCCGGGGCCACATGATTTTTCTATGCATTCATTCACCTCGGTCAATGGTTGAGACGGCACATCAAAATAATTATGCAAGAAAGCCAAGGAGATGCCCAATGAGGCAACCACAAAAATGACGGCTGCCACGCGATACCAAATCTTGATTTTATCCCTTGTGGTTTCCAGTGCATAAATGATGGTTTCATTCACTTCATCATCTTCCAAATCGAGCATCTCACCGGGCACTTTCAACTCTTCAGTCAGTTCTTTCGCACGAATGGCAGCATTGATATGATCCAATACGCTATTTTTATCAAATTCAGAAATATCTATGGATATGAAATTCAAATTCTGAATTATCGCCCTGGCTTGCTCAATGACTTTTTTCTTTTCCCGGTTGTTTTCCATCCAATTATTCCAAAACATATCGGACGCTTCGGTTGGATTGATCACCCAATCCTGAAAATATTCATCCAGTATGAAATCGGTCAGACCAAAATTTCTGTAATCCATCTACCCTTGCTTTTTATATATAAGGGGGAGGAAAATTCCAAAACGTCCTCAAAAAAAATTCAATGTTTTCGGGCTTCCCGCGCATTCGTAATTTTCACTACCCCTCCCGGTTCAACGATTGTCACAAAAGTCACTCGATTAAAGACTTTTTTAAAGATTGCCGGACAACCTTTATGAAGATGTCGGTGGTTTGTGCTTTTGTTTTGATGAATGTTGTTTGAGGAAGCAATAAAGCCCGTGGAGGTAGATACTTACTTTTGCCCCCAAATTACAAAAAAGGGAAGGAACAGTGATTTGGGTAAATGTTTTTTTAAAACCAGCATAGCCCGGTAAATGAGATTGCGAACTGACTTTTTATCCATAGCCAGCATACCGGCCACTTCTTCATTACTAAAACCATCAAAAAATCTTAAGGTGATGGCTTCTTTTTGCCTTCTGGTCAATTGATTCAAGGCCCTTAGCAACCTTGACTGTTGCTCTTTGGAAACCTGCTGCGCAATTAATTCGGACTCATGGGAAAATACAATCCTAAAGTTGTAATCCTCCAGAATGTTTCGATCAATCGGGGTCTTTCTTTTATCAATGAGTTTTTTTGTAATCTTTCTCTTGAGGCGTTTAAACAGATAGTATTTCACCGATCGTACCTGAGGATGCCGGTTTCTCGATCTCCAAATTTCAACAAACAGGTCCTGAATGCTATCCTCGATTAACTCACGATCACCGCAGATTCGACTACCATACCGGCATAAATCATAAAAATAAAGATTGTAGATATGTGTGAAGGCTACATTATTTCCTTCCCGAATTTTGCTCCAAGCTTCGGAAGGAGAAAGAACTTCTAACATATCTTTTTTTTCCCGGGCAGCCATTTAACCAATTAATCAATAACCTTTTTTTCCCATATCTAATCCAAAGCTATACTAAACATAAATTTCTTTTGAGTCAAGCATTGAAGCGGTTTTTCAACTGTCAAAAATCGCGCTGATAGCGCGGTATTCCCAGCTTGTGAATATGCGGCGCAAAGTATTCACCTGAGTTCGATTAAATAAACAGGTGTTAAAAGGCACTGAATAAGGAGGATAAACGTCGATGAAACCAGTGTTTCACACCGGCAGATGCAGGAATAGGAAACATTTTTATTGGTCCATAGGCAAAAACACCCGGCCGGCCTGTTTCCCCATACCGCATCTTATAAGCGGTCAGTAGCGTGGATGCAGGCCACCACATGACCGTGAGTATCTTTCTTTGAACCTGCTGTACGAGGCAGGTTGCCATATGAAAGTCGATGTTTCTTTTGTATCCGTCATACCTGTCGCGAATAGCTTTGAATACTTTGAGACCGCTTTCTATCTGACCTTCGTAAATCATATGGGCTGCCGTACTGTACTCAAATCCGGTCATGATCTCTGTGTAGTAGGGGAATGGAAAGTCCAATAAATCACCTCGCGGATAGGAGGCCATCACCAGTCCGGCTTCATCTCCAAGGCCAAAGCTCCTGAAAGTGTTGAAATGCTCATTGAAGTTATCTACATAGTTATATTTCATGATACTTTTAAGTGTAGTTTGAACATGGTCTTTATCCAAAACATATCCCAATCCTGTGGTATGAGCCAGATATTGGCCTACCAGTTGATCTACCAGGCACCCTTTGCCAAGCTGGGCTACCTTGCTGGCAGCCTCGGGGATACGATGTTCGTAATATTCCCCGTTAAAGATGTTTGCGTCTATCCATTTACGACCTTTTATATAAAGATCACCACATTCTTTTGCAAATGCCTTGTCACCGAGATGAGCAGCCATGTGCTCAGCGGCTTTCAACGCGCCCAAATACCAGGCTGCCATCTGAGGGTTCGGCCCTACATAATTAATGTCCATGGTATTGTGCTGGCTTCCCTCCATGACACCATCTTTGTCGGTATCCCATATGCCGGTCCAAGCAAATGACATTGCCTTTTTGATATAGGGCCACATCTCTTTCAGCTTGGCATCGTCACCGGATAGGTGCCAATCCCTGTAACTATTATAATTGCCTTTAGGTTCACCCGACCACCCGTCAACACCAATATAATTGGGTACCATACCCACTACAGAAGTTTCAATAGGACGATCTGTGTTGTTTGTCAATACATACCGGAGTACAGCGACAGGAATACCACTTTTGTCGGCATCTCCTACGACAAGCGGATTAAATGCTTCCAGCCTCACGTCAACCGGCACCGCTTTGTGCTCAAAATTGATTTGAGCCAAGGGATACGCAGCGGCAAAACCGGTCGATTCAAATCTTGGAAAACCGGAGTTTACAGCATCGGCACCCCAATCACCGTAATATTCCCTGACAGACACCGGCCCTTCGAGCACCCTTACATTGGCTTCGCCGCTTTGCTGCTTGTAATACAAAGCAAAGAAGGGACCGTTGGAAATGGTGGGTTCTACCAGTTTGAAAGCCGGCAGATAACCGAGGGCACCGCGGTTCATTAATTCCCAGTCCCTTAAATCCCCTCTGCCTCCAATAGATACGGTTCCTGTTCCAATACCCCCCAATGGCATGGCCACTTCATCGAGGTATTTGTCCTTATACGTTTTCAGAACAGGCCAGTGTTGGTTCCATTCCTGGGCAAAGATTATCCTTGTTGAGATGGCAAAAAGTAAAATAGATAGTATGTTATATTTAAAAAATTTCATGTATCATTCGTTTAGTTTCCAAAAGTTAATTTTTCCAGGTATACTTCTTCCTTATAAACGGAACACTTCAAAATGCAAGGGGCGATCCAATATGTTTGATACCGGCCAGGAAAGCGCAAGTTTTAATTTGGCGCAATGTTAATCATGATTCACTAAACTATTTAGTCAGGATTCTGTTCAACGACCCCTCCTGAAATATCTATCTCCTGTTGAGGAATGGGATAAATCAGGCGGTTTGCATTAACGGCCGGTACACCGGTGTATTCGGCGGTAAGGTGATTGTTAATGATTACCAATGCTTCAGATGGGGGTAGCCTTTTCAGGTCCAGCCACCTTTGATTTTCAAACACAAACTCTCGCCTTCTTTCCAGCATCACTTTCTCCAAAAAGGAACCGGGCGTTGAAGCATCGATATCTATCGCGGGATCGGGTGTACCGGGATCCTGGCCGAATGCCCTTCTCCTGACCTGATTGATCAACTCATAAGAAGCAGCGCTTTCTCCATCGGCCTCGGCTTTCATTAATAAAACATCTGCATATCGTAAAACAACCAAATTGATATCGCTTCCATCGCCGACCGCGTCCAAATCAATGTACTTACCGATATAATGCGTTGAGTTACCCCCTGTATAGGAGGTAAATGATGCCTCGGTCCTTACATCACCGGGCTCATAAATAGTTTGTACATCACTTGTTGGAAAAGTAGGTAAATTACCTCCATTGCCACCTGCGACAATACCCAGGCGACTTGCTTCGCTTGCAGGGATGAGTACATTGTTAAAGCCTAAACCTGTCTGGTTTGTCGGGTTATAGCTCACTTCGAAAATCGATTCCGGCGTGTTGTCATTACCGGCCGCATGGATAGCCGCATAATCACCTAATAAAGAAAATTGTCCGATCAGATCTTGCAATGCCGAAGACGCAGCAGAGGGGTTACCGTTTTGAAATTGTGCCTTGCCCAGAAGGGCCAATGCCGCAAAACGTGTAGCCCGGCCCTCTTCATTGAACGGGCCGCCACTGTAGCTGTCGGGCAGTACTTCGGCAGCATCACTCAAATCGGATACAATAAGTCCATAGACATCTGCTACCGGACTTCTGGGGAGAATAGCATCATCAAAATCGACTGTCGGTTCTGTTCTCAGCGGAAGGGCCCCGAACATATTTACCAGGGTAAAGTAAGACATTGCCCTTAAGAATTTAGCCTCACCTACTACCCTGTTTATCAATGTTTGTTCCATATCGGAATCGAAAGGAACGTCAGGAGCCCTGGCGATGATGGTATTGGCGTTGTTGATAAGAATATAATTCTGGGTCCAGATATTTACCATCAACAAGTTACCCGGAGTTTCTTCAAAAGTGTCTGTTTCAACCCTTTCTTTCTGATCTGTTTGATCCTGGCCGGCGTTGTCTGATCTTGCTTCAATCAGGTTGAAATAATCGAGGCTGCCGTATATGCCTCTCTGGGAAGCATACACCCCGTTTAAAGCAAAAACCAGTTCATCGGGATTTGAAAAGAATGTATTGGCGTCAATATCACTTTCGGGAGTAACATCGATAAAATCATCACAGGAAGTCGAAACTACAGCCATGAAGAACAGGAATAAAGTGCTTCCGGATTTTATGAAGCCTGGTTTAGTACGATTTCTAAATCTATATTTTTTCATTTTATTGCTCAGTTAGCTAAAAGTTAACACTTAGTCCTAATGTCCATATCCTCGGTAAGGGAAGACCGGGAGGGCTATTCAAACCCAGTTCCCTGCCGTCGGTTACCGCGGCAATCTGAGACCCTCCGATCAGCGCCGGCCCGCCTGCCGATGTCCGGCGCGCTTCGGGATTACCTCCGATAAAATCGGTAAAAGTATGAAGATTCTCTATGGAGGTAAAAATCCTGCCATTGGACAGGCCCAATTTATTCAACACCGGAGTTGGCAAATTGTAAGTTAGTGTAACATTTCTTATTCTCAGGTAATCGGTTTTTTGAACACCAAAGCTCGAAACGGACCCCACCGCAGTATCAAAGCCATTGGCTGCGGGTGTTTTACCATCACCGGGATCAGACTCCGACACATACCTTCCGTCATACCAAAACTCTTTTGACAGGTTGGTTTGACGAAAGGATGACCCCACCTGGAGCAGGAAAAAATCGTACACATACGCTCCGGCCTGGCCATTCAGTAATGCACTAAGTTCAAAATTCTTGTATTTCAGATTAGCTGTAATGCCATATATCCAGTCTACATTAGTGTCACCTATCAGTTGGCCATCTTCACTTAAAAAGTTGCCTATAACACCATCGCCATCTATATCTTCATAGATCAATGCCCCGGGGGTACTGAGTGGCTGACCTGTCTGGTCGTCGCCTTGTCTGGCCACTTTCAGCACTTTGGGGCCACGAATTTGTTGCAGTTCCCCTCCTACAATCCGCCTGAGTGCGCCAAAGAAATTCTGGATTTCATCATCGCCTCCCAAATCAAGAATCTCCTGATCATTGTAAGTGACATTACCACCGATGGATAATATCCAATCTGATGTTTGAATGACCGTAGCATTCAGGCTCAGTTCCACACCTTTGTTTCTCATGCTGCCAATATTGGTCAAAAACGAAGAATACCCCGAAGACGGAACTATGCCCTTGGTCAAAAGGAGGCTTGTCGTTTCATTGTTAAAATAGTCGAGTACCAGATTTAAACGATTACCGGCAAAATCAGCATCTAATCCGATATTCAGTTGTTCAGATGTCTCCCAGGTTAAACTCGGGTTACCGGGATTTCCCAGCCTTGTGCCGAAAATTGCATTATCTCCAAAAGAATGGCGTACTGACGCCAGGTTTGCGCGGGCATCAAAATCGGGAATGGAATTACTTCCCGTAGTGCCATAAGATACCCTTAACTTGCCGTTGTTCAAAAAATTCAGTCCTTCAAAAAAAGCCTCTTCCGAAAACCTCCATCCCAGGGCGAAAGACCCGAATGTCTCATATCTATCATTGGTGCCAAACCTTGAACTTCCATCGGTCCTCAAGGTAGCTGTCAACAAATATTTACCTTTGAACCCATAATTGATCCTGCCAAGGTAGGAAACCAGGGCATCACCGGTAATTGAGTTCGAGCCAGTAAGGTTATCCGTGTTACCGATGTTTACATTTCTAACGCCCGGCACCTGTAATTCCTCAACACTTGCCTCTACATTTTCGATGTCATTTTTTTGAAGGGTAAACCCACCCACCACATCAAAGGAATGATCACCCCACTCCCTTTTATAATTGATAATATTTTCGTTCAGCCAGCCGATTTCCTGACGCTGACCGGTACTTAATGTAGATACCGGAGATAACTGAAAAGGTACTATTTGTCCTATTGTCGGCAGATAATACGTTTCACTTTTGTCACTGGCAATGTTGGTGGAGATGAATGATTTTAAGCTCAACCCCTCGGTTACTTCGACACTCACACTGACACCGGCAAGCATTCGGAATAACGTTTGGTTAAAGTCGTAGTTTTGCATGGTCTCCAGCGGATTGCCTACCGGAATGGATCCGGGCAAATCCGAATTCATGGAATAGATGCCATCCGGCCTGTTTACAGGCAATATCGGGGCCAGCAAAAGCGCCTGCGCATATAATGACGACCAGTCTACATCATCGGCGCCGGGACTGTTCCTTTCAATAGTCGTTAAGTTGGGAGCAACATTTAAGCCGATTGTTACCCTATCGGAGGGTCTGAAATCAATTTTAGCCCTGGCCGAGTACTTTTTCTGGCCTTCGCCTTTGATTACCCCTTGTTGATCGATGTAATTAGCCGACAACAAATAGTTTACATTTCTACCTCCCCCCGATGCAGATAAGGCATAGTTTTGAAATGCCCCATTTTGAAAAACCAAATCCTGCCAATCGGTATCGGTTTGACCATCCCAATTGTCAGCAATGAAATCCGGAACAGTGCCCCCATTCTTTTCAGTATGAAATTGAACGTACTCTTCGGCGTTCAGCACTTCAAAACGGACGCTTTCCGGTACTGTGGCAACCCCACCGGTTACCGTTAAATTTAAGTTAGACCGGCCTTCCTTTCCGGATTTTGTGGTAATAATGATAACACCATTGGCACCCCTTGAACCATAAATGGCCGTGGAAGAAGCATCCTTTAATACATCTACAGATAGAATGTCGGCCGGGTTGATGGCCTGTGCATTTCTCTGATCGGTAGGGAATCCATCGACTACCCAGAGTGGTTGTGTTCCCGCTGTAATAGACCCTAAACCCCTGATCGACACGGTACCCAACTCGCCCGGAGAAGAAGCCCTCTGCGCAATGTTCAAACCGGGTATCAGTCCTTGCATAGCTTCTTCCACCGAAGTGACTGGCCTTGAAGCAATTTGACTTGCCTCGACAGAAGCAATAGACCCGGTTACGTCCTTCTTCTGCTGGGTACCGTAACCAATCACCACGATCTCAGTGAGCGAGGTAATATCGGGTGTCAGTACCAAATCCACAACAGATCTTCCGGATATTTCTACTTCTTCGGAATTATAGCCTACATAAGAGAAGACCAATGTTGTAGCATCATCAGGCGCGTTCAATATATATTGACCATTAGCATCTGTGATTGTTCCGATGGTCGTGCCTTTTACCAATACATTTACGCCCGGCAATTCCTCCCCGTTTTCATCGGTCACGGTTCCTGTCATTTCTCTGTCATAGATTACCTCTGTTAAAAACTCTTCTTTCGAACGGATTTTCGGTTGATCACTTATACTTACATAAATATTTTCGTTGATTCGCTCAAATTTAAGGCCCTTGTCTTTTGAAATGGTTTTAAGCAGTTCAAACAACGACGCATTCATTGCTTGCCTTGATGGAAATATTCCCCCGGTCATCGATGATCCCTTCATCATAGAGAAAATTAAAGTCCGTCTTTTCCCCGATCTCAGCAAAAGCGTCCATTATGCTGACATTTTCCAGGTGAATAGACAGATATACCTCTTTCAGCTTTGGCTTTTGGGCATTTCCTGTTTCAGCAAAAAGGATACCGTTCAGTAAAGTTTGCAAAAATACACTATACATAGTGAGTCTTGTTACAAACCAGACTTGTCTTGGTAATGATAATTTCATACTTTTAATTGTTATAGTTTATATTTTTTAATCTTTAACCGTTCGATCCATCGAGACTACGCCAATATTTCCATGAATCGAATGCCGAGCCGGTAATATGCATTACCGGCTTTTTCCTGCTTAGCTCGAGTTATTTTTCCACATATGTTTTTCTTTTAAGGTTTTCCCTCGATGATCACTGTATCATCGACCATTTGATAAGTAAAATTTGAATTCAGACACAAGACATCAAGAACATATTCCAGGCTCCGGTTGCTCTCGAATTTACCTGAAAATTTCCTGGTGATCACCTCTCCGTTATGAATGATAAATCGTTTACCATACCACCTTTGCAATACGGTGGTCATTTCAACAAGGCCGGCATTCTTAAAAAACAGTGTTCGATCCTTCCAGGCAAGCGTTTGGTCGACATTAAAATGGCTCTTTTGCGGCTTGTCCCGCTTTTTATCATAAGTCAACATCTCATTGGGAGCCAGTGTATAGACGAACGGATTTTCACCGGCAGATTTATGGCTTACTTTTACTGTGCCTGTTACCAATGCTACTTTTATAAGGTTTTCTTCCGAATGTGCCATGATATTAAAGGATGTTCCCAACACTGAAGTGACAATGTCACCGCTGGTTACCAGAAATGGACGTGTCGTATCTTTTTGTACTTCAAAAAATGCCTCCCCTTCCAGATATACTTCTCTGGATGGCCCATTGAACCGGCTGGGATAGCGCAGTTTACTACCGGAATTAAGCTTTACAATACTTCCATCGCTAAGTTTTATGGTAGATTTTTGACCGAATGGAACAGCTTTTTCAACTAACTCGATAACTGCTGATTCCGGCTGCTTATTGATTAGGTTGTTATAAACAAACCATGGAATGAAGCATACACAAAAAAGCAAAACTGCGGCTACGGGATAAAAGTATCGGGGTATCAGGCTTCTCTTGGTGGCTGGTTTATTGTTTCCTTTATCAGCCTTTTGCAAAGGCTTATTCATTCTGGTGTAAAGCCGCAGAAGCATCTTTGCTTTGTCCGGTACGGGGACGTTTTCCGATCGCCAATGTTCCTGAAGTGCCAGAAATATGATTTGATTGTTTTCACCCTCCGCCAACCAGGCCTTCAATTCCTCAACCTCTGTTTCACTGCATTGTCCGGATAATTTTTTGCCTATGAGCTCATAGACGCTATCTTCTTTCATTAGCGCTAGGTAGTAATTTTATTGTAGGACGACAAAAAATTTACTAACCCCCAAAGACTGAAGAAAAATTCCGGATAATAACTGTCAGGAAGATTAACAAAACTGTTGCCATACGGGTGTGTAAAAATGGTGGCACCTCTTCCTGATAAAGATAAGATTCAAGGTGTTTTGCTATTTTTTTGATAGCAATAGTCATTTGATTTTCAACCGTTTTCACACTAACTCCCAGGGTTTGAGCAGCCTGCTTATTTGTAAGCCCATCCCGCCTGATGAGTTCAAATACACTTCGGCACCTGGAGGGGAGATTATTGATGGCAAGGTCGATTTGCTCCTTTAACTCCTCGAGCAGATATAACTGTTCCGGGGAAATGAAATGAAACAAGTCATCCAAGTGCTGATCCTGCGGGGCAAGGGTATATCTTTTGTACTTCTTCAGATAATCATAAGCCCCGTTTTTTGTAGCTACATACAAATAGGTGTCCAGGTTTTTTATGAATGGATAACGATCTTTTTTTTGCCAGAATTTTAAAAAAAAACATCTTCTACAATCTCCTCTGCTTTTTCATGTTTTTTAACAATGGAAAAGGCAGTATGGTATAGCTTGTCAAAATAATGGTGAAAGATGACCTCAAAAGATCTTTGATCATCGGAAAGACGGATTTTATCTAAAAGGATTTCTATATTTAAGATCTTGGCCTTCAAAATAACGACAAAACAATCGGTGTACTTTATATGCACTCATTTTAATATGATTAAAAGTAATTAAATTTTTTCATGGTTTCTTCCTCATGATGTGCCGAAGTCTGTACTCCATTTGCCCTAAGGCATGAAAGTAATGAAAATTATGCAATTTTTGTGGGTTGTGGAGGTTGAAAGCCGGGGCTGTCCAATCAGGTCTGTTATCACCAAAGGAAGCCAAAACATCATGCCAATTGCACAGCCCCGAAGCCCACAGGTTATTTGAGAAAAACCTCAATAACCGGTATTTCCACTTCGGGTTTATTGACAGGCAATGCCAGGTTAATATCCCCTTCCTCAAGGACTTTTTTACTCCAATACCCGTGAGGTTCCCGGATTTGGATCTCGGAGGCATCATGAAGAAACTGGGCATACTTTATCTTTCCTTTCATTCCCTTTAAGGTAAAGTTTTGAAGGGGATAATCGAGCAAATGAATGTAAAGTCTTTTTGTTTGGGGATTATATGTCAGCAGTGAATGGTCCGGCACCTCGAACTCATCAGGGGCCTGTGTGCATCCATAAACCGATCTGCCATTGACTTTTGTCCAATCTCCCATTTTACGCAGTGCTTCCTGTGCTCTATGGTCCAGGGTACCCCTGGCGGTAGGGCCTACATTGAGCAGAAGGTTACCACCTTTGCTCACTGATTCTATCAGTAGTACTAACAATTGTTTATGGTCCTTCCAGGTTAATTCATCGCGGTAATAGCCCCATGAACCACTGAATGTCTGACATGTTTCCCAGGGTATCTTCTTACCTTCATAAGTCGGCCATTCCGACACTTTAAACTGCTCGGGGGTGGTGAAATCCCACCCTCCGGCATATTCCTTAAGGTCGGCCCTGTCGTTAACGATAATACCGGGCTGGAGCTTGCGTACCAATTTTAAAAGTTCCACCGATCCCCAATCGTCCCTGCCCTTTCCATGCTTGCCCGGAAACGAATAATCGAGCCACAGGACATCGACTTTTCCATAATTGGTGAGGATTTCAGTGACCTGATCCTTCAGATACTTTCGATAGACGCTCATATCACGGCCTGTGTTAAGCTTTTGATACTCCTCATCCGAACCGGCACTTTGAGGGTGTACCCTGTCAATCGTATACGCCGGATGGTGCCAGTCGATAAGCGAATAATAAAATCCGATTTTCAGGCCCTCTTTTCTAAAGGCATCCACCCATTCTTTTAGGGCATCCTTTCCATAGGGCGTATTGGTCACTTTGTAGTCGGTAAACTTCGAATCAAATAGTGTAAAACCTTCGTGGTGTTTCGTAGTGATCACTGCATATTTCATCCCTGCCGCTTTCGCCATTTTCGCCCATTCGGCCGGATTATACAGGTCGGGGTTGAAGTGATCGAAATACTTTTGATAGTCCCGGTCAGCTATACGTTCTCTTTTCTTGACCCATTCATGCCTTCCTGCCAATGCATAAGTACCCCAGTGTATGAACAGACCGAAACGGTCGTGTGTCCACCAGGCAAGCCGTTCTTTTTTTTGGGCTTCCGTTTCGTTCCATATCTTTTTTTGGGCCTGTGTCGCTACAATTGTGCTTGAAAACAGACATAATAAGACAATATGCTTTTTCATTTTTTAATTTTTAGTTTTAGTAAATTCAAATTTATCGTTGGTATCTCGGTGGTCGAATGACTGTATTAACTGGGGTACCCCGTTGTTTTGCACAAAAATGCACTTTACTTTTCCGTCAGCCCCTTCAAATTTGGCAGCATTTTTAACGTTGCCCTGTATCAAAATGCCGCTTTTCTCCGGAGGCACTTCCTCAAAGCCCTTTCCCCGATCGTTTTTGAGTAAAAGCCCAACACCGGCATCGGCCCTGGGGGTCTCTACCTCGGCATTATATAATGCCCCGGCTACAATAAGATCCATGTATCCATCGCTGTTATAGTCCAGGGGTATAATACTATGGATCGGGGATATCTGGCTCCTTTGCGGCAGCAGATGCCATTTGAATTGCCCATTTCCCTGGTTTTCTATCCAATAATGTGCAAAGGTGGTTGCTGTGTAATGCAATGATTTGCTTAGCATGCTTTCTCCATAAATAGCTGCCAGGTCGGCGGAAGCAAAATCACGATAGGTTTTGAACTTGTGTGCGATGGCCGGTATTTGCTGCGATGAACATTCCCTTCCTCTTAAGGGGAGGCGTTTTCCTTCCTTATGGATACTAAGCACAATATCGGTGCGACCATTTTGGTCAAAATCGTTAACAAATACTTCGAAAGGCTTTTCACCGGATGCTTTGTACTTGTAATTGAGCCCCAGATTGCCCGCCACCAGATCATGGTCCCCGTCATTATCCACATCTAAAATACAGATACTGTACCACCACCCTGTCTTTTGTCCAAAACCCCAGGCTTCCGTAACATCTACGAGTGTACCCTGATGATTTTTAAATATTACAACCGGCATCCATTCGCCCGCTATCACCAGATCTTCCCAACCGTCTGCATCCATGTCTGCCCACAGGGCACTGGTTACCATGCCGATGTTTTGCAGGCCCTTTGCCCTTTCATGTGTTACATCCCGAAAAGCCAATGCATGGTCCTTTCCTCCCATATTTTCCAGCAAGTAACTCCGGGGTGCCACAGGATACTTGCCCGGAACATTTCTCCCACCCACAAACAAATCCAGGTCACCATCCCGGTCAAAGTCGGCGGCGATAACAGCCTGACCCGCGACAGGCATCTCCGGTAAAGCCTTTGTCAGTTTTTCAAAGCCCGCAGGCGTGTTGATGTATAACCTGTCCTGGTAGTACCTTTCCGGTTCTAACGGGTTATGCCCTCCGCTTGTAACATATAAATCCCGGTCACCATCTCCATCGACATCCATCAACAAAGCCCCGGTATCTTCCTGATCAGCATCGCCTTCCCATGGTCCCGGCCACCTGGTAAAATGCCCCTGGTCTTGCTGTATTAGCAATGCACCGGCGGCGCCGGCGGCATTTCCGATAAACACATCCTGCAGGCCATCACGGTTGACATCGCCCACTGCCAAACCGGGCCCTAATGTCGAATATTTATGAGGAAGCAGCGGTTCTTTTGCGTAATCATCATAAAAATCCTCAGTATGCTTAAACGGCATTTTCTTCTCATGGGTAACATCAAAAAACAATTTTGTCTTTGGTTGTCGCCGGTCTCTGACAGCCGCTGCTTTTTCAGGGTATTTGGCATCAGCATACCTTAATTCGATCACACGATCGAAATGCATCACCTGTATTTCCTGCTGTTTTAAATCAGGCCAGGTTACCTGTAGCTTTTTAGGTGATGTGTCGTTTCCCAAACCAAAATGCAAAACAGGCTCCATACCAGACTGAAAGCCTCTTGTTACGGCCAGTTCCCGAACCTGACAAAGTCTTTCTTCTTCGTTACCCAGCCATATTTTGGCACCAATGCCTATCGGGTTTTGTGAAGGTCCGGATAGCTTTATCCTTAAAAAATGTGCCCCACGCCGGTTTGATCGATTTTCATACAATGATACTTCTGCATCCAGGTTATTGACTATAAAATCCAGGTCACCATCACGGTCTAAGTCCCCATAGGCCATACCGTTTGAAAAGCCTCGATAGTCAAGGCCCCAATCAACAGTGACTTTTTGGAAAGTAAGGTCTTTTTTATTTTGGAAAACATAATTTTCCAACGGTTCACTCGGGTATTGATCAATGTCGATCCGTTGAAAGGCGGCCCTGAACGTAGTGGCACCGGTTTTTTGATTCAGGTCATTATCGTTTACATCCCTCTTCATGCCGTTAGTTACATACAGATCCTGCCAGCCATCATTATCGAAATCAGCCAACAGGGCTGACCAACTCCAATCGGTTGTGGCGATCCCAGCCATCCCGGAGACTTCACTCATTACAGGAATTCCGTCTCTTCCCGTTCCATTGTTGAGTTGCAGGCTGTTTTGCATATATTGATAGTGAAACCCGAGGTCTGCCGCTTCCCAAAAAGACTTTGGGCTCATACTGGCCATATTGATTTTGGCCCTTTTGTAATCTTCCGGGGTCATATCCACTTGTACCAAATCGAGCCAGCCATCATTGTTGAAATCAGCAGCATCTATCCCCATTCCAAACATAGATGTATGGCGAGTGGCTTGTTTTAACACTTCGGTAAAAGTGCCGTTCCCATTGTTCAGATAAAAGTAGTCCGGCACATTGAAGTCATTAGAGAGGTATAAATCCTGCCAACCGTCATCATTAAAATCCATGGCTACAAGCCCCAGCGTAAGCCCGAAGTTTTGCAACCCTGAGTCAGATGTTACGTCCTTAAAAGCACCGTTACCCTCATTGCGGTACAGGTGACCGGACCATTCAGGTTTGTTTTGTTCCATCATGGCAGCATAAAACCGGTTGCCCCGGGTAAGCGGTACCAATGGATAATTGGCTACGAACAGGTCCAGGTCACCATCCTTGTCATAGTCGAAAAAGACGGATTGGATGGAAGCCGAGGAATCGTCTATCCCGTATTCTGCGGCTCTTTTCGTAAATGTAAGATCTTTGTTATTGACAAAAAGCTGATTTCTCGAATCATGGGTTTTGCCTGATACGGACAGGTAAATATCCAGCCAATCATCGTTATTGATATCGACCATTGTGACACCGGCATACCATCTGTTGTCTCCCTGTACCCCGGCAGATGCTGTTATATCTTGAAAAACCAGCTCCCCTTTATTAAGATACAACTTATTTTCCACCATGTTACCAGTCAGGTATACATCGGAAAGTCCGTCATTATTGAAGTCACCGATAGCTACCCCTCCCCCCATATAGATATAGGGGAAGTTGTAGTAATTGAGGGTATCGGTTTCCTGAATTATATTGGCAAAGGTCAGGTTACTGTGAGCGGTATCTATCTTGTTAAAAAGTGGTTCTTCAGTCCGAAACAGTTCGCCTTCCCTTTTACAACTCAAAAGTACCGGGACACTTAAAGTTAATAACAGCCAACGTCTGATAACCGTAGATTGCATGATGGCGAAACCTTTATTTTATTTCTTCGGCTTTATCAATTTTAAAAGTCCAGGCGCGGGCGTTTTCCCAGCTTGGGAGGTTAGCATTCTTTGGAATGTCTACGGTTACACCCAGATCTTTGTCAAATTTCCATGGCAAGGGTGTATCATAGCCCAAAAGTCGGATCTGGGCTGTTGCTGCTGGTTTCAGATGGCTAAAAGTGATAGATTCGGGCAGGTCTGCCATCTTTATTATATAAAAGGTATCTGTTCCCTTTTTACGTGTAAACCGTACAGAGTCGGGCTGACGGTAATTTTTCTCTAGTTTCTCAGTATCATAAATGGCTTCACCATTGATTTTCAGCCACTCTCCCATTGCTTGTAAGCGCTCTACACTGGCCGCAGGTATCGACCCTTCCCCGGTTGGGCCTACATTCAACAGGTAGTTGCCACCTTTGGCAACAACATCGACCAGGTTATGTACCAGTTGGGCCGTGGATTTCCAGTTTTCATCCGCTTGGTCATACCCCCATGTATCGTTCATGGTCATACAGGACTCCCAGTCCAGATCAGATGAGGTTGCCAAAATTTCCTGCTCAGGGGTACCGAAGTCACCGGCAAAATTGCCTTCCGCATTCATACCCTGCATGCCCTGCCGGCCTTTATCTACCCGGTTATTAATAAGGATATCGGGTTTCAACGCCCTTATATACCGGTACAACGCCTGCCCCTGCTCATGGGTGAAATCATCCACCCATTCGCCATCAAACCACATGATGGCCGGATCATAGTTTTCTATCAATTCTTTTAACTGCGGCTTCATGTAATCTTCCAGGTAACTTGAGAATTCAGGGTTCGACTTGTTTTTACCCCCAAAATTCCAGTAATGCGGTTCATTGATGGATTGAGCCTGCGGATGATGCCAATCCATAATGGAATGATATAACCCAAACTTAATGTTGTACTTTTGACAAGCTTCTGACAATGCTTTCAAAATGTCCTTTTTATAAGGGGCAAAATCCATGATATCATAGTCCGACACTTTGGAATCCCACAGGGCAAAACCATCATGGTGTTTGGAGGTGATGACGATGTATTTAACGCCGGCATCACTGGCTAACTTCATCCAGGCGTCTGCGTCAAATTTTTGCGGGTCAAACTGGCGGGCATAGGCTTCATAACGGGCTATGGGAATACGTTCGGTATTCATAATCCATTCTGCTATAAAATCCGTTTCCTTTCCATCATGTATGCCTGCGGGTACTGCATAAACACCCCAGTGTATAAACATGCCGAATTTAGCATTCCGCCACCAGGCCATGCGACTGTCAAAAGCTTCTCTGGTTTCCTCCGGATAATTCGTTGGCTGCGCGTTACTTTCCGATGATGATTGTTTAGGCTGGCAGCCAAAAACCAAAACTGTGAGTAATAATGTACAGGTGTATTTCATAAAAAATAAAGTATGAAAAACACAACCTGGCTTTTGATGCCAGATCGTGTTTTTTATTTGGAAAATAGTTAATTAGTTGTAGCCAGGATTTTGTTTGTATAAAGGATTAGTATCTATTTCTATCTGCGGTATGGGCAGATATTCCCTCCCTGGCTTATATTGGGATCCTCCCATATTTGATTTCATGTCATCGGTGATAGCATCAGGTATCAGGCCCCATCTTAACAGGTCATGAAAGCGGTCTCCTTCAAATATCAGTTCCAGTACACGCTCATCCCGGATCTGCTGCCGCAATGTTGCCTGACCGGATGCCGGCTTTGGGGGCATCCCGGATCTGTCTCTTACTTTGTTCAATGCTTCCAAGGCCAGAGGGCTCCCCGGATTTGCTTCATTTTCAGCTTCGGCATACATTAACAGAATATCGGCATACCGCATGATACGCCAATTGATCACAGAGGGAAAGCCCGCAAAGCCAAAGTCAGACTGTTCTTTGCCCGGCCTGAAATCCAGATACTTACGCACCGCCACTGTATTGAGGTCACTAAAAGCCTCCTGAAAAGGTACTTCATAAACCATTACCCCAGGTTCGTTCCACAGGATCGTATTAAATGTCCTCGGATCGATTTCCCCATCGATAGTTTGTTCGGCAAGGAAGGCATCTCTTACCCAGGTGTTGATGAGCATTCCCGATTGACTGGTAAAACCAGGGGGGGCCAAATCAGGCTCCCAGGCTGCAGTACGTAAATCACTGTCAGTATCTGCGCCCCAGCCGATGGTATGATCATCATATTGAATTTCAAAAAGTGATTCCCTATTGTTTTCCTGATCATCTCCAAAATTATCGGCATGATCCGGCATCAAATCATATAAGACACCTTCGGTATCGATAATTTTTTTAAACTCGGCTGCAGCCAGGCTGTATTCGTCGGTGTTATCGATGCCCGAACGATATAAATAGGTTTTGCCTAATAATCCTGTAGCAGCGCCCCAGGTGGCCCTCCCGGTATTCGCGCCGTCCCAATCATCCGGAAGCAGCGATTGGGCCATTTTTAAATCGCTGATAATCTGTTGCCAAACTTTCTCCGGTTCGGCCGGGGCATTTTTCACTTCATCGAGCAAAAGTGCAGGTTCGGTGATCAGGGGAACGTTTCTAAACATAGTGACTAAATAAAAGTACTGAAACGCTCTGAGAAAATAAGCTTCACCCAAAATATTATCCCTTTCCTGATCTGAAAATGAAAGGTCTTCTATCGTCGGCACCTCCACTAAAATAGTATTCGTTCTAAGAATAGTTTTCCAGAATTCGCCCCATATTTCGCTTAATCTTGCAAAAGTCGGCTCGATAGAAAAATTAGCCGCATCGGTTGCAACGCCCTGGGCGGGTATCGGGTTGGTGGCATCCGATCTATACATCGTATGAATAATCATCATCCTTCCCCAGGCAAATTGATTGGCCAAAGGGCTATAGGCACCTATGATGGCTCGTCTCGCATGATCACCGGTTTCCCAAAACACATCGGGGTTCAACCTGTTTTCATCTGTAACCTCCAGGAAATCTTTGTCGCACGCCGTTACCGTAAACAACATGACGGCAAAAGTTAAAAATATCTTTTTCAGAATGTTCATTGCTTTAACTTTTAAAATTTTACTAAAGTGAAACCTGAACGCCAAATGTTATTGTTCTGGGCACCGGATAGACGTTTTCGTCCACTCCCCGGTTAAAAAGATCGTCACCCCTTCTTACATTTCTCCCGATTTCCGGGTAATAACCTGAATAGCTGTCAATGATAAATGCATTTTCGACATTCACATAGGCCCTTAATTTTGAAATAGTAAGCTTTTCGATGAGAGAAGGCGGAAATGTATAACCTAAAGTAACATTCCTAAGCCTTAAATAAGCACCATCTTCCACATAAAAATCTGATTCTCTTCTATTTACACCAGGATCGCCGATGGTAGCACGTGGTATGTCAGAAGGGTTATCAGGACGCCAGGCATCCCTGACTATCCCTCTTTTGACGCCGTTAGGTACGAATACGCCCTCAAATAGCCTCCCATTCCATATTTCATTTCCTTCGACGCCTTGCAGAAATACGGCCAAATCGAAACCTTTATAGGTGGCATCGAAATTAAGGCTGTATTCAAAATCCGGGATCGGGCTTCCAAGCAAGGTTTGATCATTGGCATCTAAAATTTTATCCCCATTGAGGTCGACAAAACGCAAATCGCCGGGTACCACACTCCTTCCCGAGAGTCCATCGGCATCGATTTCATCCTGGTTTTGATAGACCCCGTTTGTTTTATACCCATAAAAATAGGCTACCGGAAAACCTGCTTCTGTTCTGGTAGCGGAAAAGGTCTCGTCGGTGTACTGACCACTTCTTATCGGGTTTACGCCTTCTCCAAGATCTATTACCTCATTGTTCAGGGTACTGAAATTTCCGGTTAAGGCGTATTGAAAATCGCCGGTGGCTTTCTTGTAAGTCACTGAAAGTTCCCAACCTGCATTTTCAACAGTGGCGGCATTAAACGGTATTGAAACGTTGGTTCCCGAAGTAGGATTTACCGGAAGCGACACGAGAATATCCTCTGAGGTCTTTTTGAAATAATCAATGGTAAAGTCAATTTTTCCCTCGAGCAGGCTGCCTTCAAGCCCAATGTCGGTGGTGGCTGTTTCTTCCCACTTTAAATCCGGGTTGGAAAATTGGATCTGGGCAACGCCATTTTCGCGTCCCTGGGAAGTACCCAATGTGTATTGACTTGTAATATTAAGGGCGGTAACATACTGAAAGGGAGCGAGGTTATCAGAGCCGAGTTTACCCCAGCTCGCCCTGATCTTTAAATCGTCGATAAAGGGGAGCTTAAAAAATGACTCCTCGGAAATATTCCAGCCGGCAGCTACGGAAGGAAATACGCCAAATCTGTTTTTCTCGCCAAAGTTGGAGGAGCCATCCCTCCTTACCGATGCGGAAAACAGATACTTTCCGGAATAATTATAGTTTACCCTTCCAAATATACTCCTGATCTTTCTGGGCAAGCTGGCACCCGTCCTGCTGACAAAATCACTTCCGGCATTAATCGTCCTGGTATCATTGCTAAGAAAGTTTTCCACTTCCACCCCTATGGTCTCCGTATTATCTTTCTGCTCCGAATACCCGGCCAGCAGATCAATGTTGTGATTGTTAAAACGCTTGTTATAGGTAAGGAGGTTTTCCACAATGGTGGATACAAACGTGCTGCGGTTGTCACTTAAATCTGCTACGGGATTCAAGCCCACATCCGAATTGCTGGTAAAATAAGTGGGAGCAAAAGTAAAGTTCCGGTTGTTTCCATAGTTGATGGAAAGATTCAATTTATAACTCAACCCATCGGTTATTTCGAATTCACTTCCCAGGTTTCCCAGAATATTGTCATTGGTATTTTTCCGCTCGGTAAGCAGCGCTACACCCAACCAATTCGCAGATCTCGAAATACCGGCTACCCCTGTATTGGCGGCTGCAAATCCCCCGTCAAGTGTTTCATCGCGTATGGGCACTACCGGGATATGACCAAACTCACTTCCGAAGTCTGTGTTCGGCCTATTGATGGATCTGGCCAAAAACAGCGATTGGTTTAGGTTAAATCTGCCTTTTCTTAGGGAGGAATTGAGCCTGAAAGCCGTTCTCTCAAAATCGGAAGCCCTGACAATGCCTTCCTGATCTAACCTGTTGGCTGAAATGCTGTAAGTGCTTTGCCTACCCCCTCCCGAAATCCTTACGCCATAGTTTTGCGTCAGGGCGGTTCGCAATGAAGCATCCTGTATATCGGAATCAACATTTGGGTCAAAGTCGTAGAAATTACCCGGAAGTGGGGTGCCGTCATTGTTGAAAGCCTGCTCTCTGTTGGCAATGTATTCGCGGGCATTCAAGAAATCAAGCTGCCTGACTGCCTGGGCCATCCCCCAGCTCGCATCAAAATCTACGCTCATAGGCTGCCCCTCACTACCTTTTTTAGTGGTAATAATAATTACGCCCTGTCCGGATCTGGCCCCGTAAATCGAGGCGGTGGAAGCATCCTTTAACACTTCTATGGATTCTATGTCCGATGGGTTGATAAAATTCATGTTGTCGGAAAAAACGCCATCAATCACGTATAAAGGATCCTGATTACTCAGGGAGCCTGTACCCCGTATGATCACGTTAGCACCGGCTCCAGGGGCGCCTCCGTTTATTTCAACCCTTACGCCCGTAGCCCTCCCGATCAAAGCCTGTGTCGGATTGCCGGTTACCGCACTGCTCACTTGCTCACCTTTAATAGAGCTCACTGCGCCTGTCAACTCTTGTTTTCTTTGTGTGCCATACCCAACGATCACCACTTCCGAAAGTGTGGAGAGATCAGGTGTCAGCGACAGGTTAACAACAGATCTGCCTTCTATTTCTACTTCTTCCGTAATATAACCTACATAGGAAAAAACCAATACCGAGGCATCATCCGGTGCTTTAAGGCTGAAGTTGCCATTAACATCTGTTATGGTACCGATGTCCGTACCTTTCACTAATACATTTACGCCCGGTAGTTCGGCACCATTTTCATCTGTTACTTTCCCGGAGATTTCCTTTTCCCATACTATTTCCGTTAAATATTTTTCTTTCAATCGCCTTTTAGGCTTGTCTCCCATACTTACATGAATGTTTTCATTGATTCTCTTAAACCTAAGATTAGCCCGTTCGGCCACCTCGAGCAGGTAATCATAAAGGTTGACTTTTGAAGCTTTTTTCCCTATCGTCAGCCTTTCGCCTTGCAGGTCTTCGATATCATAGTTAAAGGTGAAGTTGGTTTTTAACTCCAGGTTGGAAAATATGTTTTCCAGGGGTGCATCATGGAAGGCATTCATGGTAATATAAACCTCCTTCAAACGCTGTTGTTTCTGTCCCAATGTTTCATCGGCCAACAGAATATTATAGCAAATACATTGAATAATGATACTATAAACGGTGTATTTTGAAAGTATCATGATTAATCGTATAACTTTTATTTTCATATCTTTGCATTTAGGTAGTTAGTAATCTTTTTACTAATGATCCGGTTCACCAAAACCCCTGAGTAAATGTGATCACGCCAATGATATCCGCTCAAAAAAGGTTTTGGCTTGTTAACCCGGTGAATACTTTATTCACCGGGTTTTATTTTATGAAGTGTCAAACTGCATATTTTTCCTTTTTGGTTATTGGTCACTATTTAAAATGTATTTCAACTTGCTTTCCTTCTTTGAAAGAAAACTCAAATGCTTTCACATAAGAAATCCCCTCTAAAACAATTTCCAGGCTTTTGTTTTTAAACTCCCCGCTGTATCTCCATCTCTTTTCGACCGCTTTGTTAAATATGAATTCCACACCATACCATCGCTCCAATGTCGTGAACACTTCCGACGCCTCGGCCTCATTAAAATACAGGAGGTGATTGGTCCAACCCAACTTTTCTTTTGCTGTAAAGTGCTCTTTTCTGGAAGCTCCGTTGGAAGTATTCAGAATAAGTAGCTCACCGGGAGCCAATGCTACCGGTGCTGTTTTATAGTGCCGATCGCTTACCGCTACTTTACCGGTCGCCAGCGCCACTTCTACCTCGTCCACGTTACAATAGGCCTTTACATTAAATGAAGTACCCAGGGCTACTGTTGTTACATCGCCACTGACGACCGAAAAGGGTCTTTGCTCATCCTTTACCACCTCAAAAAAGGCCTCCCCTTCCAACAAAACCTCTCTTGAATGGCTGGGAAATTTTTCGGGAAATGTTATACAGCTACCGGCATTTAGCATCACTTTTGTTCCGTCTCCCAAATAAATAGTCGCCTTTTGACCAAAGGGAACCTGCTTCGCTTTTAACGCCACCCCGGTTTCATCCTTAGATGGATCCGGTAAACGCGCTGTATAATAGGTAATAGCCACTACCAGCAGTAAGCTGATTACCGCAGCCACAGCATATTTGGTGTAATCGGGGCTTTTATAGGGAGCAGGAGCAGATGAAATTTGCTTCTCTTTGTGTACCAGATTTAATTCCTTTTCCGATATTTTAGCATGAATTTTTTGTAAAGCATTCCGAAGCTGGTCGGAATGTTCACCGATGTCACTTTCCCAGCTATACCAATCTTCCTCAATTAATTTCAAAAACTTTGCTTCTCCGTGCTCATTAAACCATGCTATCACAACCTGAGATTCTTCGCAGGTACATTTACCTTGTATGAATTTCTTTAAGAGTTTTTTGTCCACAATCGTTATTTAACATACCATTCAAACATAAGAAAACACGTCTTTGGCCCCCGCATACCCGGATCTTTTTCAGCCCGAAAACAGGGAGAAAGTACATAAGATTAAACCTTCGACTCGCCATACCTTTGTATCGATGAATTAAATACAATTTACTGGCACAAAGCACCTATGCCGAATCAAATAATTGTTTAAAAAGCCATGAAATACTAGTACAGGCAGGTAGAAATGAGGAAAACCACCAGCATTTCCTTTGATCCGAGATCTTTTCTTATCAATTTCAATGCTTTGTTAATCTGGTTTTCAACCGTACTGGGGGATATATGAAGCCGCTCTGCGATTTCCTTTACCGACAATCCGTTCTTTCTGCTTAGCATAAAAATCTGTTTACATCTGGAAGGGAGTTTTTCCACACTGATGTGGGCATGATGACGAAGGTCTGAAAAAATGACGTAATCTTCGGTTTGATTGGTGAGTGACGCGCTGTGCTTCGAATGCCACACATACTTATTACTTTGTGCCCGTTTCTTGAATAGATTGAGTATCATGTTTCTGGCGATGACAATGAGGTAGGCGTTAAAGGAAAGGTCGGGATTAAGGTTATGCCTGTTTTGCCAGACCCTAAAGAATACCTCTTGCGTAATGTCTTCCGCTTCCTGATGCGATCCGGTGTAACTCAATACAAAGGCGTAAAGTTTTCCGCTATACTTTTGAAATAATTGATCAAAAGCGCGAACCTTCCCTTTTCTTAACTTCGAAACAAGCCTTTTGTCAGCCATGTTGTTCATAATGTATCAAGTCATAATCAGATCTTGACCGATTAACGGCTTAAATGCCTAATCTAAAACTTTTTTATCCTCATAAATTCTGAATAACAGCAATTAAAATTAACTAAATATTTTCATCGTTTCTTCCTCATGATGTGCATGAGCCTATACTGAATTTGCCTATGACAGGCAGAAGATGCCGCATAGGGCGTTATTGTTGTCGAAATCCCCGTATTTATTGTTCTGGTTTTAAAATGGTTCGCTCAACAGGGGCAAGAAGCAGTTAAAGAGTCACTCCTTAACTGCTTCTGAAAAACCGGCTGAAACAACTTATTCTATCCCGGTAGCCCAAAAAGTGAATTCATCAAAATTTGCCGCTAAATCACCATCGATAGATGATATACCAACTATCCTGATATCTCTGAATTTATTGGGGTTTTCGGGTATATCCACTTCAAATGTAGCCAGGTTGTTATCCGTAACATCCAATAATTTGACCCAGCCTTTAGCAACCGCATCTGCTTCCCAATCGGCAATGGTACCTGCATCAATATCTGCAGTGACCGCATTTGTCAAGTCGTTAATACCCCAAACCTGACAGGCGGCCGGGCTTCTGCCGCCACAGCAACCAGACCTTTCGTCCGGTCTGAAATGGCTAAGGCTGGCTGCCACACCCATATCAAAGCTCATGACCCACGGATATTGATCGCCAGGCGTATCACAGCTATGCCAGTATTCACCGGTAGCACCGTCGGTTAAGTGGGCATAGGAAGAACCAAAACATCCCCCGGATGCATCCCATTCCAGTGCTAAGGCAGTGATCGAAGTTTTATCCGACAAAAGTTAATCGGGAAATGAAAACTCCGAAGGAATGGCGCTAAACACCTCTATGGCATTGTCAGCGGGTTTATAAGTACTGGAAACCCGGATCTTTCCACCTGGCTTGTAACTGCTTATTGCGGTTTCCGGATCTTCATTAGCCACCATAGCGGTCTGCATCGCACCGGCGCCATCTTCGTAAGTAAGCTCCGTAAGAAGGATACCGGGGACGGCATCAGCCCAGTGGATAATGGCTTCACCGGCAAGCGTATCTATCCCTGAGATCCCCCTGTTGAGAAGGCTGGCCCGGTAGTTTTGGCCAAAAACAGTGGCCGGCACCTCGCGTCTGACCGACCGGTTACTCAGGTCGTCCATTAAAAAAAGACTAAAGGTATACTCTCCCTCATCCAGGTCAAGGTCAAAAGTAATGGTATCACGACCATTTCTGGTCCTTACCACCTCAAACTCGTGCCTGAAGTCATCCGCATTGGTCTCCAGCAGCCCTTTACTGATCTTGGGGTCTGCATTGATAGCTACCCAAAATCGCAGCTTTTCAAAACCCGGTGCAACAATGACGCTATCCGGGGCTCCTATGTAGATTGTTTCACCGTCTCTCCTGAATTCCTCAAAAGTCTCTTCTGTCGTTTCGCAGGCGACGATCACTATAGAAAGTACCGCTAAGTGCACCCAGCTATTATGTATTATTTTTTTTATCGTTGTCATAATTATATTTTTTAAGTCTGGCAGCAACAATCATGATCCGCTTTTAAGGATCTGTTCAGCTATAACCTGCCCATTTCTACTAGGTATTTGGCTTGCCAACTGCGTTGAAAATACGCGCCAGAGCGCTGCTATGCCTTTGTTTTTCGTCCCGACGGGGAACCTTGGCCAACCAAATAAATACGTATCTTCCGGTCATTTTATAGTTGCACAGATCCTAAGATCATCGCTATTGTCATTGCCTGAACATTTTTTCCGGTAACTATTCGGCGGGCTGCCCCCAAAAATTCAACTCCATTAAATTCAAAAATTTAGCGCCACCCCAAGTTTCAATGTTGACAAAACGAATATACCTGACGGGAGGGGCCTCAAGAGGAAATTCATATTCTTCTCCAGCCGCTCCCTGTGCCACATCTTCCGGGCTATTAGAGCCATCCGGGCCTCCGGATGGCTTGATTACCTCCCCGTTTTCAACCAATCTTGTCCAGCCATCAAAAGAAGCCCCATTATCTGCGGGTATTTCATCGATACCCCAGAGCTCAAAGCGTTTTGGGTTTCCATGCCTGAAAAGAAAAGGTCCCGCCCTTTGCCAAAACTTAAACCGGCTAAGCTTGCCTGTAACACCAAGATCGACGGTAAACATGTGATAACTTTCGGTATAAGGGGGAATAAGAGCTCCCGGTGTAGTCGTAGGCGTGTGAAATCCTGATCCTTCAATAGACCCATCCCACATATTGGTCTTAACCCAGCCAAATGCATCGGTCTCATCACCATCCAGATAAATATCATTAAAATCGTAAATGTCAAATAAGACCTCCTCCAAAGGTAATACTTCGGCTTCCATAATCTCAGTAGCATTATCCCATCGGTCAATGGCTGCGATACCAAACGTAGCAGCCTCCGCAGGAAAACCTCTGAACGCGTGCTTTGACCTGTTGTCACTGCTGATAAATGCCGATTGGCTGTAAACCAATCTTCCGCTTTCATCCTGAACGTAAAAAAGTAATTCTGCTCTTATTTCATCTTCATTATTATAATTAAGTCTCACGCCCCCAAAATCAGCCTCCAATTCAAAAGTTGCAAAAAGTTTATCGATCGGAGCTGTTTCGGGGCTTATCGATACCACTACAGGTGGAGAGCGGTGATTACTCCTGTCTACAACCACCAGGCTCACCTCCTGAGACTCCGCCTGGCGTAACCCTTCGATAGTAACAAAATTTTTGAATATGGAAGATTTTGCCGTCACTGTTTCTCCATTACCCAACCTGTAGCTGGCTTCTACCAGCAAGGCATCCTGATCATCGGGAAGCTTGTATTCGATCTTAGCGCCTCCCGGCAGGTTGGTGACGGCTATCTCGGAAACAATCCCCGGCGGGCTGGGATCAGGAGCAGCCAGTCCTCTTTCGTCTTGCTCTTCCTGGCAGGCGAGTACTCCCACGGCCAAAAAAATAATGGCCATCAATGGAAATATATTATTTTTCATGATGTTCATATTTATTTTCATGATGTTTATATTTATAGAATTAAGATTACCATCCCGGATTTTGGACCAGATTGGTATTGGCAATGATATCTGTCTCTGCAATGGGCCACAGATAATCCCTGTTCAGAAATTGATAGGTCCCTACTGATATCACCTTGTAGTAATCATCCGTAGTCTCACCATGGACATTCCAGGCACGTATATCGCTGTTTAAAAATTCCGCAGCCCTCTTCCACCTTCTCAGGTCCCAAAAGCGATGGCCTTCAAACACCAGTTCGATCATGCGCTCATCCTGAATGATATCTCTCAGGCCTTCTTTCTCTGATGGTTTGCCGGGATCTTGGGAAGCAGCGGCCCACGATGGTACCACACCGTCCAGTCCTGCACGGGCCCGTACCCTATCGATCCATTCGTAGGCTTCACTTATCCGGTCAGACTCATTCAAAGCCTCGGCATACAGCAGGTAGAGATCTGCCAGGCGCACTACCGGAAAGGGGTACGACCTCACATTATATCCAGCCGTCTGTGCAAACTGCACATTTTCATAATAAACCAGCTTTTTAGCCCAGTACCCACTCAGCGCCCACGTGTTCGGATCCAGTATTCCTGATTTTTCAGCCCTTTTTCCTTCTACTATATATGCATCTTCATCGCTGGTTTGGCCATGGCCAAACCAGACACCTCCGTCAAACCCCAGGGAGGCATAAAACCGAGGCTCCCTGTGCAAGTGTAAAGCAGCGGTCTGAAACCCGGGCCTCACATAGTGCCGATGGGCATCATCTGCCGTAGCTATATCGTACCGGCCCTCAAAATCGTAGTTTCGATCTTCATCGATCGGCACGCCGTTTTCCGTATAGAACATTTCGGCTATCCTCAGGGGGGGGGACCACCAGGATTGCACACTATTAATGAATTCCGAAGCAAGTCCCGGGACGATCCTTGCTTGTGACTGGGATTGCAGCGCCGCGACAGGGCTATTCGAGTCACCCCAGATCACTTCGTCATTCCATCTTTCGGCAATACTGCCCCTGATGCTCAGCTTGGTCACCGTGGTGTCAGACCAGTCCGCCGGTGCATCGGGAAATTCGTACAGCGCATGCCCTGTCTGGTGGGCCAGATCAATAGCCTCCCTGCAGGCTTCGGCGGCCCTCACCCACTTGTCATTATCGACCGTGGAGCTGATCAACTGCCTGCCATCTTTATCGACAAATCCGCTGTAGTCTGCGTTGCCATTAAACAAAGGGCTGGCCACTGTTATCAATGTCCGGGCTTTGATGGCGGCAGCTACAGGGGCCGTGATTCTTCCCAGCTCCAGCCCTCTGCTTTCAATGACAAGTGGTAAGTCGGGAATAGCTTCATCAAGCAATTCGACGATATAAGCCGCTACCTCGTCCACCGGGTCCCTGCTTACCCTGACCGCTTCAATATCACTGCTTACTTCAAGGTTCTCTCTGATGATCGGAACAGGCCCGTACATACGCATGAGATAAAAATGATAATATGCTTTTAAGAATTTGGCTTCCGCGATCCACCTGGTCTTCTCTGATTGCCGCAGATCAAAAGGCTTATCGATATTCTCCAGGAAAATATTGCAGTCGCGCAAAGCAATAAACATATTTGATACGGTACCCGAGTTGCCCCAAAACCCCAGCATTGGCGCTACGGTGGTCTGGCCCCCTCTTGCAATTCTCCTTGGCGGCCAGTCTCTGGCTACGTTATCGTTTACCGCGATCTCGTCTCCCGCCGCCAGCGCAGGGTTAGCGATCGACGCAAACGGGGGCAGGTAACTGTACAGGGTAGCCAGAAAGCGTTCTGCACTGCCCCTGGTCTCAAAAGCATCTTCTATGACGGCGATGTTATCCGGGACTACATCTATGAAATCTTTACAGGATGTGCCGGATAAGATGAAAATAGTTAATGTAATATATTTTATAAATCTGGTTTTCATGATCATTTGTCTGTTAAAATCCCACATGTATACCTAAGTTGACCACTCGTTGCAGCGGATAGTTCAAACCATTGCCCTGCAGCTCCGGGTCCCACATATCAAACAAGCTCCATACGGCAAGATTGGTGCCCGAAGCATATACTCTCAAAGTGGACAGCCCCAGTTTGTTATCCGGGTTCCCTAACAGATCATACCCGACTTCTACCTGCTTCAACCGCAGGAACGAACCATTTCTCAACCACCACGTACTCCTCTGTACATTATTTTGCACCACGGTTTCGGACAGCCTTGGCCATATGGCATATATATCGCGGTTCTCTTCCGACCAGTGGCTATCGGCATAAGCCTGTAGCAGGCCATTTTCGCTGAGCAGCCCGTTACCTGAGCCCACGGCATTGAGACCTGCCTCCTGCACAGTATTGACGAACGGACCCGTACCGATCGGATCAATGAAGAAGGAAACCTCGGCCAGTCCCTGGAAGAATACATTCACGTCAAAACGTTTGTAGCCGGCCGAAAGACCAAATCCATAGGTTACTTTGGGAATGGTAGGTTTGCCTATCGGGGCCTGGTCCAGGGTCGTGATCACACCATCGCCATTCAGGTCCTTGTATTTGATATCTCCTCCGCCATAGTCTACCCCGGCTATACCGAATTGTGCGGGAGCGTTCATCGCCTCTTCGTCGTCTACGAACAGTCGTTCGGCGATGTAGCCATGTTGCACATTTACGTTATTACCGATATTCGATCTCCATGGGGCGCCGATGGCAGCAAAGTCAGGTTCCTCAAATACTGAAAATTCATTGTCTGCAAAGGTGTAAGTGGCCCGTCCGGTGATCCAGAGGTCGTTGTTGAAAGAGTGATTGACATCCAGGGAGGCATCCATGCCCATGGCGATCACTTCGCCCACGTTGGTTTGCAGCGGCGCCTGAAGGCCCAGGGTAGAAGGTATATCTACCCTGTTTTGCAGGATGCTGCTCCTTCTCTCATGGAAGGCATCTGCCCTGAACTGCACGGCATCGTTAAATAAATTTACCTCCAGGCCCAGGTTGGCCTTTCTCGCTTCCTCCCAGGTGACCAGGGGGTTGGCATACCTGTTGATGCTCACGCCTGGTATAGACTCATTGAGGTCCCTGCCAAAAGTGGCGCTGTTTCCTCCGCTACCCAGGTCCACTTCCGATAAATAGAAGAAACGGTCCGTGCGGGCATTGCCGATCTGATCATTCCCGACCCATCCGAAAGACGCCCTGAGTTTTAAGCGGCTGATGGCGCCGGTAAGTCCGCTGAAGAACGATTCGTTGGAAATCAGCCAACCTACACCAAAAGAAGGGAAAAAGCCAAAGCGATTGTTTTCGGCAAACCTTTCCGAGCCATTATACCCAAAATTGAACTCCGCAAAATAGCGATTGTCGTAATCGTAGTTGTACCTTCCTGCCAGGGTGAGGTTGCGGCTGGGCAGGGATAATTGCACGGTGGAGGCATTACCATCGAGAAATTCACGTGCAGTAAATACTAGGAGCCCTGTTACATGGTGTTTTTCAGCAAAAGTCTGGTAATAGTTCATCGCAGCCTCCATATAGAGTACCGAGTTATTGATACGCGAACCTCCCAAAAGCTCGAGGGCTTCGTCACCCGATGCCTGCGCAGTTCTTATCAACCGGTAATCCTCGGTAAAAGGATCAAAGGTAGAAAGGCGATAGAAGAAGGGCTCATAACCTCTCCTGTTCTCAAAAAAGGAAGTAGTATTGGCGTTTCCCAAAAATCTGGCGCTGAGGCCGGGCAATATCGAGCCCAGGTCCTGCTTAAACTCCAACTGGACCAGCGAAAGCTGTCGCCGGGTATCTCTGTAGCCTCTCTGAAGCTCGGCATAAGGATTGAACCATACCGGTACACCGCCATCACCTCCAAAGCTACTGCCACGGGGAGGCAGACCGTTGCCGAACGGGATATGCGGCACGCCCTCAAGGCTGGGATCGGGATCGAAGACAGCGGGGAACCGCGCCGGACTGGTCCTTACCGCTGCATTGTAGATCGCATTGCCTCCCTGAAGCGGGCCCCGGTAGTCATCGATGGTCGAATGCAACCTTACGATCATTTCGGTATTTTCATGGAGATCGATATTGACATTGGAGCGCATCAGGTACCTTCTCAGGTTGATACCGTTTGTAAAGTTGTTCTGCCGGTCCACTTTCAATAATCCATTGTCTTTATTGAAAGAGCCGGCCACATAGTACCTTACTTTTTGTCCCCCGCCCCTTACGTTCAGATTGACACGTGTGGTGGAAGCGTAATCCTTAAACAGTACTTCATGCCAATCGGTAGCCGGAAAAATATTGGGGTTACCGCCTCTTATAGTGCCGGCTATCTGGTCTTCGGTAAATGTAGGAAAATCTCCTCTGGTTCGATTAGCCTCATTCTGCAACCGCATGTGGGTGACCGGATCGGCCAGGTCCACTAATGACACGGGTTCGCTAAGTGAATGCTCGACCCTCAGATTGACCACTGCCGGCCCGTCTTCACCCGTTTTGGTAGTTACCAGGATTATTCCGTTGGCCCCCCTGGCGCCATATATGGCGGTAGTGGTCGGGTCCATCAATACGGAAAAGCTTTCAATATCATCAGGCTGCAACCGGGCAAGATCATCTACGGTAAGCTCAACCCCGTCAATTAAAATTAAAGGTCCATTCTGGTTGTTAAAAGACGCTACACCCCGGACAAAAAACTGGGCATTGTCCGCTCCCGGCTCTCCGCTGGTCTGGTAAGCCACCAGTCCCGGCAGCCGTCCGGCGAGAGCAGTCGTGAGGTTACTGGCGGGAACGTTGAGTTCGGAAGGCTTTACCGAAGTCATCGCACCGACTACAGACTCTTTCCTCTGGGTGCCATAACCTACTACAACTACCTCTGTTAAGGAGGAAATGTCGGCTGCCAAAGCTACATCGATCACGGTTCGGGCGCCAATTGCCACCTCCTTAGCCAAATAGCCTACATAGGTAAATACCAGTGTAGTAGCGTCATCCGGTACAGAGAGTACATAGTTACCATCTGCATCAGTGACGGTGCCAATGGTCGTACCTTTGACAACAATATTAACTCCCGGCAAAACTTCATCGTTTTCATCGGTTACTTTACCTGAAATTTCCTTGTCAGGCAAAATCTCAATCACGCCTGATCTCCTGTGATTTTTAACGAGTTTTACACCTATTTGACCATTAATACGCTCAAAGCTCAGCCTTGCTTCCCGTGAAACATCTAATAACACATCGTGTAGCGGGGTGTCCAGGTAATGATTATTAAACCGGAAACGTTTATCAATATCTCTTTGGTTATAGGAAAATTTGAAGCCTGTCCTCGACTCTATCTTTTTAAAAACTGTTTTTAGGTGGTCATCGTTAAAATTAACACTCACATAGATCTCTTTTACGCTCTTCTGTCCATAACCTTTTCCTGTTGCCATAACAGCAGCAACAAAAAAAAGTTGTAATAGAAAACCATAATATGAATACATAATGAGCTTGTGTAATGTTAGTAAACATTTATTTTTCATATATTTAGTTGTTTTAATGTCTTACATGAATTCATTAAAGCCCGCTATCATCCCGAAATAGCTCTTTTTCCAACTTGCCATATTTCGATGCTGATAGGGAACAATGGTTCCGGCAATATTCCTAGAACATTGCCGGAATTTTTAGCTACTGTCAAAATACATTGTCATTGTGAAAGGGGTTTAGATTTGTGTATGAATGGTTAGTATGCTATGGTAACTTCTGTACCCTCAATGCTAAAATCAAAATTCATGGTATAACTTAAGGTGCGTAGGACACTTGCCAAAGGCTTGTTATCAAACGCTGCATTGATTGCCCAGGCCTTAGGGCTTCGATTAAGTACTTTGATGTCGACGTTATACCAATATTCCAGCCTCTTTATCACTGTCGCTTCGCTGGCATCACGAAAAAAAAGTATATTATCTTTCCAGGCTACAACTTCTTTTAAATCGAATTTTGTCTTGCGAAAAGTATCTTCGGGTTTTAGATAGATTAATTGTTCTCCCGGTGATAAGACCTGTGGGTTAGCTTCCTTGTTTAACTTATCGATGGTAACCTTACCAGTGGTTAAGGAAACGCGGATGTCCAGATCTTCAGGATAAGCACATACATTAAATGAGGTACCAAGTACCGTTGTAGTCATATTTTGGGTTACCACCCTGAAAGGTCTGTTTTCATCTTTTTCAACTTCAAAAAAAGCCTCCCCTTCCAGGTATACCTCTCTATGGTATTCTTTAAAGGGATGGGGAAATGAAATTTTACTGGCAGCATTAAGTATCACTTTAGAGCCATCGCTTAAAAATAGTGTAGACTTATTGCCTTTAGGGTTTTCTCTGACTGTAAGTTTGGTTTTATTGACTTCCTTTTCCGGAAAATTGGAATTTGATACTCTCGAAAGGTAATAGCTAAACCCGATTGCTAAGAGAGCAGTTGCCGCCACAAAAATCCATTTCTTAATATTACTACTAGAGTTCGTTCTGGCTAGCTGGCTGGAAATCACATGGGCATTTAATGGAATCTCGGTTGGCTGCAATCCAGGCAAGGGCTCTTCGCTACGTTCAATAGATCTTTCCAAATTCGAAGACAGGTCTTCAATCTCTTCTTCCGTGATTTCATATAGCCGGATCGGTAAATTTATAATAATTTCCACCGCTTGCCGCACCACTTCCCGTTTCTCCGGATGTTTTTCCAGCCAATTTTGCCAGAATAGATTTAGCTCCTTATTTGGCTTGATAACCCATTCCCGAAACTCCTTATCCAGCACAAAATCTTCAACAGTATAATTTAGATACTTCATGCAATTATTATTAACCTTCTATAGTATAAAGAGGGAGATGGGGGTAGAAGTTATCCTTGGAAAGCTAATTTTTTTTTAAACCTGATTTTTAAATGTCTTTAGGTACCCATCCATTATACCGGTCCGGGAGTTTTAAAAAAATTTCAAAAGATAGGATAACTTCGTTTTTTAAATCCCTCTATAATATTATAGAACAGGAAATTATCCGGTGGTCTCTGTTACTGTTAGAGGAAGGCCCTTTATGATTTCAGAGACATATCAATTTTTAGCCTGTTCTGCAACATGAAAAATTGTACACTTTTGAGGACTTGTAATATGATGCAATAATCCTGAATAACAGTAATGTAACTATTGATTATTTGGCTACTGCCATTTTATCTGGTTCGATAGCCAATATAGGTCATGTGTATGTAGTATCGTAATAGTTGCTGCGCTAAATGACCAGTGGAAAGCTCATCTGCCAGCTGAGTTTCCTTTATTTAATGAAATGCTATGAAAAAAATCGTTTTGTTCATCGTTTTTTACGTCGCTACCATACCAATGTGATCCCTTCAGGCGCTTCTGTACTCGAGATTGGCTGTAGCGAAGGCAGCCTGCTTCATGCGCTTAAAACAAAAACAGAAGTGGGCATTGATCTGTCAAATGAAAAAATTGAAAAGGCCCGTTGTCAGTACCCGAATTTGTCTTTTCATTGTGGCAATGTCGAAAACAGCCTATTGGAAGGTGTATTCGATTATGTGGTCATCTCCCAACTGTCACGCTTGTCGGGAGTACAACTGACTGTATTGGGAATTATGGGCGAATACCTGGGCAAAATGTACATGGCACACAAACAGCGGCCAAACTATATTATAGCTACTGCTTCCACGGGATTAGAAAGAAAAACCAAAACAAATGTATCACTAAAAAAAGAAAGGATGCCTATGTAATCTTTAAAAAAGCGCCCGAAAACACCTTGCCCCGGTCAGCAGGAAGCTGACGCGAGACAAGGGCGTGCACCTCGAAAGGGCACGATAAAACAAAATTAATTCTAACAAAATTATATATTTAAAATGAAAACTAAATTTAAAAACAAGCTGAGGTATGTTGCAGCTGGTATATTCCTGCTCGGCCTGATTGCCAATGTAAGTCTTTCGCTTACCGATCCTTTTGTACATGTAGGTGCTGAACTGCTGGCACAGGCTACTAGTGGCACCAACAGTGGTACAAATGATGGCTGTGAAACCATTGTAACAGCTACCGATTTAGAGACTATCACCTGTGGAGGCGAAGTATTTCCTAGCAAACAAAAAATAAAAAAAGAATGTAAATCAGGCTTTTCTGGTAGTTGTGATATTGGGGAGGGTACTATCCGGATTACCTATAGTAGTGAATGTAATGTATTAACCAAGGGTAACATAGCAACTTTAACGCTTTTTTGTAATTAAATAGATATTCAGCCAAATTCCTGTCTTCCAAAACTTAAGAGATTGGAATTTTAACAAGAGTACCTAATTCTACTTTGACACATTTACCTCATGGGTCACATTGAGCTAGTCGAAATGGAGAGCATTAAGGTTTCAACGAGCTCAACCTGACACCCACTAGGTATAGTAGCATAAGGTGTCAAAGTAGAACTAAAGTCTGTCTGTAAAGTCATTAGACTACTGAAAAATTGAATGGCTTTGTGGATTACCCCTCCCGGGAGAGAATCCCGGGAATTCAGTTTTTCTGAAAACCGGGTTTATAGACTGACTCTGTTTAAAAATAATAACATGTAACATTATATGAAAAATATTGTAATTACCATAGCCTTGATATTACTTTTTGGATGTCATTCACCAAATAAGAATATTCAAAATGAAGATCTGACAAACCCTCATTTAATTATTTTTGATGAAAACAAAGCTGGGAGTTTAAAGTCAATCCCGTACTCAGATCTTTTTGTTTCTTATCACTTTGTCCCTTTAGAAACCAAAAAAGAAAGCCTGCTGTCAAATATTTCACAAATCAAATTGGTCGATAAGAAAATTTTAATTTTGGATAAGGGTTCAGTCAATAAGGTATTGCTTTTTAATGAAAACGGGCGGCACATAAGAACTATTAAGCATTCCGGGCAGGGACCTGGAGAATATTTGCAAATAGGGGAAATTGACACGGATACCAACTATCTTTTCGTATTAGATCCTACAACTAAAAAAATCATAACTTACGATTTAAATGGCGACTTTATTGAAGAGTTTAGATTACACATAAGAGGAACACCAAAGTCATTTCAATATGTGAAAAACGGACAATTCTTAGTGCATATAAACCCTCTCACCAATGGGTCATCTCCCATACTATACCTGGTAGACTCTAAGGGAAAAGTCATCAAAGAAATGTTGGGAAACGGTATTTATACATCCACCGAATTCGGGCAAAGTAGTTTTTATCGTACAAAAAGCGACATAAAATTTATGACTACTTATATGAACAGAATTTATCAGTTTAAAGATGGGAAAATCAGGCCATTCATAGAAGTAAATTCAACGAAACAACTGGATATAAAACAACTGGCAGATTTAGAAAAACGACAGGGGGCCGGCCAACACGATGCCGAAGGAAATTTGATAAGTACGCTTGAATTATACAAAAGCATGTGGGCAATACGGAACTATTTTGAAACCCATGATTTTATTTTTTTTCAATTTTACAAAGGGTTGGCTATCGTCAGCGTATTTATAGATAAATCATCGAAACTAGGGGAAAAAATACATCTCGTTGATGATATGCTTCCAAAGATAACTTATGAAAATTTTCTTGCTTCAGATTCAATATATTTTATCAAGAAGTTTACTCCCGGGAATCATCCGGACAAGGTCGATGATTTTAAAAATATAGTCAATTCCAACGAAACAGTATCACAAACGCAAGAAATAAAGCAAAGACTCTTAAATATCAATATAGAAAGCAACCCTGTATTGATTTTTTATAGGGTGAAATGATCAATATCAGATTGCAAAGATATGAATAACTCTCACGAAATTGAAAACCAAACTCACTTCCTTTTGCTTTTCTGGGAGCCTACAAGCGAAGAAAAAAGGATTTGTTGTTAGTAATTTATTTCTTCATGCACCTGGTTATACTATTGATTTGGCCCTATATTTTTAGATTAAAATGTTTAGGTATAAAAATGAAATGGGAATGAAGAGTAATACACTTTCTCAAATGTCTACACTTACTCCTGAAGCAATAGTAATTTTTTTTAAAATAGCACCACTTCTCATAATAGTATTAAAAAAGTATAATTATGAAACAAACCATTTACATTGCAGTTTTTTGTCTTTCTATCATTTCTTGTAAAAAGGAAATAGAATATACACATCCGACCAAAGTAAACAGCAGTACCATTGATCTGATAAAAGAAACAGCCAATGGTGATACAAAACTGGCAAACTTCGAAAGCCTGTTTAGCGGTTATGATATCATCAGATTAAACACTGATAAAAACAACTTCATAGGCCAGATAGATAGAATATTGGTAAACAATGACACCCTTTATGTTATTGACAAAACATTTGCCAAGTCCATACTTATTTGTGATATGTCAGGGAATTTGTTGGGGAGAATCACCACTACCAACAGAAAAGGCCCGGGGGAATTTAAAACCATTTCCAGCGTGGTGTTAAATTCAGACAAATCAAGAGTTGAAATATATGACAGCTACCTGGCAAAGTTTATATTCTTTGATTTGCTTGGCAATTTTATTGAAGAACAAAAAATACCTTTCCCTTTTTCAAATCATGCTTATAGTCATTTATATAATAAGTACTACTTCTATAACAATTATATTCCTATAGATAATAAAAAAAGATTTAGATTGACCATCACTGATGACAATTTTCAGTTTTCGAAAGGCTATTTCCCCTTTAACGAAAATCAGGATTTTACAGCTTTACATTCTATGAGCAGTAATAATTTTCATGTCAATGAGCGAGGTGAGGTCTTTTTTGCCGAAATATTAGGAAATCGGGTGTATAAACTGATAGACGAGGAAATTGAGGAGAAGTATTCACTGAGATTTCAAGCCGCACCACCTCCTGATTTTTTAGAGGAAACAATCGATAAAAACTATGATGTACACCATGCTTTTAAAGAATTTGATTTGACATATGGAGGACTTATATTTTGTGATTCCTTATCACATTTTCTTTTTAAGAGCTCTACTACTCAATATATATATAGTGTAATCATTAGAAAAGGAGAAAAAATATCATATACCAATATCTGGCATCCTTCTGAAAGTTTCGCTGTTAGTGGTTGCAAGTACTATAATGAAAAGAAGGAAACCATGATGTTTGGATATAACCCTTCGGAGAAGTCCATCATTGACCAGATTGCTGATAGCAGCCCTCTGAAAAGAATGTTCGAAACTTTTGACGATAATTTTACCGATACAATAATCCTGGTATGCAAATTAAAATGGTGAAGCTCAACTGGTTCTTTGGAATAGCCCTATTGATCTCTTTCCCACTGTATTTAATGGCCCTTAAATCAAAGCTTAGAAAAATGGAGAGTTACTACAAGGAAGAGGTCAGAGCTTTAAGTGAAGATCTCGAACTACTACATTATGCTTCTTTTAAACAGTATCAAATAGAGCAAAACCTCATAATACTTGACACAGTTACGTTCTTTAATGAAACCAAAAGTCTACATGCAAAGTCTTTATTGAATCTTCATCCAAAAAGGAATTATTACTCAAAACACGAACACTTAACCCAAAATTCCAATATTACGGATATAAAAGTTCAAGTTTTGAGCTTTTAGGAAAGTGCAAAAAGCCTGTTTTGGCTGTGATTTATGATAAAAGAAATATTAAGCACATTTTCATACCACTTATACCCTTTCAAACCAGAACCAGAGAATAGTAACATACAAGCCCCTGCTTTGTAAATATTCTGGCATCAGTAAAGTTTTTGAACTTAAAAAAAAAATCTAAAACCAGGATAACTTCTTTTATTAACTCCCTCTATAATATTATAGAACAGGAAATTTCCGGCGGTCTCTGTTACTGTTAGAGGAAGACCCTTTATGATTTCAAAGACATATCAATTTTTAGCCTGTTCCACAACATGAAAAATTGTACACTTTTGAGGACTTGTAATATGATGCAATAATCCTGAATAACAGTAATGTAACTATTTATTATTTGGCTACTGCCATTTTATCTGGTTCGATAGCCAATATAGGTCATGTGTATGTAGTATCGTAAGAGTTGCTGCGCTAAATGACCAGTGGAAAGCTCATCTGCCAGCTGAGTTTCCTTGATTTAATGAAAGGCTATGAATTGAAAAAAACTAAAATCAGTATGAGATGATTGCAAAAAGTTGGCAATACGTAAAAAAGTATTACTTTTTCATGGTAACCATCTCGGTCTTATTCCTGGTATTTGACCGGAATATTCTCCGCTCTGTGGAAAAAAAACACTTCAAAAATTTCTTCCCCGCACTACTTGGCTGGAATCACCCACATTTTTTATCAACACACAAACACCTTGAAATGCTATGAAAAAAAATCGTTTTGTTCATCGTTTTTTGCGACGCTACCATACCAATGTGATCCCTTCAGGCGCTTCTGTAATCGAGATTGGCTGTAGCGAAGGCAGCCTGCTTCATGCGCTTAAACCAAAAACAGGCCTGGGCATTGATCTGTCAAATGAAAAAATTGAAAAGGCCCGTTGTCAGTACCCGCATTTGTCTTTTCATTGTGGCAATGCCGAAAACAGCCTATTGGAAGGTGTATTCGATTATGTGGTCATCTCCCAACTGTCACGCTTGTCGGGAGTACAACTGACTGTATTGGGAATTATGGGCGAATATCTGGGGAAAATGTACATGGCACACAAACAGCGGCCAAACTATATTATAGCTACTGCTTCCCCGGGATTAGAAAGAAAAACCAAAACAAATGTATCACTAAAAAAAGAAAGGATGCCTATGTAATCTTTAAAAAAGCACCCGAAAACACCTTGCCCCGGTCAGCAGGAAGCTGACGCGAGACAAGGGCGTGCACCTCGAAAGGGCACGATAAAACAAAATTAATTCGAACAAAATTATATATTTAAAATGAAAACTAAATTTAAGAACAAGTTGAGGTATGTTGCAGCTGGTATATTCCTGCTCGGCCTGATTGCCAATGTAAGTCTTTCGCTTACCGATCCTTTTGTACATGTAGGTGCTGAACTGCTGGCACAGGCTACTAGTGGCACCACTGGACAACCTGCTTTGTGTATTGAGACATTTATATTTGAGACTGGGAAAAGAGAAATACGAGGAGATAAGATAATGCGTGATCAACCAGGTAGTGATATACATGAAGGGTACGTACAGACTTGTGAAGGCTCCGGAACGGGATGTCAGCCACAGGACGTAAAAGCTATACAAGGTTGTTACACTGAACCCAGTTTTTAAAGAGCTGTTTTTTTGATTAAAAGAGACTGTCTTAAAACGCTGTATGAAAATTGAAATGATTGATTCAGACGCTCTGTCTTATACTATTGGTCACTGATTAAGTTAAAACTATGCACTTTTACATATCATTTATAAGGCAGTCTCTTTTTCCTGATCTACAAATGAAGATAAACGATAACATACCAAAAATGAAGATAAACGATAACATACCAATTCTAATAGGCATAATTAGCTTATTGCTTCTTAGTTGTACACCGGACCGTTCTCAAAACGAACATGAAGGATCATGCCAAATAGTGAATATAAAAAACGCAATGTCAGTAGATAAAAAAATAAACCTAAGTACTATCGCTGATTCTATAGCATATGTTGTTTTGGAAGTCAATGACAGGAGCATATTCGGAAAAGTTTCAGCAATAGAGGTTGGCAACAAGTATGTATTAATCAGTGATCGGTCGCAAGAAAAACTTCTTCTATTCAATTTAAAAGGAAAATTTCTGAGAACAATCGGAAAGCGAGGTAAAGGCCCGGAGGAATATATCAGTCTGTCTAAAATTAGCTTAAATGAACACGAAGAATCAGTTTACATATATGATGGTAATCTTAATTGCATTTTTATTTTTAGCCTTACCGGGGAGTTTTTGAAAAAAATAAATCTGTCTTTTTGGAGCTATGGAATAAAGGAAATTTCCAATGATCTCATAGCTTGCTATATTCCTCCCGCCTATTACAATTATGAAAAAAAGGTCACCAAAGATTTTTCTATACAAGTCATTGATCATACCGGTACTATTAAACAACAACTTTTGCCTCATAAACCATTTAGGGTAGCGAATGATATGCCTATATATCCCGCTCAATTTTATAACTATTATGATACGCTGACTTTTAAAGAAGTGGCTAACGATACCATTTACAGAATATCAGGAGATGGACAAAATATTTCAGCAACCTATTTTATTGAAACGAAGCATGCGGATCAAATTGATATGGAAAGCATGGCAAATAAAAAAGCATATCTTCAAAAGATAGAAGAGCAAGTTTCAGTGGGCAAAGTGATAGAGACCAAAGATTATCTTTTTATAAACCTTTCCTATCACCAATATGCGAAGTCTGTATTTTACAATAAGTCAGATGGTTCTAATTGTAATGTCGTATTTAATTATGATATCTACGATGTAGGATTTCATAATGATATCGACGGAGGTATGCCATTTTGGCCAAAGGCTGGCACAAACGATGGTAAACTTATTAATTATTTCTATCCTAGTGCTTTTTTAAAAGTGTATAAAAATGATTACTATGAATCAATTAAAGTAAAGAATACGGAGCTTAAACAAGGATTTATACAGATGATCGAGCAGCACATGCCAACTGGAAACCTGATCATCCAAATAATTACTTTAAAGTAATAATTATTTTTTCATCGGCTATGCCAGACAAGTGAAGTACACAATGAAAACCGAACTCAAAACAAGCCCCGTTATTTATGGCGTTTATGCCATCGTGATAATGGCTTTGGGCCATGCCGTATCAGGATGGACCTCCATTATCGCCAGCGGATTATTTTTATCGGGAGTACAACTGACCATACTGGGGATCATGGGCGAATACCTGGGCAAAATGTACATGGCTCAAAAACAGCGGCCAAACTATATTATAGCTACTGCTTCCCAGGGAATAGAAAGAAAAACCAAAACAAATGTACCACTAAAAAAAGAAAGGATGCCTATGTAGTCTTTAAAAAAGCACCCGAAAACACCTTGCCCCGGCCAGCAGGAAGCCGACACGAGACAAGGGCGTGCACCTCGAAAGGGCATGATAAAACAAAATTAATTCGAACAAAATTACATATTTAAAATGAAAACTAAATTTAAAAACAAGCCGAGGTATGTTGCAGCTGGTATATTTATGTTGGGCTTGGTAGCCAATGTAAGCCTTTCGCTTACCGATCCTTTTGTACATGTAGGTACGGATTTATTAACACAGACAAGCGAAGGTTTTGTTTTCACCAAACTCTTTTCTGAAATGTTTCAATAAAAAAAGAAAATGGAATAAGGAGGGTTAAAAACAGAAAACCATTTATATTATCTGGCAAAGAAATGTTATTTCATCCATCATGGAGTGATCCAATTTTTTCAGTGAATCAAGATAAAGAGTTGTCATATCACACTATTATTTCATTCGATAAGAACCTTCCTAACGAAGAGATAAAAGGAGGTAAGGTTATTGATTTGATTAAACCTCACCTTTTGCTCAATTCTGAAAATAAAAATGTCCTGGGTAATCAACAATTGAGCGCTATTACATATGTTTCAAAAGCGTGGGTGCAACATCCAAATGGGAACATACTCATATGGACTGCATCGATTATCCAATTTTTTCAAAAACAAAAAGGTTATTCAATCCAAATTGGAATTTTCTCCATACCAATAGCCTATATCCTATTGAAAATATTTTTTTGGTATCTCCATGATTAAAGCCATAATGTTCTTCAAGGCTCATTCCATCAACCAAATTCAATTTTAAAAGAACTTTGAGAATATAATCCACTTTAGGGGATGGCACAGTGATGATCACTCTTCCCCCTGGTTTCAATAATTCATATATATTCTTCGATAATGCAACGTGCATATTTTTTGGAATATGCTCCAGAACTGCAAGCATAAGCACGGTATCAAAGGTTAAACCCTTAGGGACTGCTTCAGGAAACTTTCCTGGTATTAATGTATAAAAAGCAGCGCTTTTTTCTTCTCTTAAAATAGGGTCAATACCATAGCCGTGGCGTACTTTTTCTTTACATTTTTCAAACAGGACACCATCTGAACTTCCTATATCCAAAACCACATCATTTTTTTTTATGTATTTTTTGGCTTTTTGGATTCTAACATTTTGCAGGTATCGGTCAAGTGCTTTCATACTCTGTTTATGGTCTTGTATTTTTTTTTCAAAATATTTAATTCGTACCATAGTTTAACGTGAATATTGTTTAAGGAAATTCCATTTTGGAGACGAAAAAAGGTTGTTTTTGAGTATATTAAAGTGTCCAATTTCAATATCTTAACTCAAGAAACAACCCTTATGCTTAAGGATAAAATTACTGAATTTTTCGTGGAAGCCGACGGTTTTTCCCAAGATTTTGAACTTCAAATCAGAAAACATCTCATCGAATCTAAAAAAGGAGGTGGTCGTCTAAGAAAATCTCAACTTTCTGACTCAGAAATTATTAGCATCCTTATCCTTTTCCATTACGGCCAATTCACTAATTTCAAATCATTTTACAACCAGTATGTTTGTGTTCACCTTAACGACCTTTTCCCCGACCTTGTCTCCTATCAGAGATGTGTAGCACTAAAGAAAAAAGTGGCGGCCCCCTTAATGATATTCTTAAAAACCAAGGGATTAGGTAAATGTAGAGGCACAAGTTTTGTGGATTCAACACATTTGAAAGTGTGTCATAACAGAAGAATACATCAGTATAGAACCTTTAAAGAAGCCGCAGAAAGAGGGTTTTGCTCCATAGGGTGGTTTTATGGCTTTAAACTGCATTTGATCATCAACGATAAAGGAGAGATCATCTCCTTCTTTTTAACCAAGTGCAATGTAGATGATATAGATCTTAAAGTGATGAAATCAATGACTGAAAAGATGTTTGGGAAACTATTTGCAGATAAAGGATATGTGTCCAAAAAACTCTCTGATCCACTCTTTGGCAATAGAATACAACTTATTGCCAATTTAGATTAAAATAGAAAAGAAAATGGTTAGAGAGTAAATGATTTTTTTAGTTTAAGCAAAACTATTCCACTTTCTGATTATATTTTAACCCGTGGTATCAATAAATTAATATTTCATGAGGGCAAATATGCTTATATTCGGAGCCTGTAACATACAAGCCCCTGCTTTGTAAATATTCTGGCATCAGTAAAGTTTTTGAACTTTTAAAAAAAAAATCTAAAACCAGGATAACTTCTTTTATTAACTCCCTCTATAATATTATAGAACAGGAAATTTCCGGCGGTCTCTGTTATTGTTAGAGGAAGGCCCTTTATGATTTCAGAGACATATCAATTTTTAGCCTGTTCCGCAACATGAAAAATTGTACACTTTTGAGGACTTGTAATATGATGCAATAATCCTGAATAACAGTAATGTAACTATTTATTATTTGGCTACTGCCATTTTACCTGGTTCGATAGCCAATATAGGTCATGTGCATGTAGTATCGTAATAGTTGCTGCGCTGAATGACCAGTGGAAAGCTCATCTGCCAGCTGAGTTTCCTTGATTTAATGAAAGGCTATGAATTGAAAAAAACTAAAATCAGTATGAGATGATTGCAAAAAGTTGGCAATACGTAAAAAAGTATTACTTTTTCCTGGTAACCATCTCGGTCTTATTCCTGGTATTTGACCGGAATATTCTCCGCTCTGTGGAGAAAAAACACTTCAAAAATTTCTTCCCCGCACTACTTGGCTGGAATCACCCACATTTTTTATCAACACATAAACACCATGAAATGCTATGAAAAAAAATCGTTTTGTTCATCGTTTTTTGCGACGCTACCATACCAATGTGATCCCTTCAGGCGCTTCTGTAATCGAGATTGGCTGTAGCGAAGGCAGCCTGCTTCATGCGCTTAAACCAAAAACAGGCTTGGGCATTGATCTGTCAAATGAAAAAATTGAAAAGGCCCGTTGTCAGTACCCGAATTTGTCTTTTCATTGTGGCAATGCCGAAAACAGCCTATTGGAAGGTGTATTCGATTATGTGGTCATCTCCCACCTGTCACGCTTGTCGGGAACACAACTGACTGTATTGGGAATTATGGGCGAATACCTGGGAAAAATGTACATGGAACACAAACAGAAGGCAAACTATATTATAGCTACTGCTTCCCCGGGATTAGAAAGAAAAACTAAAACAAATGTATCACTAAAAAAAGAAAGGATGCCTATGTAATCTTTAAAAAAGCACCCAAAAACACCTTGCCCCGGTCAGCAGGAAGCCGACACGAGACAAGGGCGTGCACCTCGAAAGGGCACGATAAAACAAAATTAATTCGAACAAAATTACATATTTAAAATGAAAACTAAATTTAAGAACAAACTACGCTACATAGCAGCAGGTATATTTATGTTGGGCTTGGTAGCCAATGTAAGCCTTTCGCTTACCGATCCTTTTGTATTTGTAGGCGCTGATTTGCTAGCACAGGAAAGTTCCTGTACTAAAACCGGAAGATGGGGTGAAGTAGTGGAAGTAATGCGCCCACCTAGCATACATTGCAGTAGCACTGGACAGCTATGCTGTGACGTTTCAGGAAATTGTTGTAACTAAACAATTTGTTAAGCATTTTTTGTGAAACGACTGTTGAAATCATCTATGGCAAAAATTAAGTCATTACGGATTTCAACAAAATGTATTTTTAGAAATCACCTTTCAGGTATTTGTTCCATGATAAATACCTGAAAGGATGCTTTACAATAAATTTATTCTAACAGACCAGATATAACATATGCCAAATGAAAAAATACAAAATGATAATCCCGGCTTTATGGCTGTTTACTTTCACAACATGCCAAAGTAATAAGGATACAAAAGATAGCATGAATGAGGAGAAAGCAGCAAAAGTGATTAAGACAACACATGCAAAAAGCTGGGAAGTAAATGATTTTTTTAGCTTAAACAAAACTGTTCCGCTTTCCGATTCTGTTTTGATCCATAGTATCAATAAACTGATTTTCTATAAAAACAAAATCCTGATACTGGATAAGCCATCAAAATCAATCATAAGATTTTCTGAAACCGGAGATTTTGAGATGATCATTCAAAAAGAGGGTAAGGGCCCGGGAGAATATCTCCATATTGATGATTTTCTCGTGGAATCGGGTACCAATGACTTATTAATCCTGGGAAATTCCGGTGGAGAGAAAATACTCAGATTTGACTGGGAAGGTAATTTTAAGGAACATTACCCACTTCCTTTTTCGGCGTCTGGTTTTGAGCTGCTTGAAAACGGGTATCTCTTTTTTTGCGGTAACAAGCTAAACAAAAATGCCTTGAATGGAGACAAAAGTTTTTTCAATATTCTATTCTGTGATAAAAATTTCAATATAGTTCACAAACAATTACCAATACCTTTATTCTGGGATGGGCTAAGATACATATTTCAGAATAACAGTGTTTTCTGTAAATATGGGGAAGATGTATACTGCCAGATGTCTTTGCCAAATAATACGACCATTTATAAATTACAGAACTCAGCTATAACCCCACATTATTACTTTGACTTTGGCAAAGATTTAAAATCCATATTGACCTCCTATAACGCCGCCGGAGATATAAGGAATAAAGTCCTGGAAGAAGAATTTCCCTGCATGCTCAACAGTTATTTTGAAAATGACCAAATTGTCCATTTCGTGGTTATGCAAGGTAAAGGGGTACACCAGGTCATCTACAAAAAAAGTGAAGAAAAAGTATATTCCAGGTATATCAAATTTGAAGATCTCTCCAATCATTTTTTCCCCATTGAGTATCATGGTAATGGTGAATTTATGGTGCATGTGCTAACGCCATTTTTAATTCCTGAAGGAAAACTTGAATTTGAGCTGCCCCAACAACTCATTGAACAGGTTAAGCCAAACAGCAATCCTGTCTTGCTTTTTTTTGACATCAACTGAACCATGCAAGGGCTATTGTCTCCTGGGTTTTACCTCACTGAAATAATGTATCATTTACAAACCGGCAAATGCCTATGTATGTAATCTTTAAAAAATCACCCAAAAACACCTTGCCCCGGCCAGCAGGAAGCTGACGCGAGACAAGGGCGTGCACCTCGAAAGGGCACGATAAAATAAAATTAATTCGAACAAAATTATATATTTAAAATGAAAACTAAATTTAAAAACAAGCTGAGGTATGTTGCAGCTGGTATATTTATGTTGGGCTTGGTAGCCAATGTAAGCCTTTCGCTTACCAATCCTTTTGTACATGTAGGTACGGATTTATTAGCACAGACAAGCGGCAGCAGTAGTGGTAGTAATGGGGGCAGTAGCAGCGGTGGTACTTCGAATGTTACAAAATGGGTTAATGCTGTGGAATGTGATTGTGACAATGGTAAGAGAAATGTTTCAATAAAAAAAGAAAATGGAATTTATTCCAAGAGTTGAATTTTTAGTTATTGTTATAAGTATTTGTTCATTTTGGTTTTCTTGTGGCCAAAAGGAATTGCAAGTGGATATTGAATCGGTTAAAAATAATATCCCAATCAAAGAAGAATTTATAGACAACAATGTTTCATTATCTCACTTAATTGATTCTGTAAGTTATATTCCTCTAGAGACATCAGAGTATTCTGTGATAGGTGAAATAACCAAAGTGATCTACTGTAACAATAGATTTTACATACAAGACGGTTTATCAGAATCGGTTTTTATTTTTGATATGGATGGAAGGTTCGTAAAGAAACTCCATAACAAAGGAAAAGGTCCGTATGAATATACAGACTTATTGGATATGTTCATTGATAATAATGAAAACCTATATATTCTTGGAGGTTTTAAATTAATTAAGTTCAACCTTGACCTTGAGCCAATTAGTCAAACAACTTTACCATTTGGTCCAGCAAGCGTAGGAATTCTTGATGACATATGGGCATTTACCAATATGGGAAAGGGGCATGAATTGATTGTTACAAATCAGGGTTATAGTACTATATTTAGTCATGTAGAAGAAAATGGAATAAGGAGGGTTAAAAACAGAAAACCATTTATATTATCTGGCAAAGAAATGTTATTTCATCCATCATGGAATGATACAATTTTTTCAGTGAATCAAGATAAAGAATTGTCATATCACACTATTATTTCATTCGATAAGAACCTTCCTTACGAAGAGATAAAAGGAGGTAAGGCTATTGATTTTTCAGAATATATGTGTAATCCTTTTAGGTATTGTGAAACAACTAATTTCATTAATTTCACCTTCGATTATGTGTATCAAGGAGATGATGGGCCGTTCTACACACTATATTCTAAAAAAACTAAAAAAACGCTTATATATACCAATCAAATCAAAAATGATATATACGCAAGTGTATATCCTCCTTTGATAATTAGTGAAGCAAATGACAATTTTTTTGTTGCTTTGATTAAACCTCACCTTTTGCTCGATTCTGAAAATAAAAATGTCCTGAGTAATCAACAATTGAGCGCTATTACATATGTTTCAAATCCAATATTAGCTTTAATAAGATTTAAAGAGTTTTGATATAGGTGCTGATCTGCTGGCACAAACAGGTAGTAATAGTAGTACTACCGGACAATGCATTAGGTGCGATAACATTGATGATGTGGATTGTCAAACAGTCTGGGTGGGGAATGTGCCTCACAAGTTTTATGGCCCAAGTCATCCGTGTGACTGATAGTGTTTGAAATATCATGTTTATGAGGCAAGAATTTCAGAAAACCCCTGCCTGTTTACATACATATTATCTGTTTTCTAAAAATCAATATGAAATATTTATATAATTTAATAATTGTATTTGCCATTGGATCATCTTGTAAAACAACCAATAAAGAGACCAAAGTCATTTTTGATTTAAGTCCTTTAAGCCTGTTTAGCACACAAGTAGAAACAATTTCTAAGGTAATGACTCTTCCCAGCGATAGCTTGGTCGTGTACTGCAAATGATCGTTATAGACTCACTGCTCTTATTAAGGGATAAATACAACGGTTATATCTTCAATTTAATCGACCTGCAGGCAGAAAAAATGCTTAAATCCAGAGCCTGTAACATACAAGCCCCTGCTTTGTAAATATTCTGGCATTAGTAAAGTTTTTGAACTTTTAAAAAAAAAATCTAAAACCAGGATAACTTCTTTTTGTAAACCCCTCTATTATAATAGGACAGGAAATTATCCGCTGGTCTCTGTTACTGTTACAGGAAGACCCTTTATGATTTCAGAGACATATCAATTTTTAGCCTGTTCTGCAACATGAAAAATTGTACACTTTAAAAAAGCACCTGAAAACACCTTGCCCCGGCCAGCAGGAAGCTGACGCGAGACAAAGGCGTGCACCTCGAAAGGGCATGATAAAACAAAATTAATTCGAACAAAATTATATATTTAAAATGAAAACTAAATTTAAAAACAAGCTGAGGTATGTTGCAGCTGGTATATTTATGATGGGCTTGGTAGCCAATGTAAGCCTTTAGCTTACCGATTTACCGATCCTTTTATACATGATAGGCGCTGATTTACTGGCACAAACATCGAGTAGCAGTATTAGTGACTCATGCAACGGCTGTCCCCCCGGTTTTGCATGCGTTGATGGCGTGTGCGTTCAGAAGGAAAAGGCAACCAGAACTGGTTGTAATACTAGCGAATATTGCGGCATTTTCGTAGGCTACAAATCTTGCCCTGGGCACCAGCAATCTTGTAATGTTGATTCAACAGGAGTTACCAATTGTAGTGGTTACGCTTGTAGATGCGATCAATCGCCTTGCTGATAATTATGCCAAGAGACCTTTAACAGGTCCCTTGGTTATTATTTTTAATTCTTAAATTACCGTTTTACTATGAAGAATAGTTCATTCATTCCTATTTTAATTTCATCGGTTTTGATTAGTTGTAATGAGAAAAAGCCGAGGTCAAAAAATGAAAATCTATTCATTAATAAACAGATAATCGTTAAAGAGGAGGCTATTAAAAATGATATCGGCCGGTTTTTGGAAAAACCGGTTTTTATTCCCTTGGAGTCAGGTGGAAATTCATTAATTGGTGAAATAGATCTAATACAAATACTTAATGATACCTTAATACTATTTGACAATAACAATGATTTATTGTTAACTTTTGATTTACAAGGGAATTTCATACGAAAGATAGGAAAAAAGGGCAATGGTCCCGGGGAATATCATAGTGCTTCCCGTTTTTCCATTGATCCCATCAACAATCACCTTCTAATTTTCGACTTACCCAAACATAACTTAATGCGATATACACTAAGTGGAGAATTTATTGATAGTGAATATTTGGAAATATGGCCATATCATTTTTTTGCCTTGGGTGAAGATATAATGTTTTTCACCAATGGAACACCACATTTCTTCAATGAAAGTATATATTTTGATCTAATAACCGTCAGGAAAAACAAGGTGGTTAATAAATATTTTGAATATGATATTGGGACTAATAGATGGTTTAACCCACATTATCCTTTTTATCTACTCGGGGATTCCCTCAATTTTATTAAGACATGGGAAGGGGAAGTATATCAATACAATGGAAATGGAGAATTAATGCCAAAAATAAAATTAGACTTTAACGGTAATAATATACCAATCCACATGACCAAAAGCGAAGCTTTATTTGATGAAAATAAAGATAAGTACAGTTACATATTCCAATATTTTGTTGAAACATCGAATTATATTTATTTCGATTTTATGCGGAATGGAGAATATCTCTATGCCATTTACAGTAAAAAAAATAAAACTGTCATAGTCATGGAACCAGCAAGTAGAATTTTTGAGTCATTTATTTTCCGTCCACGATATGCATATCAAGATACATTTATTAGTGTACTCAACCCAAGCCTTCTGTTGCAAGCCAACAAACGGGGACATGTAATAAATGATAAATTGAAAATGATAGCAGATAGTACGGAATTTGCAAGTAACCCTATTTTGGTTCTTCATAAGTTAAAGGATTTTTAACGTCCATAGAGATTTATCAAAACGGATGTACCGAAAAGAAAATCTTTATAATACTTACTAAATAATAGTACTTCCACTTATCATATCTTATTAATTATAAATATTTAAAAACCAACTTGACTAAAAAGTACTTACTATCATCTTATGAATTTTTGATTATCAAATGATATCACAAGAACAATTTAAAGCTAATAAGCGTCGGAACATCTATTTAACTGGCGATGAATACTTTTTATGGCATATCCAACCAGGAGCTCCTTGGCTTCAAAGTGAGCTCCTTTTCTATGAGATATATTATCCATAAAAATTCAATAATCTTAATAAGGAAGACAATCTTATCATTGTGATGTTTAAGGATCAGGAATCAGACAATTAAAGGTCACTTATATAGAAATGAAGGAAATACCTATTCATACGGAACAAACCGCAGGGAAACTCATACATAACCCGAGGACTAAATTGGCCTTAAATTGGCTCTTACCGGTTATTATAGGACTTTTTTCACTTGCTACATTTTTTATCACAGTAAATGATTTCCATGACTGGGGAGGCGATTTCTCACTGTATATTCATCAGGCAAAGGCTTTACTCGATGGAAAAGTAAAAGAAATATACGAAGTTAATAAATTTGGTGTGGAAAATTCCAGCTATTCTTTTTATTCCCCGGTAATATATCCCTGGGGGTGGCCCATACTACTTAGTCCGCTCATAAAACTGGCCGGATACAATTTTGTATTGATGAAACTATATGTAATGTGCTTTTTTATCGGGGTAGTTGTGCTCGCATATATTTTGTTCGGAAAAAAAACCGGCATGATGCAAGGCCTGGTCATTGCATTATGCATAGGCCTTAACCCTGCATTGATGGATCATACAAAACATATTCTTTCGGAGTTTCCCTATTTGTTTTTTGTGATGCTCTCTTTCCTGACCTATGAATGGGTATTACAATCAAAAAACAAGCATTATGGTAAACTTTTCCTCTTAACATTCATTTTATTTTTTAGCGCCATGATCCGTACCGAAGGTATCCTGCTGGCAGGAGCGGTATTTATTACTTTCGGTATACAATGGGCCATGCAGCGGTTCAGCAAGGCCTGTTTAATCCAAAACAAGTGGGTTTTCATTTTTGGAGTTAGTTACATGACGCTGGAAATTATTTGCAAGATCATATTACCTTCGGGCTCTTCTTCCTATTTCGAACATTTCCAGCTTATCTCCATGGAGCGTATAAAAGCTAACTTCTTTGCCTACCTGAATAGTCTCTCCATCTGCTTTAGTTCTTTTCTTGGCCCTGTATTTATATGGATCACCTTGCCATTTTTTTTCCTGGGTCTGAATGCTCGCAAAAAGGAGGATCTGATCATCATCATTTATTGTCTATTGCATTTATTACTTCTCCTGATTTGGCCTCATCATGAAACCAGATATATGTATATGTTCTTGCCATTTTATTTTTATTTTTTAATGGCTGGGCTTATCTGGTTAAAAACAGATTTCACATTAAAAAAAATCCGGGTCGAACCCGCAATCTTTTCATTCGTGCTTATCATATCTCTGTTATCGATCGACAGTTATCATCAAATTATAACAAAAGCGAATCAACCGGAAATTGCCGAAGGTCCAGAAGCAACTGAAGCAAAAGAGATGTTTCATCACATCATTACACAATCAAAAGAGGATGATATTGTTGTGTTTTTCAAACCCCGGGTTATGAGCTTATATACGGGCAGAAAATCCCTCATTGTGCATGATCAACCGGAAAAAATCAGGAACCTCGCCGACTACCTGGTTTTACATAAACAGTATGGAAATTATCTTCAGATATCTTCTTTATTTTACAACCCTCCTCCGTGGCTTGATCTCACATTTGAAAATAACAGATTTTTCGTGTACCAGGTTAAAAAATTAAAATTCGATCCATGAAACTATCCATTATTATGCCTTGCCTTAATGAAGAATTAACCCTGAAACCGTGTATCGATAAGGCGCTTGTATTTTTGCGACGAAGCGATATACAGGGAGAAATTATTATCGCGGATAACGGCAGCAACGATAACTCCGTCGAGATCGCGCTTGAAAACGGCGCCCGGGTCACACATGTTCCCAAAAAAGGGTATGGGGTGGCTTTGATTAGCGGCATTAGTCATGCTCAAGGAGAGTATATCATCATGGGTGACGCAGATGATAGTTATGATTTTTCAAATCTGGATCCGTTTATACTGAAACTCGACGAAGGGTATGACCTCGTCATGGGAAATCGCTTTAAAGGTGGGATCAAAAAAGGGGCTATGCCATTTCTTCACCGGTATCTGGGCAATCCTGTTTTATCATTTATCGGACGTTTATTTTTCAGGGTTCCCATTGGAGATTTTCATTGTGGATTAAGAGCCTTTACCAAACAAGCATTTGATAAAATAAACCTAAAAGCTACTGGTATGGAATTTGCCTCGGAAATGGTGGTAAAAGCTTCTATGTATCATTTAAAGATAACCGAAGTACCCACTACACTATATCCTGATGGCCGAAACCGTCCTCCCCATCTCAGTACCTGGAGAGATGGGTGGAGGCATCTTCGTTTTCTTTTGCTATATTCTCCGAAATGGCTTCTTTTTATTCCCGGAATGTTATTCCTGCTTTTTGGCCTTATCATAGGAAGTATTCTTTTAATAGCTCCCTTAAAAATAGGTCCGGTTACTTTCGATATCAATACATTGTTATACATCATGACAATGGCGCTCATTGGAAGCCAGTTACTGATTACACATTTTGTAGTTGTTACCTATGTAAATCGTCATCAGGTTTATCCCCTGAATAGCCTGTATGGGGTAATAGCAGATAAATTTAGCCTCGAAAAAGGGATTTTCACAGGGATATTGTTAACGCTTACCGGAACGGTTTATGGGGTGGTTAATTACTACCAATGGTCTGCCGTAGATTTCGGAAATCTGGTACCAACCCATTTCATCAGGCATATGGTACCCTCTATATTTCTGATTTTTATAGGAATACAAATTGTGACAGGGAGTTTTTTCGCTACTTTAATTAAAGAAAAATAGAAACATGTACTCAAATAATCTTAATATTCAAGTTTCTGACGATTACAACTATGATAAATAGACTTGTTTTACGGGTTGCTTCTACAGTGTGCATACTTTTCACAGAACAATGCAATGGAAAGACAGTGAAACCATGAAACAAAATGTGTTGGATATAGTGGAAAAAAAAAGCTCCCTATTTGATCTTTAAAAAAGCGCCCGAAAACACCTTGCCCCGGTCAGCAGGAAGCCGACACGAGACAAGGGCGTGCACCTCGAAAGGGCACGATAAAACAAAATTAATTCGAACAAAATTACATATTTAAAATGAAAACTAAATTTAAGAACAAACTACGCTACATAGCAGCAGGTATATTTATGTTGGGCTTGGTAGCCAATGTAAGCCTTTCGCTTACCGATCCTTTTGTATTTGTAGGCGCTGATCTGCTAAAGTTCCTGTACTAAAACCGGAAGATGGGGTGAAGTAGTGGAAGTAATGCGCCCACCTAGCATACATTGCAGTAGCACTGGATAGCTATGCTGTGACGTTTCAGGAAATTGTTGTAACTAAACAATTTGTTAAGCATTTTTTGTGAAACGACTGTTGAAACTATCTATGGCAAAAATTAAGTCATTACGGATTTCAACAAAATGTATTTTTAGAAATCACCTTTCAGGTATTTGTTCCATGATAAATACCTGAAAGGATGCTTTACAATAAATTGATTCTAACAGACCAGATATAACATATGCCAAATGAAAAAATACAAAATGATAATCCCGGCTTTATGGCTGTTTACTTTCACAACATGCCAAAGTAATAAGAATACAAAAGATAGCATGAATGAGGAGAAAGCAGCAAAAGTGATTAAGACAACGCATGCAAAAAGCTGGGAAGTAAATGATTTTTTTAGCTTAAACAAAACTGTTCCGCTTTCCGATTCTGTTTTGATCCATAGTATCAATAAACTGATTTTCTATAAAAACAAAATCCTGATACTGGATAAGCCATCAAAATCAATCATAAGATTTTCTGAAACCGGAGATTTTGAGATGATCATTCAAAAAGAGGGCAAGGGCCCGGGAGAATATCTCCATATTGATGATTTTCTCGTGGAATCGGGTACCAATGACCTATTGATCCTGGGAAATTCCGTTGGAGAGAAAATACTCCGATTTGACTGGGAAGGTAATTTTAAAGAACATTATCCACTTCCTTTTTCGGCGTCTGGTTTTGAGCTGCTTGAAAACGGGTATCTCTTTTTTTGTGGTAACAGACTAAACAAAAATGCCTTGAATGGAGACAAAAGTTTTTTCAATATTCTATCCTGTGATAAAAATTTTAGTATAGTCCACAAACAATTACCAATACCTTCTTTTTGGAATGGTTTACAATATTTGTTAGAATGGAAAAGCCCATTTTGTAAGTATGGAGAAGATATATACTGCCAAATGTCATTACCTCATGAGACATCAATCTATAAATTGCAAGACTCCATATTAACAAAACACTATTATTTTGATTTTGGTAAAGATTTAGACCAGGTTCTAACTTCATCAAACAATCCTGTGGAAATAAACAATGAAGTGTTGGATCAAAAAATTCCTTCCAGACTCAATAATTATTTTGAAAACGACAAGTTAATATATTTCGTCGTTATGTCAGGGAAAAAAGAGCTTTGTCAAATTTTGTACTATAAAAAAGAGGAAAAAGTACATTCAAGATATTTCAAATTCGGAGACACGCTGATGAGAAAATTCAGACCAATTCAATACCACGGTCAGGGCGAATTTATGGTCCATGTCCTGGACCCATTTCTTATAGCAAAAGGCGGTTTTGAATTTGAATTGCCCGAAGGGTTCGAAGATCAAGTGACCCCAAATAGCAACCCTGTCTTACTCTTTTTTGACATCAAATAACATACACAAAAGTAACCTAAATGCTAGCTATACAACAATTTGGGATAATTGGAGAGCCAATTAAACAAAATATAAGTGGAACAAAAGAAAAATTAAAATACTAAATCAATGAAGAAATTGAAAGAATATTTACCGCTACTAATTGTCTTTTTCATTTCATGTAGTCACAAAAAAGATGAAATAAAAATTATCGAAATGCAACCAACTTTTGTTTTACCGGAATTAAATGATAGCACCTTTTTGTCAGATAATATTGGAGTCATTAGAAAAATAAACGACACTTATGTTATTTCAGATATCGGGACTCATAAAATACATATTCTAAATGAAGATTTAGAACTCGAGCAAACTATTTCAAGTTATGGTAAAGGGCCGAAGGAGTATATCTATCCCACAGATATATGTTTATGGAATTCCAAATTATTCATTGTAAGTTCAGGAACCTCCGCATTGACAGTATATGATTTTGATAAAAAAAATAAGAAATGGAGTCATTTTGATAATATTCCATTCACAAGTAAAGGTATTGGTGATATAAACAGAATGTTTGTCAAAGACAGTGTTATTTATCAATCATCTATTGAAGATGATGTAATTCAAAAATCAGATTTTGACGATAACATACTTAAAAAATTCGGACGTTTTAATATTGATAATGTCAGCAGAAAATTCATGCACATAATCAGGGGAGAGGGTTTTTACTGGCTTGTTGGTGTTTCAGAACCTGTGATTTTTAAATATGATTATAATGATTCCTTAATTAGTAAAACCCAATACTATGATCATTCCGTGTTTAAAAACTCAATGGTGCAACAACGTAAAATTTACCGCGAACACCCTAAAAATACCACATCCATTATATTGAAAGATGTATTTATATTAAGAGATAAACTATTTATTCTTTTTGGGGATAGAAATAAAAACATCATCAAATCAAAAATAATTGTGATAGATAAAAGTGATCTGATCATTACTCATTTGTTAGAGCTTCCAACAAGGCCGCACGTTAGCTTTTGCCCTTCAATAGACAGTAATCATATTATTACTTACAATAGTAACAAAACAACGTTGGAAAAATACAATATAGAGGCTCTATTTGATTGATAGGTTGATAGTTTTTTCTAA